>JAQYPI010000109.1 GCA_028726925.1 Caryophanales bacterium | reverse complement strand
GAAGAAAGCGTATTTCATCGAAAAGGACACCCATGGCGTCATCAAACGGAACCTCGCGAGCCTCAAGGAAACAAGGGGCGTCGTTCTTCCCTTTGACTACCGCGAGGCTATCGCGCGCATCGAGGAGCCCCTCGATGTCGTCTTCCTCGACCCCCCGTACGCGATGAAAGAAGCCTACGGGGAAGCCTTGCGATTGCTCGACGGCAAGGGGCTTTTGAAGGACGATGCGCATATCCTCATCGAATTCGAGGGGGACACCCCATCGATTCCCGATGGATTCGAGATCGCGAAGGAAAAGCGATACGGCTACACGCGCGTATCCTATATAAGAAAGGTTTGATATGGAGAAGATCGGCGTTTACCCCGGGTCATTCGACCCCATCACGAATGGGCACATGGACGTTTTGCGCCGCAGCCTCGAGGTCTTTGACCGCGTCATCCTCCTGCTCGCGGTCAACCCGCGCAAGAAAAGCGTCTTTCCCATTGAGGAGAGGCTCGCGATGATGAAAGAGGCGGTCAAGGACATGGACCGCGTGACCGTGGACGCGACCGACGGCCTCACCGTCGATTACTGCTTGAGCCACGGCAGCCATCACATCATCCGCGGGTTGCGGGCCGTCACGGATTTCGAATACGAATTCCAGCTCGCCGCGGCGAACCGCTTCGCCGGGCCGGGGGTGGACATGGTGTTCTTCATGTCCGGGTCGGATACCGCGTTCATCTCTTCTAGCGCGATCAACGAGATGGAAGCCTCGGGGGTCGATATCTCTCCTTTGGTGCCGGAAGTCGTCGCGCGGCATTACACGTCCCGGAAGAAGAAATAAGCTTATATCTTCCTTGACCCGTCCTTTCCTTGTCAGAAAGAACGGGTTTTCTTTTCTCCGAATTCCTTTGGTTTTCGAATTCCAACCATGATTGAGAATCACGTCTAGATTGGAAGAATGCGAAAAGGGGCGAAAGACGTTGCAGAAACGCAACATCATGCGTCGTTGCTCGACGATAAGCTCCCGCGAGGAGATGCGTTTTCCTATCGCTTGATCGCAAGATATTCGTAGAATCGAGGTAAAGTGAATTCCATGAACCCGTATGCAGGAGAAAAGAGCACGCCTTTCTTGATCAAACGATCCCGGTAAACGCTCAGTTTTTTGACTTCGATTCCGCTTTTCTCACTCAAGTTTGCGAGCTTCATTGGCCCGTTTCCTTCGAATGCGCATACGATAATCTGCTCTGTTTGAGACAGTTCCGAGTAGAGTTTGTCATAGACGTAATCTGCCAAGTATTGGTCATATTCTCGAAGAATTTTTTCATCGACTTCTTTCGACGTGGACGGATAAAGAAGGTACCCAAGAACCTGATAAGCGTAAGCGTAGCCTTTCGTCATTTGCGCAAGGGACACCGATTGTTCGAAAGCAACGCCCAGATATTCCCGATACGAGGAGGCGATTGCCGCGATGTTGAGGGATTCCAGACGAATTTTTGGGGCGCGATAAAGGAAGGTCAAGGATTTGTCTTCTTGCAATTTTGAGACGTTTGCATAAAGCCCCGTCATCAGGAGCATGACCGGATATCCGAGACGAATCAAGGATTGGTACGCTTGGATAAAGTGCTTCATTTGCGGGCTGTTGTCGACCTCATCGATGGTGATGAGAACCCGTTTGCCCCGTTTTTTGATGATTTGCAACATCTTCTTGAGCAACGTATTCACCGAAGAGACGGGTTCGTTCCCCTCGATGGAAAACGTGAGACCATGGAAAGAAAAGCTGAACTCGCCCTTCAAAAACAGGTGCTTCATTTTCCCGGTCTCAAAGATCTCGGAAGCGACGTTCTCCAAGATATTGTCTTTTGGCCCTGGGTCGACGACGATCCAATCCTTTTCGTCCATGAAATGATTCGCAATTGCGGACATGAGGACCGTTTTCCCGCTTCCGCGAAGACCCGTGATGATGTAGACATAATTCGAGGGCGACTCGCTTGAAAACTCGGAAATGATTTTCTCGGACTCCTCGTTTCTCCTGATATAGTTTTGCGGCTCAATGCCAAACGTGGTGACAAAAGGATTCGTCATGGTTCTTCCTCCTCCAATATTTTAGAACTCTTTAGAACTTTTTAAAAGATTTAGAACTATTTAGAACTTTCTCAAAGTTTTAGAACTCTTTAGAACTTGTTAGCATTTTCATTGAAACCGGAATCCCGGGATGTGGGGAAAAGAAAACGTCCCGTTCGGCATACGAACCGATGGGGCGCCTGAACCTTAACGAAGGATGCCTTCGAAGACGTTCTTTTCCTTGTCTCCGTGCAACACATACTTAGTGTAACTCTCGAACGAAGGTGCGCATTCCTGGAAAGATTTCCTCCTGGAGCTCAAGGAAAGGGGCGTCGGGGACCCAAGATCTTCATCACCGACGGCCTCCAAGGGATGCCGGAGGCCATCGCCGCCGCCTTTCCGAACGCCGCTCACCAAAGGTGCCTCGTCCATATCCAAAGAAACATCGCGCAAGCCGTCAGGGTCAAGGACCGGGCCGAGATCTGCGGCGATTTCCGCGAGGTCTACACCCAGGAAACGGAGGCGGAAACCAAGGCGAAATTCGATGAATTCACCGAGAAATGGGGAGTCACGTATCCCCACCTGATCAAAAAGGTCATGGAGACGCGGGGGCTGTTCACGTATCTGGGTTTTCCGAAGGCGATGTGGCAATCGATACGGACGAGCAACGCGATAGAGTCGTTCAACTCAGAACTGCAGCGCTACTCGAACCATAGGATTCTGTTCAACAGCGAGGCGAATCAGATGATCGTCCTCACCAGCTGCATCGCCGATTACAACAACGCCTGCAAAAAGAAGAAGGAGAAATACATTCAGGAATTGACGGAAGAGGAAAGAGCGACATTGGGCTTCGACATATTGCAGAGGCCAAGGGCGGGCGCGGAATCAAAAACACAAACTTTCTTGCAAGTCTCGAAAAGTGTAGTTTTCTCCAAATATTTCCCTTGGAAAAGTGCAAGATAACATTGAAATTTCCCTTGAAAAAGTGCAAACTTTAATAAAGGAACTTATGCTGAAACGAAAAATCATGCAGACGTTGCGGGAGTGGAAAAGCAACGTCGGAACAAAAAAGAAAGCGCTCGTCATCAAAGGACTTCGTCAAATTGGGAAGACCTTTATCGTCCGTCAATTCGCGAAAGAGAATTACGAAAACGAGATCTACATCAATTTCAAGATGGACGAAAACCTAAAAGAGGCATTTGAAGGGAGCCTCGCAGTCGACGTCATCCTTCTCAACCTCACCGCGATGATGCCGGGAATTAAACCGGTTCCCGGGAAAACTCTCATCATTTTCGATGAAATCCAAGAATGCGCGAATGCCCGCGCCTCCATCAAATTCTTCGTGGAGGATGGACGTTACGACATCATCGCGACGGGCTCCTTGCTCGGAATCAAAGGTTACAATCGAAAAAAGGGGAAGGGCGTCCCCACGGGTTCCGAGCGCATCGTCTACATGAACCCACTCGATTTTGAGGAATTCCTGTGGGCAAAGGGCATCTCGCAAAACGTCATCGATTCCATGAGGGATTCTTTGACCGCTCGAACGCCGATTCCTAAAGCCATCCATGAATCGATGTTGCGATACTTCAAAGAATACATCTGCGTCGGCGGGCTTCCCGAAGCGGTGAACATTTTCCTTTCCACGAATGACATGAACCGCGTTTATGAGGAGCAGCGGGACATCCTCGAAGAATACCGAGACGATTTTGGAAAACATCTGGACGCGAACGAAAACGAGGAAGTAGACCGTTACCTTTTGGCGCGAATTGAGGAAGTTTTCAACTCCATCCCAAGCCAACTCGCAAAGGAAAACAAAAAATTCCAATATTCCAAGATGAATGCTAAAAGGCGCAGCGAGGATTACCGGGAAGCAATCCAATGGCTCGTTGACGCGGGAATCGTGTCCCAGTGTTTCAACCTATCAAACCTGGAACTCCCCCTTGAAGGGAACAAAATCGACGATATCTTCAAACTCTATATGCGCGATAGCGGGCTTTTCGTCGCCATGCTTGAAAAAGGCGCCGCCGGAGACATTCTTTCTGGAAAGCTGGGAATCTATAAAGGCGCGATCTTTGAAAATATCGTCGCCGACGCGTTCTCGAAGATGAACCGAAAGCTCTATTACTACCGAAAGGATTCGGGAATGGAAATCGATTTCGTCACAAGACGAAATGGGGAAACCTGCCTTATCGAGGTAAAAGCGACCACCGGTTATGCAAAATCCGCGAAAGAAATCCTTGCGCATTACGACACCTACAAAGTCCGTCAATGCGTGAAACTTGGGGAATACAACATTGGGGAAAACGGGAATACCCTAACCCTCCCCTATTACCTAGCATTCCTTCTCGAGGAATGATTTTCCCCAAATCCCCCGATAGAAAAACCCGCGAGGATTTTCCTTGTTTTGAGTTTGTGGGCTCAATGAACTTTTTCAACGTTATATCAAAGGTTCTGGACTCGGATGGGAAGGGGATTTAGGCCGTCCCTCGATGGTTTCCTCTTGCGGGGTTTGCTTAGCGAAGGACACCTTCGAAGACGTTCTTCTCCTTGTCCCCGGCTAGGGCGCTATAAAGGAGGGATGGGTTCTCGAAAGTGTCGTAATCCGAGATCAGGATATGCTCGGGTTCGATGCCAAGGCCGCGAAGCTGCTGAAAGAGGATCATCTGGGGGTCGAGGAAGGTTTGGCCGCTCGTGCCTTTCGTGCCAAGGCGGTAACCGCGGTCGAACGTGGCTTGCAAAAGCTCTTTCGAGACGGGGACGTGGCTGAAGGTGAGACTCGGGCCGAGGATGGCCTCGAAATCCTGGCCGTTAAGAGCCAAGGAAGCGATGGCTTTCTTGATCGAGGCGAGGACGGATTCGTTCAGGATGTCCTCGAGAGAAGCGACGATCCCGATGAGGGCCTTGCCCCTAACCGCGAGGAAAAGGGGGATCTCGTCCGCGCAGGCGAGGAGGATCTTGTCCCCGACGCGCGTCACGACTCCTTCAGAAGTCGTGTCGGCATCGATGGCATCTCCCTTGCCATGGGGGATGACTTCAAGGGAATCAAGCGTTTGGATCATGGGGTTCATGGTGGGCATCCTTTCCTGGAAAAAAGCCCGCGCGAACGCGGGCGTTTCCGTTATTTCGAGATGTAATCCTTCGAGAAGGGGTTGTCCGTGTCGCTGTCGTTGTGGTTCCACATGTTCATGAGGAGCCTCGCTTTGTCGTAGTCCGTGTCGCCGGAGACGGAGAACACGGCCTCGACGATGCCGAAGCGGCCGGCGTCGAACGCGGTCTCGGTGAAGTCGATAAGGAAGATGGTCGGGATGCCGAAGGTGTCGACGTCCGGCATCGTGATGTGCTCGTAGTTGCTATCGGCGATGTTGGCGTTGGTCTTGTACCACGTGGTCTCGAGGTCGGTGCCGACGAAGGAGAAGAAATCCGCGCCGCCGTTGCCGCCGTTCCATTTGTTGAGGTAACGGGAGAAGGCCTTCTTGTCGTTGTCGAGGGTGTAGTCGTCGTCGTTGGTGGACGTGTCGTCCGTGAAGATCGTGTGAAGTTTGAATTCTTCGGTTGCATCCGTCGGGCTGAAGCGGGTGTTCCAGTTCTTCTCGAGGGTCTCGAAGCCGGTCTTGGCGTTCTCGGAGCCGGTGGAAGATTCGCGGGTGACGTAAGCAAGGAAATACTTCTCGCCGTATTTGAGGGCGCCGGTTTCTTCGAGGTTAGCGTGGAAAGCCTCGTAGGTCGCGAAATCATCCTTTTGGACGAATTGGCAGGAATTCTCGGCGAGGGTGCGGGTGAGGGCGTCCGCGGCAGATTCGGCGACTTTCTCCTTGCCGTCGATGATGTCGACGCGGCCTTCGCCTTCGAGAGAGAGGCGGAAGCTGCTCAGGTAGCCCGAGGATCCCTCGGCGCTCATGGCCTGGAACCAAGTCGTGAATTTGGGAATCGAGAAGATGACGGCGAAGATGCCGCCGACGATGAGCAAGGGCTGGACCCAAGCCGTCTCGCGAATCCATCTCCAGAAACGGGAGAAGGCGGCGCTGAGGGATTTAAGAATGTACATGGTTGACCTCCGAACAAAAAGGGCCTGATAAAATCAGCGGTGTAATGATAGCACCCTCGCCCGCGAAGGGCAATCGCTTCTTACTTAAGTAAGAGAGATTAAGCGTTTTGCCTTCTTGCGCCGCGATTCCTCTTCCTTTTTGCTCGCAAAAGGACCATAATGCCGCCGTTCAACCATGGATAACCACAACTCCCTCCGTTCCAAAATCGAAAACCATCTCTACGACCACCCGGTCCTCCATAGCACCCTCAAGAATTCCTTCTCGGTCCTCGTGCTCACGGTGTCCGCCTTCGTCTTCGCCCTCGGGTACAAATGCTTTCTCGTCCCGAACGCCCTGATGCAGGAATCCGGCGGGGCGATCACCCGTCTCCTATCCGGAGGCATCTCGGGCATCTCGCAGCTCATCATCATGATCGTCTCGATGTTCCCCGTCGAGATTTCGGCAAACCTTGAAGACACTCTTTTCTCCATCTTCTATTTTGCCCTCAACGTCCCGGTTTTTATCGTCGCTTGGATTGGGATCGGCAAGCGCTTCACGGCCTTCACGTTCATCAACGTCGCCCTCGTCTCCCTCTTCTCGAACCTCCTCGGCCTTTGGGACCAAGGCTGGATCTACGAGATTTCCCGCTTCGTCAACAGCAACGGGGGGATGCTAAGCCGCGCGATCTTCGCGGGCGTCTGCACCGGGATTAGCAGCGGTCTTGCCTACAAAGTGGACGGATCTGGCGGGGGCATCGACGTGTTTTCGTATTACATCGCCCTCAAGAAAAGCGTGCTCGTCGGGAAATACAACACCCTCATCAACATCTGCACCCTCACGATCTACACGATTCTCGGTTCCATCAAGGTGTGGAACGGCATGATGAGCGTCCCAGATGGCAACAGCATGGAATTCGTCACGATGGCCTTCTATTCCGTCCTCTACCTGATGGTCACAAGCGCCGTCATCGACACGATCAACATCCGCAACAAGAAGGTCAAGATCACCGTCATCACGAGCAACCCGGACCTCGCCCGCATCATCATCTCGGCCCTCCCCCACGGGGCGACCGTCTTCCACGGGCAAGGGGCCTTCACGGGCAAGGACAAGATCGCGATCGACATCGTGGTCTCCTCCTACGAAGTCAAAAACGCCGTCAAGGTCATCCGCGAAAGCGACCCAAGCGCCTTCATCGAGGTCACCGAACTCAAGCAAGTCTACGGCCGGTTCTTCCTCCCCCCGATCAAATGAAAATGCCTCGTCCGAGGCATTTTTCGTTTCCTTTTCGGTTTACCCGAGCAGGTATTTGCGCAGAATCTCGTCAAGGGTCGCGATGTCGAGGGGCTTGGCCATGTGCTCGTTCATCCCGGCCTCGAAGCTCTTCTTCACGTCCTCGTCGAAGGCGTTCGCGGTCATGGCGACGATTGGGATGTGCTTCTTGCTCACGTCGAGCATCCCGCGGATGCGGCGGGTGGCCTCATAGCCGTTCATCACGGGCATCATGATGTCCATGAACACGAGGTCGTAATACCCGGGGGCGCTTTCCCCGACCATGGCGACGGCCTTTTCCCCGTTTTCCGCGCGGACGACCTCGATGTCGCGGGATTCGAGGATCTGCTTGAGGATTTCCGCGTTCAGGTCGTTGTCCTCGACGGCGAGGACGCGCTTGCCCGGGTATTTCTGGCCCGTGGCCGCGGGGATGCGCTTCTTGATTGAATCGACTTCCGCGGGGGTCGCGCGACGCAGGTCGAGGTCGAGGGTGACGGTCGTGCCGCGCCCGCGCTCGCTGTCGACGCGGACCTCGCCCCCGAGCAAGGTCGTGAGCTTCTTGACGATGGCCAGGCCTAGGCCTGTGCCCTCGATGCCGATTTCCGTGGTGCTTTGCTCCCTCTCGAACTGGTCGAAGACGTAAGGCAGGAATTCTTCCGAGATGCCGATGCCGGTGTCGACGATCACGATTTTCTCGTGGATGAAGCCCTTCCGCTTGGAGGGGGATTCCTCGCAGGAATAGCCGACGGCCCCGCCTTGGGGGGTGTATTTGATCGCGTTGGAAAGGATGTTCGTGACGATCTGCCGAATCTTGGTGGCGTCCGCGTGAACATAAGGGTTCTCGAGGTCCGAGCGGTAGGAGAAATGGAGGTTCTTCGCGTGGATGGAGCTCTCGAAGGTCGCGACGATCGAATCGTTGATGTCGGTTAGGTTGCAGGGGCGGTTGTTCACGACGGAACGGCCGCTTTCGATGCGGGAGATCTGGAGGACGTTGTTGAGCAAATCGAGGAGGTTGTCGCCGGCTTGCCGCAGTTTCTCGAGACAATCCACGACCCGTTCCTTGTCGTCAATGTGCTCAAGGGCGAGGTCGGCGTACCCAAGAACCGCATTCATCGGGGTGCGAATGTCGTGGGACATGTTGCTTAGGAACGTCGTCTTG
>JAQYPI010000108.1 GCA_028726925.1 Caryophanales bacterium | reverse complement strand
ATCTGTGCTTGACCCCTATTTCGAGCGCGCCGAAAAGGATTTCCCCTTGTTCGTCTCGACCGCGCAGGGCCTAGGCAAGGATTTCGCGACCGAGCTTTTGTCCCTCGGTATTTCTTCCCTCTTCCTCTATCCCGTGCGTAACGGATCGGCCAAGGTCGGCCTCTTCTATTTCGCGGCCCCCCGCGGCTTCGAGCTCCGGCTCCTCGCCCGCGAGAAGCTTCTCGAATTTTTGCCCCTTAGCTACGCCTCGCTTTTCGCCGAGCGCGCGAACAACGACCGCAACTACCACGTCCTCGAGCTCAATAACCTCGCTTCCCGCAAGGAATTCTTCCTCTACACCGTGGAACGCAAGACCCATCGCCTTCTTTCCTTCACGGACAACCTCGCCCACAAGCTCAAGGGGGCTAAGCCCGGGCTTCCCTGCCACAAGGCCCTCTATGGCCTTGATGCCCCGTGCCTTGATTGCCCCCTTACGCAAGGCAGCCTCAAGCGCGCGATCCCCGAGATCTCGAACAAGGAGGTGAGCGAATCGGTCCTCGCCTACCGCGAAGGGAACGAGGATATCGCGACCATCCTCCTCGAGAAGGACGAAGGCAAGGCCCTCGCGACCTCCCTCATCGACAAATCCCTCCTCGTCAAGAACGCCCGCGCCTTCCAGATCGACATCAACCGCGAGCTTCGGAACGACCTCGCCTCGGGCTATTTCCTCGGCATCCGCCTTCAAAACAAGGAGACGCTGCTCCTCAAGCTCAAGGACCAGAACACGAATTCTCTCATGTCCGCGATCGCCCGCGAGCTCGGGTCCATCGGCTACGACGAGGCGACGTACCGTTTCGACCCGGACACGCTTGTCGTGGCATTCCCTGGCCTTACCAACCGCACGTCCCTCATCGTGTCGGTCGAGACCATCGCCGATGCCATCTCGGGCACCCTCTACGTCGGGGAGGATTCCTTCAACCCCGAATACAGCTATTCCCTCATCGCCTACCCAAGCGACGCGACGACGCCAAACGACCTCGTCTCCCTCTTACAGAGCGAACTCCTCCGCAGCGCCCGCATGGGGATTGGGGTCATCGCCGAAGTCGGGAAGGCCAAGGGCAGGAAGGCTTTGCGCTTCGACTACATCCAATCGCTCCTCAACGAGCGGTTGCGCGCCAAACGGATGGACCTCGAATTCACGCCGGTCGCCGATAGCTTCACGGGGGTCACCAAGATCCTCAAGGCCGCCCCGGCATTGTATGAGGAAGGTCGCAAGAAGATCCGTTCCCGCGAGTTCTTGCGCATCGCCAAGCTCTCGCGCATGCAGGAGATGGTCGATTTCGCCTGTTTGCGCCAGTTCTTCTCGTTCTACCAAAGCAACGCGGACACCCTCTTCCGGGCCCAGAAGATCTCCTACCTCCTCTATCCTTGTTCCCCCTCTTCCGTCTCCGGGACGGGGGCGATCGAGCGTTTGCTCAAGCTCAAGCAGGAATTCTCGATTCCCGACAATTTCCTGATCCTCAGCTTCTCCGCGAAATCGACGTCCCAGAACGCCGCGACGATGAAGCAGGTCGTTATGGAGCTTCACAAGGGTGGCATCAGCGTCCTCTGCGACCAATTGACCCCGGGCACGGTGCCCCTTGCCCAGCTTTCGGAAATCGGGGTCGACGGCATCGTCGCCTCGCCCTATTTCCTCGAGGAGGCCCTAAACGGGGAAAGCGACCGTCTGCTTTACGGGTCTTACGTCCGCGACGCCCGGAGCCTTGGTCTTGTCGAGCTAAGCGCTGGGGTGAACAGCGAGGATGGCAAGAAATTCATCCAGGGGCTCGGGATCCCTTATTACGCCGGCCCGATCCTCGGGGAAGGCCTAAGCGAGGACGACTTGATTTCCTTCCTCCATTACCGGTAATAGGAAGGCTCGCCGCCAAGGAAACCTGGCGGTTTTTTCTTCTCTTCTTTTTCCGATCACTCCCTACTTCCCAAGATTTTTGGACCCTTTAGAATGAAAAAAGGAAAGGAACGGCTCAAACAGGAGTTCTATTGATATTTGTACTAATTTTCTATATATTTAGGTACAAATATTATGACTGCTTACGAACGAATGGATCAACTATCGAACAACGGGAAAAGCGTCCTGACGCGCGAAATGCTCGAGAATAACGGCATTTCCGGGAATCTGCTCTCCCCTTACGCGAAGAAACGAGGGATGGAGAGGATCGCTCCCGGGATGTACGCAGGCGATGCTTTCGTCGCGGACGATTTCATGCTTCTGCAGAAGCGCTACCCGAAAGCGATCTTTTACGGGTATTGCGCCCTCTACCTCCACGGCCTAAGCGACTACCCCCCTCAGGTTCTTGAAGTCATCTGCCCTCCGGGATACAGAATCCGGACCGAGGATTTCCGTATGAAGATCATCGTGCATCACGAATCCAAGAAAGAACTTTTCGATTACCAGATCGAAGAGGTGAACACCATCTTCCAGAACCCCGTGATGACCTATGGTCTCGACAAAAGCATTGTCGAGCTCATCCGGAGGCGGAGGTGGTATGACTCCGAGACGTTCTTAAAAGCCCTTCGCCGTTATTGTAAGAACGACGAACGGGATTACGCCAGGTTGGATGAATACGCCTCCATGCGCGGCATCTCTTCAAAAGTCGACGAAACCATGGAGATTTTTGTGAATGAAGATCGATAAGCAAAGACTGGTCTCGCGGATCACCCGCGTGGCCAAAGACCTCGACATTTCCCCGCATACCGCTTACCCGCGGTTCTTCTTCGACTGCTTTTTGGCGCGCCTCGCCTCGTCACCCTTGCGCGAAAAATACGTCCTCAAGGGCGGCCTCTGTTTATCCTCCCTCGTCGGAATCGCGAAACGTTCTACCCTCGATATCGATTTCCTCCTGTGGAACGCGGACCTGACCCACGAAAGGACGATTGGCGACATGAAGGAAATCGCCGCCATGGACATCGACGACGGGGTCTACTTCGAATACATCATGGACAAACCGATTCGCCAGGACGATCCATACGGGGGATTCGGCATCCAGTTCATGGGGCGTTTCGCCAACATCCGTCAGGTGTTCAGCATCGACATCGCGACGGGAGACCCAATGGTTCCCGGACCGAAACTCGATGAATACGATTGTCTCATCACCGGCGAGAAGATTTCCCTCCTTCGCTATCCGATCGAGACGTTCTTGGCGGAGAAACTGGAGACGATCCTCGAAAAAGGCGTGAAAAACAGCAGGAGCAAAGACTTCTATGACGTCTATCTCCTCAGGAAGGAATTCGGGTTCAAAATCGATGCAGATTTGCTGAAAGAGGCGTTTTCCAAGACCTGCGCGCATCGCGGCTTTCCACAGGAACCCTCTCTCTTCGAGCGGACGTTGCGGGACATCCGAACCAACGAAAACCAAAAAGCTCGATGGGCGCGTTTTCTTCCAAAAAGCGATTACGCGACGGGGATTTCGTTCGAAGAGACCGCAGACGCGGTTTCTTTCTGGCTCCACCTCATGGGTTTCGATTCCCTCTGAAAGCGTCTTGAATCTTCTTTCAAAAAGGTTACGAACAATTTTCCCCATTGGCCTTTTGGCGTGCTGGATTTTCTGCTGTAAAGGCAGCCTTACCGCAAAAGTGTGTAACAAAATGGCGCAAAAGTGTGTAACAAAACAGCGCAAATTTGCCCAACGGAATTGCGCAAATTTGCACAACGAAGCGAAAAAGTCCCGATGGATTCTTTTGTATTCGCATTTCTTTATATGTAGAGAATTACTTTTGTTTTTTTGAGAATTGCTCCTTTGAAAGCAAAGAATGAAAGCCGGCTTTCGTTTTCTGAAACATAAGAAAAAGGCTACCTTCGCATACCATGGGAAGATAGCCTTTTCGGCGTAAAATCAAACGATCGCGCGATAGAGCCCTTGGTAGAGCTCCGCGCTTCTGGCCCAGGAATGGTCGGCCTTGTAGGCGTTCTTCCGGAGCTTGGCGAGGACTTTCTTGTCCTTATAGGCCCGGAAGGCCATGTCGACGCCATATCGGAGGCCGTCGAATCCGTAATCGCGGAAGAGGATGCCGTTGGCTTCATCCTCGTTCCCTCCGCGATAATCGTCGATCGTGTCGTGGAGGCCGCCGGTGTCGCGGGCCACGGGGATCGAGGCGTAGCGCTCGGCGAGGAGCTGCCCGATGCCGCATGGCTCGAAAAGGCTCGGCATCAAGAAGAAATCGCTGCCGGCGTAGATCGCGTGGGCCAAAGCGTCGCTATAACGGATTTCGGCCCGCACGGAACGGGGGAAGGCGGCAGCAAGGACCCTTGCTTTCTCCTCGAGCTCGTATTCCCCGCTGCCGAGGATCACGACTTGCCCGCCGCGACGGACGATTTCGGGGATGAGGGATAAGACGAGGTCGATGCCCTTTTGGCGCGTGAGCCTGCTTACGAGGCCAAAGAGGGGGCCATTG
>JAQYPI010000107.1 GCA_028726925.1 Caryophanales bacterium | reverse complement strand
CGATGAGATCGAAGATACTCTCATGCGCCTAAAAGATCGGCTTTCCGAACAAAAAACCGCGTTCTTTGCGAATCTCATCGACCCAAAACTCGCTGAGATGGAAAAACGGGTTGTTTCGATCGAAGCGGAAATCAAGGATTTCGCAACGCAGATCAAGGGGATCAACGAACAGATTTCCGACATCCAAGAAGAGGATAACTTCAAGGAAATCCAGGAAAACGTCACCCGACTCCAGAATTCGATTGGCCAGTTCTTCCGCGAATTCGAAATCGCCGTGCCCTACGATTCCGTTGACTCCGCCTTGGAAATCATCCAATCCAAATGGAATGAGATGCAGGTGGATTTCGCGGCACAAGAAGCCGAGAACAAAGCAAAAATCCCAATGTATAAGCGCATCGTCGACTACATCTCTTCGTCGGAAGTCATCGAGGAGGACCGCCGCGTCTTCACTTCCGACCTATTCGATAGCGCGAACGTCTTCGGGATCACCTGCACCAGCAGCGATCGCTTCGGCAGGAATAACCTCGATGTTTTGTCGGATTATGGCATCGAGGGCATCGACCTCAAATCCGCGGGCATCGACGTCGTCATCATCGACGAGGTATCGAAGTCAAGTTTCATCGACCTCCTCATTCCGATTCTCTACGGCAAAACCGTCATCCTTGTTGGGGACCACAGGCAGCTTCCCCCGATGTACGAGTTCGCCAAACTCAGGCAAGCGGACTTCGAGGGGCTTGACCCAAACTATATCAGCGAGGATCTCAATAAGGAGTACACAAAGCTTTGCGAGGAATGTTTCTTCAAAACGTTGTTCGAACGCATCCCCGACGCGTTTAAGACGATGCTCGTTCAGCAATATCGTTGCCATGAGGACATCATGCGCGTTTTCAACCACTTCTATCACAACCAGCTGCGCCTAGGTTGGCCTGGACAAAATAACGCGAAACAGCATGGCATCCGCATCGTCTCGAACGGGCGTCTTATCATCGAGCCCGAAAAGCATATCTATTTCGTGGATTGCAAAGGATTCGAGACCCATCGTCAGGATTCCACGTCCATGTACAACACCGGCGAGGCCGAGGTCGTCGCCGAACTCGTGAAAAAGATCAATGCCTATCTCAAAGACAACCCGCGGGCCGAAGCGGATAAGCTGAGCATTGGAATCATCTGCACCTATGGGGATCAGGCGAGGCGAATCAAGGAATTGATGCGCAAGGTCAAGACCGACGCGTTCAAGGGAGATTCCGAGAGAATCATCGTCTCGACGGTCGACGATTTCCAAGGGGATGAGCGCGACATCATCATCCTCTCGATGGTTCGCAATCCCGAAAAGCCGGAAAAATCAAACCCCGGGTTCATCCTCGCCTATCAACGCATCAACGTCGCTTTGTCCAGGGCGAGGCGTTTGCTCATCGTCGTCGGTAATAAGAGATACCTCGAGACAAAGGGGGTCATCGATTTGCCAGACGTCAACGGCAATCCCGCGCATGACCAGCGGCGCTTCCGGGTATACGAGGAAATCATCAACACCATCGAGTCGTTCGGCAAATCGATCGATGACGTCGATGTCTTAGAGAACAAAGGAGACACGATCAATGGATAAGCTCATTTTGAAGACTTCCCTGAAATTCCCGGCCTTCAAATTGACGGAGCTCGTTTCCTATAGCGTCGTCCGGAAGCCAAGTGGGGTCGCTTATATCCTTTTGGTCTTGATTCGCGATTCCAAGCAACGGACGATGAGGATGGCGGACGCGCTCGTCAATTTCGGCGTCCCCGAACGGCTTCACCACATCTTCAAGGACGCGATGGACGATTTGATTCGCCAAGGCTTGATGACCTCATATTTCGGCTCGTCGATCAGCGAATCCACTTTCTCCAAGAGCCAGATACACGATTACACCTTCACGGCGAAAGGCGAGAAGATCTTCGCCGACGGGTATATCCCCGCGACGGACGAGGATGGGAAACCGATCGAGAAAGAAACGAAGATCAATATCTTCTACGATATCGCAACGAATTCTTTCTTCCTGAAGTTTCCGGAAGACCTTGAAGGAAGGCCTTTGAAGGACGCGCCCATTACCCCGGAGTTCTTCGAGCAGTTTTCCATCGCGAAAAGCGAAGAGGATTTCATCAACGCCTCCAAAGGGCCTGCCATCGGCATCAAAAAGGAAGAAATCGTCACCAAGGTGGAAACCCAAGCAAAGGAAAACTACACGGTCAAATACGACTTCAACATCGAAATCGAAGGCGATACCGCTAGGATTGTATTTGGCGACAAGGCCCTACAGTCCTTCTTCGCAAAGTATTACAAGCCGGAAATCGTCAACCAGGCGCTCTTGCAAAAAGAGAAATTCCGTTTTTCCTATCCGAACGTCCCGACGCGCAAATTGAGCGAGTTTCCGGACGCGTCGATCAAGCGCGTGCTGATCCCCAAGGATTTGGGAGAGGTCGTAAAGCAAAAGATCCGCCTTATGGTTACCGCGGGCGATTACGGTGGCGAGGGACTCGTTTTGAAGGCAAGCGGACCTCTTCCCTTTGGCGCCGAATTCCTTCGCGTGAACGCTCGGGGCGAGGCGACCGCCTATGTCCTCGGAAACTTTGAATTCGACGTTTGGGGCTTCGACACGATTCGCGTTCCTTTGGCACTGGAATTGTCTCTGGAGCAAAGCCAACTTCAGCAAGTTTTGAAACCGATCGTGAACGGGCTAGCGCCCTTCTCTTCGGAGAATTACGAGAAACTCGTCCGCGTCACCGAATGCAGCAAGGACTATGACGAAGCCTTCAAGATCATGGAAGGTTATCTCGCGAACCTCGATTTCGCGCGGCAGATCGGACTCTTGTCCGAGATGCGGCCCTATTCGTTGCTTAGCCCAAGGATCTTCGAAAAGGAAAAGGAATTGGTCGCCAGGGCTTACGAGGGCTATGTTTCAACCATCGACGAGTCAACCGTGGAAGCCTTCCTCAAGGTTACCGCTTGGATTCCCAAATACCTTGGACGATCCGCGAAGGATGTTTTGGATCGAGTTTTCGACCAGTTGCAATCCATCGAGGATCCCGTGGGCTTATACCAGGTTTTGTTGGAGGCCCCTTTCGACGAAGCCTTAGCCTGCTCTTACGTGAACCCCGTCCCTGAATGCTTAAGGACCAAGCAAGCCACCCATCCGTTGCTCGTGTCTTTGATCAATTTCGTAAACTCGTTAGAGCGATTGAAGAAAGAGTGCGGAATTGCCGACTACCGCGATTTCCGCATCGATTTCGAGTCTATCGATCGCGGATCCGTGCGGACTACTTACGCCACGGCTTCTGCCGAGAAAAAGCGCTTGAAACCCTTTGAGACGGAAAACAAAGACCTCTTCCGCGAATTCGATGCCTATTTGGATGTCTTCGGGCGAATCAACGATGATATCAACATGATGGAAAACGCCTTGAAGAATCCGCGAAACATCAAGCCCGAGGTCATCGAAAAGAAAATCAACGCCGGGGAATTTCAATACGTTCTCGTGAATCTTTCCGGAAAACTCGAAGCGATCCTCCAGTCCGAATTCGGCTTGAGCGGGACGTTATCCGACATGTTGTCCGAAGCGCGGAGGCAAAAAATGATAGACAAAGCCATCGTTTCCGACCTTCACGATTTCCGCGAGGCAAGGAACGCGAATGTCCATCAGGGCGCCCCGTCCGCGCGTTTCGCCCCCGATGATCTGCGAAGATGGAGCGCGGAGATCTTCGAGCTAGCGAAAAAGGAGGAGAAAGATCAATGAGCCACCAAACGATCATTTCTTACGAAGGAATCTCGATTGAGATCCAAGCCCAGTGCGAAACGGCCGCCGCTTCCTTATGCAAGATCGACAAGACCCTCAGCAAGATTCAAGAGACCGCCAAAACCCTCCGAACCGAGGAAGTCAAAGAATACGAACGGTACCTAAACAACGCCAAGGAAGAAATAAAAGCCAAAATCGAGGATTTCAAGAAGTCCCTAGAAAGGTATCGCAACGCCACGACCTCGAAGGCGGCGGAATACGCCAGAACAGTCGAGGCCTTGCGCAGGCAAGCAGACGAATTGACTTCGACCGTCGCGACCTTGACCGGTTCCAAGCTTCAAGCGATCGAGGCGATGATTCGGGATGGCCTGCTTTCTGAAGGCAATGGCGTTTTCCAACGTATGAAGGAGGAGGCCTCAGGGTTTATCAAGATTGACGAGAGCGCCGTAAAACGCATCAACGCCATCGAGGATGTATCGCTCCGCCAGCTCGCCCTTGCGGAAGCAAGCAAGGGAAAACATGAGGCATTTGACGACATCCTGGCCGCCGCCAAGAAAGAGTATGAGAGTCTTCTGGAGTCCAGCAAGAGAGGGTTCGTTGCCGAAACCATCGAGGAAATGCGTTCCGGAGGCGTCGACGAAGCCACGATCAATCAGGTAATCGAGGGCTCATCAACCATCGATGAGATTTCCGAGCGCGCCTCCGCGGCGATCACGGACGAAAGGGTGCGCAAGGAAACCTTGAAGGTTATAATCAAATCCATCAAGGCGAGGGGCTTTATCGTAGACACCCGAAACAACCTGAAAATCGATCGTGAAAAGAACGTGCTGCGTCTGGTGGCGTTGAAAGCCTCGGGCCAAAGGGCTGAATTCGAGATTCAGTTGAGTGGCAAATTCATGTACCGATTCGACGGCTATGAAGGACAGGCCTGCAAAAAGGATATCGAGCCCTTCATGAGCGATCTCGCGTCCATCTACGACATCAACGTCCTTCACGAGGAAGTCATCTGGGACAATCCGGACAAAATCCAGATGCAACAATACCAGCATCACAAAACGAAGACGAACTGAGAATCAAGGAGATGTGCCATGTCATTAGCAACCAGTTTCAACAAAATCCGTCGTAGTGTCGGTATCAAGAAATGCGTCATCATCGACGGGAACGTCGGGGACGTGTATCTCGACAAGAATAAAAAGCTCGTCACTCTCCGAGAATACCTCGAGGCAATGCTCGAGGAAATGGAATACCCCGATGTCATCTATTGGGACCGCGTCGAGGGCGCGACGGGAGCCATCGACCGCCTCCAGGTCACGGACTCCGTGGAAGTCAAAGGCGAGGCCTATGACCTCGGCGACGATGATCTAGAAGAGGAGGAGACGCAAAATAGCGGCCTCTTCAAATCCCCTGCCGAGATCATGAACGTCGTCTACAAGAACGTCATCGACAGGAAAAAGAAAGTGGCCTTCATCTTGAATTGGTCGGAATACCTTTTCTCCGTCAACGGGCTCTCCGACGACGAAAGGCAGAACATCACGTTGCTTGGCAAAGCCCTCAAGGACCGCAAGGTCGAATATCTGAGTTCCGACTTCAACGAATCCGTCGTCATCATGATTCTCGGCAAATCCACCGGACTCCCCCTTTCCTTTTATCAAAACAACCCCGAGGTGGAAATCATCACGCTCCAGAAGCCAGACAGGGAGGAAAGGCGCGCCATTGTCGAGAAAACCGAGGACCAGTTCGACGTTCGTTTGACGCAGAACACCCATTCTCTCCTCGACCCCGAGAACGCCCCGTTCATCGACATGCTCGAAGATTTCACGAGCCGCGAGATCATCCAACTTTGCCGTTTGTCGCAAAAAGAACCGAAGATGACCTACGACAAGCTCTTCTACCTCTTCAAATACGGCGAGAAAGAGAATCCGTGGGAAAAACTCGAGTATGCCCGCGTGAAGAAGATCAAGGAAATCCTTTCGAAGCGTGTCATCGGTCAAGAAGAGGCGATCGCGAAAATCGAAAAAACCATCATCAAGGCTTACATGGGCCTCTCGGGAATCCATAAGTCTTCCTCGCGTTCCGCCCCGAAAGGCGTCTTCTTCTTCGTCGGCCCGACGGGCGTGGGCAAAACCGAGCTCTCCAAGGCGTTGGCCAGTTTCTTGTTCGGGGATGACCAAGCTTGCATCCGTTTCGATATGTCCGAGTACGCCCAAGAGAATAGCGACCAGAAGCTCATCGGCGCGGCCCCTGGCTATGTCGGCTACGAAGAAGGGGGCCAATTGACGAATGCGGTCAAGGAGCATCCTTTCAGTGTCATCCTCTTCGACGAGATCGAAAAAGCCGCGAAACCCAACCCCAGGATCCTCGATATCTTCCTGCAAATCCTAGAAGACGGCCGCCTGACAGATTCCAAGGGCGAAACGGTCTATTTCTCCGATTCCATCATCATCTTCACCTCAAACCTCGGTGCGAATGAAGTCGCCGCTTCTTCCGACAAGGAAAGCGTCGCGAAGGAATTCATTCGCATCGTCAAGAATTACTTCGATAACGAGTTGAAGCGCCCCGAGCTTTTAGGCCGTATCGGTTACAACAATATCGTGCCCTTCAACTTCATCCAAAACGAGGATTTCCTATATAAGATCTGCCATTCCAAACTCGGTCCGGTCAAAAACGCCATTCGCGAGAAATACAAGCTCGAACTCGAGTTTGAAAAAGACAAAGTTGCCATCGAATATATCTTGAAGGGCGTTGACATCGCGAAAGGCGGTCGCGATGTTCTCAACGCCATCAACGATCGCCTGCTCGACCCATTGGCCATGTACTTGTTCGATAACAAGGACGATCTCCGCAGCCTTAGGGGGAGCACGATCCTCGCCAAGGTCGCGCCCCATGGATTTGAATTCGAGTTCCAAGAGTAACTTCAATGTTGCCCACATCAAGCTCTGCACCCGAACGGAGGGTCCTTTCAAGCGCTGCTGCATCTGGTTTCAGGGCTGTGATTTGAAATGCCCTGGATGCTGCAATGAATCGCTTCAACCGCTGATTCCAAACCACATCATGGGTTTGGACGAACTCATGGGCGTCATCCTTCAAGCACGGGCGGATTTCGGCATCGAGGGCATCACCTTAAGCGGTGGGGAACCTCTCCTTCAAAAAGGTCTCCCGTTGCTCCTAAAAGCCGTCCATGAAGCCGGGTTAGGAACCATCGTATTCACGGGCAGATATCTTTCATCCGTTGATCCAACGGTGCTTCGTCATGTCGATTTGCTCATAGACGGCCCTTTTCTTGAGGACAATCGGGATTCTAGCAGGGTGTTGCTCGGTTCCACGAATAAAGGCCTCCATTTCCTCACCGATCGGTACAAGCAGCAAGAAAGCTATTTCAACAATCCCGTCGCCATAGAGGAAATCGCTTTGGGACCGGAATATTTTTTCATCAATGGTGATTGAAATGGCGCAAGGGAATCTTGATTGTCGGCAGGCGCAGAAAAAGCGCGACATTTCCAATCATTTACTTAATGATAGCGATAATCATTGAGGCAATGGCCACACCAGCAGAGACAACGGATATGACGAACATAGCCCAGTTCATTCTCTTGCTCTTCTTTAGTTCTATAGCAGAATCCTTGTTCTCTTTAATTCGCAAATCCAATTGTTCCTTCAAAAGCCTGTTGCTTTCCTGCAAAGCAAAAATCTGTTTTTCTTGAAGTAGGCGAGCAGCTGCCTTCTCCAATTCGATGCGTTGCTGCGTTCGTGCTTCTTCTTCATGTGCCCTGGCTGCCACTTGGGCCGAGTTTATTTGTGATATGTCAATCATAATGTTCTCTATTTCTTAATCGTGTAGTGCCCGCAGTAGATCCATCTTTTCTCTTTGGCCTTCCATTCTGCCAAATCGTAAAACTTCTCGGACTTTTGGTAAAAGCCGCCATTAGGCCCTTCTCCCATATACACGTATCCGATGTTATCAAAACCGAAGTTACGGCTCATCTTTTCCGGGTTCTTTTTGTCTCTAAAGATTGCGATGATGTCATCGCTCTTGGTGTCCCTGACAATCATCTTGTAATATCCAGGCTTCCATAAGTCATAAATCGATTTTGCCAAAAGGCCTTTCTTTTCTGCGTATTCATGCGAAAGGAAATCGTCCTCAAGATTACGGAGCGCCTGAACGAATTCTTGTGGCGTGAAGATTTTAACCGGGCTGAAAAGACGTATTGTCGACTTGAGTTCGTTATCTATCTCTTTACGCCTCAATTCTTTAACTAAGTATACGTTTCCGTCATGCGTCTGGATAAATACAGGATAGTTCACTAGGTTTTCTGGATGTTCGGCTATCCTGAAAAACCCCTGGCGTTATCCTCGAGGATCTCGAATTCGTTTTCCCCGACTTTCTTAAGTTTGGCTCTAGGCAAGTCATAAAGCCAAACGACATTCAAGCCGATCTGCCCGTAGTGCTCGTTTCTTTCTTCGAAGTCATGGGCGATGAAGGAATGCTGCAATTCGATTATTGTTTCCTTCTCCACATAATATGCATCGGCAATCTTGTATTTGAGGGTCTCGTTGTTTCTGACCGACTTCTCGATTTTGCAAAACTCGGAAAGGGTCTCTTTCCATTCTCTGTGCCACGGACTTTCCTTGTAATGTCTCATGGTTCGCAGGATATCGTATCTTTCCTTTTGTTCATCCGAGAGTCTCTTGTAATCCTCTTTCGCCATATACAAGCGGAAATATGGGTTGCCATGGCCTTTTGAAGCCGACACATAGGTGACCCTGAATTCATATTCGATATCGATAAACTGTTCGTTTCTATCAATTAAGCCATTTTTCACGTCCAAAGCAGAGACAATTCTAGTTGTAGTTTCGTCAAATAATCTCGCTTCTAACATGATTAGTCTCCTCCTTTATATAGAATCGCGGATTCGCAGAAAGCGATTCATGCTCGCCGTATCCGTTAACCGAGCTTTATCTTTTTCTGTAGTAAGCTTCGAAATTCTCAGTCGTTCTCTTTTGAATCTGTTCGACTAATGTATCCGTATCAAAAGAGACCTTGCTCAGAATATCGTAACCGTCAATCTCCTCAGCTTCTCCGGCGTCTTCGCAAAGCATTCTATAGACATGCGGGATGGTCAAACTCATCATTTCGACAATTTGGAAGTAATCGTTCAACGGATAAAGGCATCTAGTTGTACCACCATGAGAATACGCATGGCATATTTTGTAATAAGATTGCAGTCCTTCAAGGATCTGTTTGAAGTTTTCATCCTTGCCAACAATGTATTCGCATAATCCATTGACGGAATATGGATGTGATTTTTTGACAATTTCGTAGTAATCAGGAATTGCATCGACCCATCCGAAATGAAGGAATTCGGCTTTAACGTTGCATCTCTTGCACTTCCTCTCTTTGAATCTAGCCAAGAATTCTTCTGGCCAAACCTGTTCAATGAGATTCGTATGGAGCTCGTAGTCCTCAAAAACAGAATATTCAGAAAGCGCCTCAGGATTGAATTTGAAGGCCAGTAATTTGACGTATAGCTCAATCATCGATCTGCAATGCGGATAGCTCGCATCCACAAAGTTGTCTTCAAGCAGTGAAAGCGAAGCCAATGCCTTATTGAAGAAAGCTGCGTAAAAAGCAGCGTAAGTTCCCGATTTTGTTAATAGCCCTTGGCTTCTCACGCTCAAAACAAAGAGATCGTGAGGCAAGTTGAAGAAGATAAACTCATCTCCTTGAACAATCTGTCTCTTTCTGAAGAATTGCCCAGCATATCCTCTAAAGCGAATATTCGTTAAAACATCATTGACCAGTTTTCTCTTGTAATCCTCATTGCTCTCTAGATCAGCGCGTTCTTTATCTTCCAGAAAGATGATATTGGAACGATGAGCCCCGATGATGTAACGGCAAACCTCGTATTCAGCCGCATCATTGTCGCCTTTGAATAAGCTTTGCTCGTCGAAACCTAATTTGAAAAATTGGTATAGTTCGTCTTTCATGACAAGGGTATTCATGACTATATAGAGAATCTCAAGCAGAAAATTGCCTGTTATTCGTCCGGAGAACATCTGCTTTAGCTGCTTGTTTTTCTCGCGTTTGCATTTTTGCGACGCAGCAGGTGAAGAAAGATCCGGGAACAATGACTCCATTTACTTCTTCTCCTCCATCTGTTGAATCAACGAATTGGGGAATAAATCCCCCTCCACATATTCATTGTACAAAAACCATCGCAATCAGTCTGTCTAATTAAACACTTTTCATAGAAAACTGCTGGTTCTAAAGTTGTTAAAACGCCAGACAAATGAAGAAAATTTGATTTTTTTAAACGGGAGTCTGCAAATCTTTCTATTTTTGAATTGTTTTGATTTCAACAGAACATTTTTATCAAGTAAGGAGGAATATGATTGTGCAGCCACAATCAATTGAGATTTAACATTTTCCTTAAATCGGTTTGCCATGAATATGAAAAAAAGCGTTTTAAGGTGCGCCACCACCACTAGGACAGCGTTTTAGATCTCTGGCCCGATCTATTGGGTGGTCTTTTATGTCTCCCATCCCTCTTGACGTCTTGATTATAACAAAGCAATAAAAAGATGCGAATAGAGACGTTGAGCCAGTATTCAGCGTCGCTATGAGGCTCGAAGGCCACGTCGCCGACAAGCCATCCGACCGGAACCTCCAAGAAAGCCGGCGTCAAGGTTATAAAGTTCTACGAATTCCTCCGCTCGTGTGTCTCCAATCTCCTCGTCAGCAGTTTATCCGTCAGGGTCGTCGCCCGCTGGGTCGGGGAAACCGAAAGGATGGTCTAGGAGACTTATTCACATCTTCTTCCGAGCGAGAAGGGCGTCATCAAAGACTTCTTTGATTCGATGTCCCCGCCCGATTTGGATGAGACAAAATAATCTCTTGCCATCTTTTTAACAAAACAGGAGAGGATATAATTTCAATGCTTCCAAGAAGAACTCGCGAGTCCAATTATATTGTGACTCGCAACGCATGTACGCATTATGCCTTTGCCCAAGGTGGAAAGGAGATTTTATGGCAACCCATATAATGAAAATCAGGCCGCACTTTATCGAAAGTATCCGCAAAGGCGTCAAGAAACACGAATATCGCCTGGGCACTCCTGAAAGAAAAGCGATTACCACCGGGGACACGTTGGTGCTGATATCCAATCAAGATCCATCGGTTTTTGTACGAGCCATTGTGGACGATATTCAGGTATTCTCCGATTGGGAAACAGCCTTGAAAGATCGGTGGGAATCCGATTTTCGGGGGTTATACAACCGATTCGAAGACCTCATCAAAGAATGTCATCGGTTCTACTCCGCTGAACAGGTGGATCGGTTTGGAATTGTTGTCTTTAGCATTAGGCCAGATGTCGTCTCATATAAGAAAAAGCGGTATCTCCTTGACACAAACATCATTATTCATCGTGAATCTCACGACGAAACTCTTCCTATAGCAGGAAAGCTTTATCACTGGATCGACACCCTGGGCGGTACCAAATTGTTTCATCCGTCGCTACATGACGAATTGCGCAAATATAAGGATTCAACTATCGTCAAAAGCTTCTCCGGGAAGCTTCAGGCGTACGAGCAAATTGTCCCATTTACCGATGAAGATCCTTTCTTCACCGCCGCCACCGAAGCACAAGGCGATGCCAATTCGATAATCGATAACGGCTTGCTTCTCCAGATTTATTCAGGGAGAGTCGATTTTCTGCTCACTGAAGACAAGGGGATATTGAGGAAGGCGGAGGCCCTTTACATAAGAGACCGCGTATTAACGCCGGAAGAATGCGTCCACGAAATGGAGGCCACAAACCCGTCTTTAGTGGATTATGAAGTCCTTTCCATCAAGAAAGACAAGATCGGATCGTTGTCTGTTAACGACTCGTTCTTCGATTCGCTTAGAGAGGACTATGGCTATTCCGATTTCAATAGATGGCTGCACGAAAAGAGCGAGAAAGACGCCTACATATTCAAAGATAAAGATGGCAAGCTCCAAGGTTTTCTCTATCTCAAACGGGAAAACGAAGATGAACCGTTCTCCGACTTCGACAAACCAATGAAAAAACAAAAATGGCTCAAGGTCGGCACTTTCAAGAACGCTTCAAAGGGCATGCGTGTAGGAGAGCGATTCCTTAAGATCATTTTCGATAACGCGTCCATGTCTGGAGTCGACGGGATATATGTCACTCTCTTCGAAAACAAAAGAGACGGCGTGATTGCGCTTATGAACCTCATGAAAAAATGGGGTTTCGTCCCGTATTGCCACAAGCGAAACGGGGAATTGGTGATGATCAAAGAGATGCACCGATATAACACCTCAATGGATCCGATGTTTAATTACCCGCTATTAAAAGATGGGCATGGCTTTATGTTTTTGCCGATTGAGGCGACCTGGCACGCGAAACTCTTCCCGGACTTACACCTCAAAGACGAAAATATGAGCATCTACGAAAACGAGCCTTGCAGTTACGCTGTTGAAAAAATATACGTCTGCGGATGGTCAGGAATTAACGCAAGACCTGGCGATTTAGTATTTATCTATCGAAAGGGAGAATACTGGCCGAAGAAATACCATTCCGCGATATTGGGGATGGCAATACTGCAAGAAATCATCTACCCAAAATCAGAGGAGGAATACCTGGGTCTGGTAAAAAACAAGAGCGTTTTCACCGACGATGAACTAAAATCTTTCTATAGGAACGACAAGTATCGGACAGTCATCAAGCTGTTGTTCCTAAAACCTTTTAACCGAAAAGTCACCTTGAAGCGGCTGTATGATCT
>JAQYPI010000106.1 GCA_028726925.1 Caryophanales bacterium | reverse complement strand
GGCGACAAGCGCGAGGAAATCGATCGTTTCTTCAACAAGGCGGAACGTCGCGTAAAGGGGCGCGTCCTTCTGCAGGAGGTAGCTCCCTTCTTCGAACCCCGCGGCCTCGTTCTCGTTATGGAAGACGTACATCTTGTAGGCGACGTCATTTGCTTTGTCGTCCCCATCGAAGATCTTGGCTTCGTAACGGCGTTTCAGGTCATAGACGTTGGTGTCAGTCCCGCGGATCTTCTCGTACCCGTAATCGACTTTTCGGGCATAGGTGGCCGTGATTCCCGCATCGGAGGTCGAGATGGTTCCTCGGGCCAAGCTCGAATCGTCCTTGAAAAGGGACAAAGAAGCCCCGTCGACCTTGGAGAAAGCGTCGCGAGACGTCGTCTCGACGCGCGTTTCTTCGCTTGCAAAGCCTTCGTTATTCACACAAGAAAGCAAGACGTCCGCGGCTTCCTGGAAGGAAAGGGAGGAAGGGCGGTCCTCCAAACTCGAGGAGGATTCGTCATTCGATGGGGAGGATTCTTCCGGGGAAACGGAAGATTCGCTGCTATCGGGACGCGATTCTTCGCTAGAAGGCGCGGGAGTTGGCCCTTGCCCGCAGGAGCAAAGGAGGCCAAGGAGGCAAAGGGGAAGGAAAAGCGTATTGGGTTTCATGGAGCATTAGTCCTCGTAGGTCGGGAAGCGCGGGTCGCTCGGGGAGAAGCGCTCGCCCTCGAATGGAGGGAGGGACTCAACGGAATTGAAGTCGAAGAGGGAGACGCTTTCGACGGAAAGGAGGGCGCTCCCATCCAGATACTGGTTCATGATCTTGGACACCTGGCAGTGACGGATTTCCCCGTCCACAACCGCGAATTCCGCGGTGCTTTGGTAAAGGGTCGTCCAGGTCATGCCTTGGTCCGTGTTTTGGCTATAGGTGTAGGCGAAAGCGAAAGCCCCCGAGGATTTGCTGTCGTCCAGGGTCGAGACGTTCATTTCCTTGATCCAGTAGGAATTGTTGCCGAAATCCTCGGTGATCGCGTTGTTCGGGGTCATCGCCGGGTTGTTCTCGAGCAAATAGGCAAGCTGGCTCGCCCAGCCCATGAAATAGCTCGAGAAATCGATGGAAAGGTAGGAATTCCCAAGCGCCTCGGAGCAAGCGATGATGTCTTTCCCGTCCTTGCTTGAGGAATCCGCGCTCGCGTGGGTCTCGTTATAGTCATAGAAGGCGTAATAGCGTCCGTCTTCGTAATAATCCTGCTCAAGCAAGGTGAGGTTCGCTGCGTTGACCTCGTCCACCGTTTTGCCGGCAGCGATTTCTTCGCTTGAGAGGTCGGCCTCGCTATAACACACCTTCGGGTAGTAGTGACGGATCTCGGTCACGCCTTCATAACGCCTCGCCTCGAAATTGTCGACCGTGTAGAAGGGGTTTTCCGCGGTGCTATAGGCGATGACGCTTTCGACGTGGGCACGGGTTTCACTCACAAGCGGGCACATCTCCTGGATGCGCGTGATGTAGCGCGATAATTTCTCCGCGTCGCTTAGGTCGCTATAGACGACCCAGTGCGCGTAAAGGGCAGAGGGCGCCTCGTAAGAGAAATCGAAACGTTCCCCGCCGACGCGAGTCTCGTACCAGCCGTCGAAGACGAACCGGTTCACGAGGGGGGTGCCGGGGTTTTGGACTAGGCCCCCTTCCTTGGTCTCGACGTAAAGGATGGTGTCATCCCCCGCGTCGAGATTCCGGTAGAAGGTGGTCGTGGACCCGTCTCCTTGTTCGGAAGATGGGGTGCAGGAAGCGAGGAACAGGGGCAAGGAAAGGAGGAAAAGCCCCTTGGAAAGGAAGTTATTCGGCATAGACGAACTCCGCGCGGCTATTGTCTTTCCAGCCGCTCATGAAATGGGAATTGCAGTAATCGAGGCTCCAGGGGAGGACGACCTTCTGGGCGACGCCCCAGGAAGAGAACGCCCGTTCCCCGAGGAAAGTGACAGAAGAGGGGATATCCATCTTGAGGACCGAGACGTCGTTGGAGAAGGCGTAATCCCCGATGCTCTCGAGTCCCTCGGGAAGCGTGAAGCCCGTGACTTTGGTCGCGTCGGCGAGGGCAAAGGGGCGGATGGTCTTGAGGGTGGAAGGCAAGGCGATCTTTCCGTTTGCAAGGCCGGCGATCGCGTAGGCGGTCTCCTTCGAAGCGTCGTAGACGACGTTATTCTCACTCACGAAGTGCGTGGAGCCCGCGGCCACGGAAAGCGAAGAAATCTCGTTGCCCATCGCCGTGTTGGTGCCCCAGCTGCCGAAGATGGCATCGCCGAGGGAAGTAAGACTCGCGGGCAAGACGACCTCGCCCCCGAGGTTGCGGTTCCCGAAGAAGGCGCGGTCCCCGATGGAAAGGAGGCCTTCCGCGAAGGAAACGCCGGTCACCTCGGCCGCGTAGAAGGCGTCCTCCCCGATGGAACGGAGGCTAGACGGGAAGGAAAGCGCCCCGGTGCCATAGCTCATCTCGAAGGCGCTAACGCCGATCGTTTCGAGGCTCGTGGCCGCCGAGAAGTCGACCGCGTCGACCTTGGTCATATAGAACGCCCCTTCCCCGATGGAACGGAGGGCGGACGGGAAGGACAAGGTGATGTCAGAGGCGCTATCGAAGCAATTCATGAACGCCCCTTCCCCGATTTCCTTGAGGACGGGGGAGAAGGAAATGCCCGTGAAGGGGATGCGGACCGCTGCGTAGGGGGCGACCTTGGTTACCCGGCCATCCATCGCGAAGTCGCCCGTTTTCGCGGGGGACACGTAGAAGAGGGTCGAGAAATCGCTCGAATAGAGGGAAAGGTCCTTGACCGCGAGCTTGCCTCCTGTTTCGACGCTTAACGACGTCGGCTTGGCACCCGCGAAGGCCTCGGCCCCGATTTCCTCAAGCCCCGCGCCGAAGCGGATGGAGGACAAAGACTCGTGGTTCGCGAACGCCCGGCCCCCGATGCGCTTGAGACTCGAGGGGAAGGAAAGGGAAGTAAGCGAGGAAGAGTAGGTCGACCCGTAATCGTCCTCGTAGCTCGAGGTGAGGAAATAGAAGGCGCCGTCGCCGATTTCTTCGAGCCCTTCCGCGAAGGTGATGTTCTTGAAGCGGGTGCCGAAGAAGGCGTTTTCCCCGATTGTCTTGACGTTGCCGGGGATCTCGATTTGGCTCGCGGCGATGTCCGCGAAAGCGTAACGCCCGATGGACCTTACCCCGTTACCGAGGGTCACGGAGGAGAGGCGGTCGCAGGAATCGAAGGCGCTTTCACCGATCTCGACGACGGAATCCGGGATCTCGATGGAGGTGAGCATGTGGTTGTAGAAGAAGGCGTTTTCCCCGATTCTCTTCAAGGTCGAGGGGAAGGAAAGAGCATCAAAATAACGGATCTCGCCCATTGCGTAGGCGCCGATTTCCTCGACCCCTTCCTTGATAGCGATCGTGCCCTTGTGGTCGCTTGGGACGTAGACGACTTTCTTGCCGTCTTTCGTGTAAAGGATGTTATCGACGACCTCATAGAAGGCGCTTTCCCCGTCGATGCGGATCGAGGCGATGCCGTAGTCATTGGAGAAGACCCCACCCTCGAACACCTCGAGGGAGGCGGGCAAGACGACGTCCGTGATGGCGTTTTTGCCATCCGTGGTCGCGAAGGCGTGCGCGCCAAGGCGCTTGAGTCCCTTGGGGAGAACGAGGATGTCATGGACGTATTGGCCGAAGAAGGCGGACTCGCCGATCTCTTCAAGACCCTCGTTCCAGACGATTTGGACCTTGTTCGCCGTGTCGAAGGCGCAGAAGGCGTAATTCCCGATCTTCTTGAGGGTGGAAGGAAGCTTGAGGGTGCTCCAGCCGCGCCAATCGTAGAAGGCGCGCTCGCCGATTTCTTCGAGCCCCTCGGGCAAGGAGACGTCGGTCATGCCTTCGTCTTTCTGGTCGATGAAGGCGCCGTATTCGATGCGCTTGACCCCCGCGGGGACGGTAAAGGAGGCCCCGGCATAGCCTTTCGCTGGGACGCGGACGAGGACGGTCTTGTCTTTGCTATAGAGGACACCATCCACCGCGACATAGCTCGGGTTGCCCGCTTCGACGTAATAGGCGGCGATGCGGCGGGCGCCGCTAGAGAAGCCCGGCTCGATTTCGCGCACGGAGGCCGGAATGGTCACTTCCTCGACGTAGACGCGGCTTTGCAAAGCGGTTTTGCCGATGCGGGTGACGGGGCGCCCGTCGATGGAGGAGGGGAAGGTCACGATGACGGATTCGACGTCGCGGATGCCGGTGATCGTGACGGACTCGTCGTTATTGATCTCGTAATAGTAATTGAAGTCCTGCTTGCCATAGTCGGCCGTGAGGGTCTTGGCGGCGGCGACTTCCTCGCTTACGTAGCCCGTGAAGCGGTTGCCTTCGCCATAATACCAGCCCTTGAAGACGTAGCCGTCCTTCTTCGGGACCGTCGTCTCGATGACGTCCCCGATGAAGGTGTCGACCGTGTAGGGGGTCTGCCCATTCGCCGGATCGAAGGTCAAGGTGACTTTCATGTCTTCCTGCACCGTGTAATGGGCGACGAGATCGACGTTCCCGTAGATCTGGGTCATGAAATTGAAGGCGAAGCCGTCGCGGGTGTACCAACCATCGAAGGTCGCGTGCTCCTTATAGGGCTCGACGAGGGGCTTGGTCGCCCAATGGCCTTCCTCGACTTCTTGAGAGGGGATCTCGGAGATGCCGGTCGGGAGCTTGCCCCCGTTGATGTCGAAGGTGACAAGGTATTTCGTGACGATAGACTCGCTCGAGGAAATCTCGTTCTCACTTGAGGAAACGTCCCCGGCGGTGGGTTCCCCGCAGGAAACGAGGGTAAAACCGAGGAGAGCGGTCGCGGCGAAGCAGAATAGCGGATTCTTTTTCATGGTGATTCCTTTCATTATTGCAAGGTGAGGACTTTGTTCTTAGAGCGCAGGTAGGCGTCGCTGCCTATGTCCTTGAGGAGGGTGATGGAGGCGGGCACCCCATCAACCAAGGTCTCGCTGACGGAGAAGGTCAGGGTGTCTTTGTTCTGTTGGTGACAATTGACCTCGGATGAGAAGCAATTCTGCTCGGGGAGGTAGGCGTAGGTAACGTTTGAATCGGTCACCCAGCCCGCGTTGTTGGTCCATTCCCGCTTGGTCGGCGGAATCGGGGCTTCGTACCATTCGCCATAATCGTCGTAATATTCCTGGGTGTCGACCCGGAAATCGAAGGTCCCGTTGCCCTTGAAGGAGATCGTGAACGTCGATTTGTAATCCGTGTCGTTGCGCACAAGGCCGGTATAGGTCGCTTTCTTGCCGGTCCAGGGATCGCTTGCGGAATCGATGACCGCGCTCGTGACGCAGGTGATCGTTGCCTGAGAAGAGGGCATGGCGAATTCGTAGATTCCTTCGCTATCCGCGGTGAGCTTGCCGTCATACCCCGAGAAGGAATAACGGACCTCGTCGAGGACATAGCCTTCCTCGGGGACCGCGGTGAAGCGGATCTTTTCCCCGGAGGCGTAATAGGGCTTGACCTCGTTTAGGAAGGAAACCGTCGCGTGCTCGGATACGGTCTCAACCGCGTAAAGGCGCGTGCCAGTCACCGTGATCGTGACGTCGTAATAGGGCATAACGAAGGAAAAGACCCCATCCGTCTCGGTCAAGGTCAGAGGACCGCGGTCGATCGTGGCTTTCACGCCGCTTAGGACGTAATAATCCGCGAGGGCCGAAAGGGTGAAGGAAATCTCGGTTTCGGGTTCGACGTCGTTCAGGTCAAGAGCCTCGTCAAGGAAATGGACCGAGAACCCGCTGCCCGAGGTGGCGAGGCGGATGCCGTAAATTTCCTCGACGGAAGAGGATTCTTCACGGATGGAAGAGGATTCTTCACTAGAAACCGAAGATTCCTCGCTAGAAACGGAGGATTCCTCGCTGGAAGAAGAAACTTCAGCGCTCGAGGATTCTAGAGAAGAGGATTCGCTCGTCAAAGAGCTTTCAGAAGTCGTTTCCTCGATCGAGGGGGAAGAGATTTCGATCGAATCCTCCGAACTTTGGGAGGAAAGGGAAGAACTCTCTTCAGGCTGGTTCGAAGGTAGAGTGGAACTCGAAGCCCCTTCCGTTCCGCCGCAGGAGGCAAGAAGGAGGGCCAAGGCAAAGGTCGTTAAGGTCAATGGATGTTTCATGGGCGCGTCCTCGGATACATTCCCCTAACATACACGTGCGCGAAAAAATTACAAGAAAAACCGAACCGGAAAGAGTCAACCCAAAAAGAACGCTTTCAAGAGGCAGTTTTTCTTCAAACCAAGAAGCCGAAATAGCCTTTTGGGAGGGTGAAAACGTCAATGAACGCGAAAAGGGGTTTCTAGACCCCACATGAAAAGCGGAAAAACCTCACCAATTCTTATGAATGCGCTTACATTCACAAAAATAAATACGAAAAAGGTAAATCGTCAGCAGAAATCCGGAAAAACCCGTTTTTCAGACAATTCAAAGATAATGAAAACTGCGAAAAGAAATATCGTTAGAAACGTATGAAGCGGACAAGATACATACGTAGAACCATATTCAAACCGAAAACCATTGACTGGAAGAATCTCATTCCCAAAATCGTCAAGGAAAGTGAATTCCCTCGAAAAATCAAAGAATTCCGTCAATTTCTTCTTGAAACTTTTTCGCGCGCTTTTAATGTATACCCATCAAATCCACAACAAGGAGGGATTTAAAAAACATGAAAGCAAAAGCATTACTCGTGCTCTCTGCCATTGCGATGCTTGGTCTTGCTTCCTGCAGCGAAGGTGGGACTTCCTCGTCCCCCGTCGACTCGTCCGAGGAATCGACCAGCGTCTCTGAAGAGACGAGTGAATCCACTTCGGAGCCCGAACCCGAACCGGTCCGATATTCGGTCACGGACTCCATTGACGACCACGTCACGATCGTTGGTCTCCCCGAAACCGCCGAAGAAGGCGATGTCATCACCTTCCGCCTCGCGGTCGACCCGGGCTATGAGTTCCTCGACGTCGTCTTCGTCAAGCAAGGCGATACCGTCCTCGACCTCGTCAAGAACGAGAACGGGTCCTACACCTTCACGATGCCCGCGGGCGATGTCGTCATCACCGCGGAAGACCAAGCCTCGGTCTTCGGCCTCAACTACCACATC
>JAQYPI010000105.1 GCA_028726925.1 Caryophanales bacterium | reverse complement strand
ACCGTGAACAGGATGGCCTTGCCGACGGACATGTCCTTGATATCGGGCTCTTCGGCATCCATCTCAAGGCCAAGCTTTTGCTGGCGTCTGGAAGAAACGACGAGGTAAGCGACGTATCCGATGATTCCGACGACCAAGATGATGCCTTCCCAACGGAGAATGGCGTAATCCCCGTCCGCATTGTTCCAAAGCAAGACGAACAAAACGCACAGCGCGGTTGCCCCAAGCATGATGGGAAGTTCTTTCTTCAAGGTACTTTTCTTGACCGCAATTGGGGTGAAGATGGCCGAAACGCCAAGAACAATCAGGATATTGCAGATGTTAGAACCAACGACGTTGCCAATGGCGACATTCGCATATCCTCCTTGCAGAAGGCAGGTGATGGAATCCGAGACGGATACCGCGAGTTCGGGGCAAGAGGTTCCGAAGGCGACGACCGTGAGGCCGATGATCATGGTCGAGACTTTCATTTTCTTGGCCAACGATGCGGCCCCGTCCACGAAGACGTCCGAGCATTTCCAAAGCGCGAAAACGCCGGCGCCGAGAGCGACGACGCAAACGATCCAAGACCACCATTCCGTCATGGGTACATCCGGTATCATAAGAAACCTCCTACGGTAAAAACGGGTGAATTATACCCCATTTCCAATATGAGAAAAACGTCTTCGTCAAACCCCCGTGAGTTTGCAAAAAACAAGAAAATATGGGAACATATCGGGCCTCAAGGCACGAAGAAAGGAGGCAAGATGAGAGTCGCGCTTCACGAGCACCTCACGGGAAAAAAGATTTTTTTCGCGGTCATCGCGCCCATCTGCATGATGGTCTTTTCCTCGTTGTATACGCTCGTCGACGGCGTTTTCATGGCCTCTTTCGTGGGCTCTGACGCTTTCGCAGGCAACAACCTCGTCTGGCCTTATTTTGCGATTTTGGCTTCGCCCGGGTTCATGTTCGGAAGCGGGGGCGCCGCGTTGGTTGGAAAATATCTTGGGCAGAAGCGCGATGAAAAAGCGAATCGATCCTTCTCCTTTCTGCTTCTCGCGGTTTTGGTGACGGGAATCGTTCTCGGCTTGATCGGGTTTTTCACGATGCCGTTCTATGCCAAGAAAATGGCTCTGCTAAGCGATCATCCAACCCAAGCGATGGTCGATTATGGCATCACATATGGCAGGATCCTTTCGATCGGGATGCCCGCCTTCATGTTGCAACTTTTCTTCCAATCTTTCTTTTCTACCGCCGAAAAACCATACACGGGGTTCCTATTTACGGTTGTCGCCGGCCTTGCGAACATCGGGTTGGACGCCCTTTTTATGGGCCTTTTGGGATGGGAGGTCGAGGGGGCCGCGATCGCGACCGTGATCGGTTATACCATCGCCGGCTTTGGGCCGATTGTTTATTTCCTCGTTTCCAAAAAGACGCCGATTCGCCTCGGAAAAGCCGAATTCGACGGGCACATTCTCGCGAAATCCGCGAGCAACGGCATCAGCGAGCTCATTTCCAACGTTTCCTCTTCCATTCTCGCGATTTGCTATAACGTGCAGCTTCTGAGATACATCGGGCCGGTCGGGGTTTCCGCTTACGGCATCATTCTCTATTTCGCCTATACGTTCAACGCGGTTTTCATTGGATATGCCATCGGCGTTTCCCCTTTCATCGCCTATCAATTCGGGGCGCAGAACAAGAAAGAGCTGCGTCATATCCTTAAGCGCTCGCTTTGCTTGATCGCCATCATCGGGGCAATCATGTTCCTTTTGTCGGAATTCGCCGGGCCTTATTTGTCCATCGCGTTCGCCTCCGGGAATGAGGAGTTGGCTTCGCTTGCCTCGTATGCAACGCGCATCTATTCGTTCGTGTTTTTGTTTTGCGGCTTCAGCATGTTCGGGTCCGCGTTCTTCACCGCGTTGAACAACGGGCTTGTTTCCGGAATCATCGCGGTTGTCCGCGCCTTGGTTTTGGAAATGCTCGCGATTTTCTTGCTGCCACTGCTACTTTCCGTCGACGGGATTTGGTCCGCTTCGGTATTCGCGGAATTCGGCGCGGCGATCATGACCGCCGTGCTACTAATCACCGAAAGAAAGAAATACGGGTATTAACCCTCATTCGTCATATCGTTTTGAACTGCCGTAGCTTCGCTCGACCGGGTACTTTTCGGCATTCCGTTTCATTTTCTTTTTCATCGTCGCGATGGGATCGAGTCCATAGCAATCGCAAAGCATGTAGCAATAAAGGAGGACATCCGCGACTTCCTCTTCGACTTTTTCTACGGATTTCTCTTTGCTGTCCCACTGGAAGACCTCGAGCAATTCGCCGGCCTCGATTGCGACGCTTTTGGCCAGGTTCTCCCCCGTATGGTATTGCTCCCAATTCCGTTCGTGGACGAAATGGCGGATGTCATTCATGATATTGGTTTCCATGCGCGTGCCTCTTTTCCCATTAATCATAAACCATGCCCGGCTTTTGAAAAGAAGGCGCCAAAATGAAAATCGGCAGAAAAGATGCTAGACAGAGCGCTTTGGAAAGAGTACATTTTCCAAGCATCCGAAGCAGAAAGGTGGTGAGTGGAGATGTCCGTGAAAGTCGTTGTTCGTGAAGGCGAATCGCTCGATGACGCAATGCGTCGCTTCAAGCGTGGCGTGAACAAGTCCGGCATTCTTCTTGAGTGCCGCAAGCGCGAAGCTTACCTCAAGCCCTGCTTGGCCCGCGCGATGAAATCCAAGATGGCCCGCCGCAAAAAGTGGTAATCCATCCTTGATTCAAAAGAAATGGCGACCCACGTGGTCGCCTTTTTCATTTCGCAAGGAACGCTTCGTCCCAAGCCGCCCGCTCTTCGTCGGTTTTGCAAACCTTTTCGCGCTCGGCCTGGATGACGTCGTAAACGGAAAGGTGCTCGCCTTGAAGAGCCAAAGAAACGGCTTTTTCCTTCGCCGCTAGAGCATGGGCCTTAATCGCTTCGATATCCATGCCTTTATTATCTTCTTTTTGTTTCTAGAAAGGCGAGTCTTTTCTTTTTCCGAAAAGGCGGAGGAAACCTTAAGGTTTCGCGAGCAAAGCGGAATATCTTGTGGCATAATATCCTACGCATTGGATCTCATATAGGAGGTTTCAGACCATGCTCAACGACAATGCCGTTCTCTTCTCCTTGTCGGCCAACGAAGAATTAGCTTCGTCCATCGCGTCCATCTTGGGCGTGCGACTCGGGGAACGGAGTATTCGCCGCTTCCCTTCGGGGGAAGTCATCTGCGAGCCCGTGGATACCGTTCGCGGGAAGAAGATTTTCATCATCCAGTCGACTTGTCCGCCGGTTAACGAGAACCTGATGGAAACCTTGGTTTTCATCGATGCTCTCCGCCGTTCCTCCGCCAAGGAAATCAACCTGGTTTGCCCCTATTTCGGTTACGCGCGGCAAGACCGCAAAGCCAAGCCTCGCCAGCCGATCACCTCTGCCCTCGTTGCTCATTTATTGACCACCGCAGGCGTCGATCGCATCGTCACGGTCAACCTTCATGCCGCCCAGATCCAAGGATTCTTCTCGTGCTTGGCGGATGATTTGACCGCCGTTCCGCTCCTTGCCAAAGCCATCCAAGAGGGCTGCAAGGATTACGGGAACGTCGTCGTCGTTTCCCCGGACCACGGCGGGGTCAATCGCGCCAGGAAACTCGCCGAAATCCTCGACACGCCCCTCGCGATTATCGACAAGCGCCGTTCCAACAACCTCGAGCCTGAAGCCATGAACATCATCGGCGAAGTCAAAGGCAAGGAGTGCATCATGATCGACGACATGATCGACACGGGCAAAAGCGCCGTCATCGGTGCGAAAGCTCTCCTTGACGCAGGCGCCGTCTCTGTCAAAATCGCCGCGGTTCACCCCGTGTTCAGCGATCCGTGCTACTCGCTTATGGAGAATGGGCCCTTCACCGAGATCATCGTCACCGATTCCATTCCTCTAGACGAGCGGTTCAAGAAATTGAAGGCCGTTAAAGTCGTGAGTCTCGCGAATCTTCTCGCCGAGTGCATCGAACGCATCGATACCGATGCCCCGCTCTCCGCGGTCTTCGCTGCTTACGGGCTCCATTCCAACTAGTCCAAGAGGGTTCCGGCCCTCTTTTTTGCCTTTTGCCAATGGCCCTTTTGGCTTAAGATTTTGTTATGGGAAAAACCTCCTTTTTCGCAGGCAATGAACGCTATCTCATCGTCGCCGACAAAAATTATGGTCAGCTGCTTTTGCGCGCCAAGGAAGCCCATCCTTCTTGGAACTTCAAAATCGCTACTCCGGAAGAGTTCCTCGACCTCGTTTCCTTTCGCTACAAGGAGGATCCGATTCCCGCTTTGCTCAAGGAAGGGTTTGACTATTCGAGGGCCAAACAATGGGCGCGTTACTTGCGGTTAACCGACGGGACCCGCAATGAAAAACTGCTAAAAATCCGCGCCATGATCGAAGACAAAATCGCCTACGATCCGTTGGCGCCGATTGAACTAAAACGGTGCAAAATCGCCTTCTTTGAAATGAAAGAAGACCGGGAGTTGCACGAGATTTGTGCCCGAAAAGGATGGAATGCGTGGGATTTGACCGCTGAAGATTTCGGGTTCGAAAAGAGGTTCGACGAGACCAGGGACGTCATTCCTGTCCTTTCTTACCAAACAAAATTCGATCAGTTCTTCGCCCTGTTCGCAAAGATTCGCGCTCGGTTGTTGGAACGCCCCGAAGAGAAAGCCTCCCTCTTGATTCACGTAGATGAATCCACATCCGATGAATTACCGCTTTCTTATTCTTCCTATCTATTCGGCATCCCCTTATTTTCCAGGCTCCGCGCCCCACTGCTTTCCGACTCCTCGGTTTCAAAAAAGATGAATGCCTTTTTCGCGAACAAGGCGTTCGACGAGGCGCCCGAGTCATGCAAGCCGGCGTTGAGGATCCTATATGACCTCATCGATCAGTATCGGCTGAGAGAACTTCCGTTCGAGGC
>JAQYPI010000104.1 GCA_028726925.1 Caryophanales bacterium | reverse complement strand
GGCCCCGACGAGAGATTCCCCGAAGTTCTTGCAGAGGGCGTTGATCACGACTTTTCCGAGGGAGAAGACAAACTTTCCGAGGAAGACGGGGAAGGAGATATGGAGGGTACGTCTCGCGGTTTTCCTGCTTTTGTCCGCGTTCTTGAGCGAGAAATGGAAGAGGTAGTTCTTGGTCGCAAGGCGAACGAGGACGAAGAGGGTCAAAGCGGCGTTGGCAAGAAGGGTCGCGAGGGAAACGTACACCATTTCCTTCCAGCCGAACCCGTAGATGAACAAGGCGTTGAGGCCGATCTTGAGCACGACGACGCCCATGTTCAAGAGCGAAATCATAAGGGTGGATCCCTTAGCTTTCTCGACGCCCATGAACACGGTATTGACCATGACGCAGGCGGAGGAGGCAATCAGGACCATGAAATAGTACTGCCCTACCTCAATCGAGGTCTCGGAGACGTTGAGAAGCCTGAGGATCGGGGCGGCGAACGGAATGATCAGCGCGCACGTGAGAATCGCCATCGCGAAGACGTAGAGGAAGAGGGCGGAAGCGAGGGATTTCGCTTTCTCGTAGTTCTTCTTCCCGATTTCGCGCGCGACAAGAATCGACCCCCCGGCGCTAAGTCCCCCGCCGAGGGCCGCGATCAGGTTGTTAGCTTGGCTAAGCGCCCCGACGGCGTTCAGCTCGTTCTCCCCGATCTCGGAGCACATGATCGTGTCGATGATCGAATAGGCGTAATTGAAGAGCGTGAAAAGAAGCAAAGGCGCGGCAATAACGAGCACGACCTTCCAAGGGTTTCCGTGCAGGATGAATTGCCGGCGCGCCAACTCCTTCTGCGAAACCGCGGAGCCCTTCGCGCCCATTTTTTTATTCCTCGATTGCTTCTTCCGTCTCGGCGTCGAAGAAATGGAAATCGGCTTTCTTCACGTAATAAATCAAATCATTGCCGATTTCGAGTTCGACTTCCGGGGCGACCTTGATGATGGCTTTCTCCTCACCGACGGCAAGATAGACGTTCTGGAGGTCGCCAAGCATCTCATAAACCTCGATCTTGCCTTTCATCTCGAGGTAATCCGCGGGATCGCTTCCCTCGGGCAAGGCGAGGTGGGCATGCTCAGGACGGTAGCCGATCACGATACCTTTCCCTTGGAGGGAGGGTTGCGGAAGGGCGACGGAATAATAACCGTCATCCGAAGCGAAAACGCCAGAATCCACTTTGCCGCGGATGAAATTCATGGGGGGATCCCCGATGAATCCGGCGACGAAGAGGTTCTTCGGGTGGAAATAAAGCTCTTCCGGGGTTCCGACCTGCTTGATGACGCCGACGTCCATGCAGACGATGCGACTCGCCATCGTCATGGCCTCGATTTGGTCGTGGGTGACGTAGATCGTGGTGGCCCCGATTTCGCGGCTGATGCGGCTAAGCTCGGCACGCATCGTGACGCGCTGGCGGGCATCGAGGTTCGAAAGCGGCTCGTCCATGAGGAAGATTTTGGCGTGACGGATGATCGCGCGGCCGAGAGCGACCCTTTGGCGTTGTCCGCCAGAAAGGGCGCGGGGGAGGCGGTCGAGGTATTCCGAGAGGCCGAGGATCTTGGCGGTGGATTGAACACGCGCGGCGATGACGTCCTCGTCGAACCCGGCGAGGTCGAGGCCGAACGCCATGTTCTCATAGACCGTGAGGGTCGGATAAAGGGCGTAGGACTGGAAGACCATCGCGATGCCGCGATCCTTGGGAGGCAGCTTGTTGACGACTCTCCCGTCGATCGTGAAAGTCCCGTGGGTGATATCCTCGAGGCCGGCGATCATGCGGAGGGTGGTCGATTTCCCGCAGCCCGAGGGACCGACGAGAACGATGAACTCCTTATCCTCGATGGTGAGGTTGAAGTCCGTGATCGCCTGGTAGCCGTTCGGGTAGATCTTGTAGATGTTCTTGAGTTCCATTGGCATAAAGGTTGCCTCCTATTTCATGATGCCGGAGAGGGAAGGAATCGCTTGGGACGCCTCGGCGACAAGCGAGCAAATCCAGCGGGCCCCTTCCTCGGTCAGGTGGGTCGTATCGTCTTTTCCCTCGGGGTAACGAGGGTATTTTCCCGGGGGGAGCACCATGTAATGGCGTTCGTTGTGAGCCCGGGAATGGGCGAGGAGATCGAGGGTGGTTAGCTCCTCGAGGTCGATGAGGGGAATCCCTTCCTTTCCGACGTGTTCTCGCAAGGCGGAAGGGTAATCGCCATGGGTCCGGAGGAGTTCTCCCCCTTCTCCATAACGTAACCTCGCGATCGGGGTGAGGACGATGACTTCCTTGGCGCCTTTCTCAAGAAGGGCTTTTCGGAAGCGGTCGATGTTGCGCAGATAATCGGTTCTGGCATCCGCGTGACGAGAGGGATCATCTTTCTCGTCATTGTGCCCGAATCCGATGAAGGCGATGTCCCCGGGACAAGCGGCCTCGAGCGCGATGGCCAGGAGGCCTTCGTCCTCGAAGGATTTCGTGGACCGGCCGTTCTTGGCGAAATCGAGGATGGGCGTGTCCGGGTCCCGCAGGAACTCCTTGAGAGCCTGGGGCCAGCCGGTTTGGGGATAGGTGTCCGGCCCGTTTTCCTGCATGAGGGAATCCCCGAGGAATAGAAGCCGGCTCATCGAATGACCTCCCCGGGACCGGCGGACGAGAGATAGCGTTCGAGGTCTTCGACGGTGAATTTGGATTGATCCCCCGAGATGGATTGCTTGAGGATGCAGTTCGCCGTCCCGTAATCAAGGGCCTTCTTTCCATCATCGTAATTTAAGAGGAGGCCGGCGATCGCCCCGGCGGCGAAGGCGTCGCCCGCGCCGATGCGACCATAGATCTCGAAGCGATGCTTGGGCGCGGCGAATTTCTTTTCCGCGGTGTAGCCGATCGCCTCGATGTTTTGTCTGCGAGCGGAGAGGATCTTGCGCTTCTTGGTGAAGATGTAATCCCACCCGAAATGACGGCAGGCGTCTTGGAACAGGCGATCTTCGTCTTTTTCCTCGGGCTCGAAGCCGAGAAGGGTTTGAAGGTCCCAGGCGGAGCAGAAGCAAATGTCCACGTTCTCCGCGATTCGGAGGTAGATTTCCTTGGCCTTTTCGAGGGAAAGCATGTGAGAACGGTAGTTGAAATCGAAGCTGGTTTTGATGCCACGGGCTTTGGCTTCACCCATGGCGACAATCAAGGTATCGGCGGCGGACGCAGATAACGCGAGCGTGACCCCAGACCCGTGGAAGAGGGCGGCGTCTTGAAAGACCTCATCCCAAGGAAAGTCGGACGGGCTCATCGCGATGGCCGCGGAATCGCCCCGGTGATAGATGCATTTGGAAGGGCGGGAGCCTTCGCCGTCCTCGAGGAAATATTCCCCAAGAGGCCTCGGATCGCGAAGGACGAAGGAGGTGTCAATGTCATATCCTTTCAAAAAGCGAAGGGCGGCCTCCCCGAGATCGCTCGAGGAAAGGCGCGTCAGGTAACGGGTCGGGAAGCCAAGGGATGAGAGGGAAACGAGGACGTTGGCCTCGGCACCGCCGTAAAGGACGGTGAAGGTGCCGGCTTCCTTGAGCAACACTCCGCGGGGAGCAGAGAAACGCGCGAGCATCTCGCCGAGGGAAACGACGATGCCGTTTTTCATAACACCACCTCCGAATAGGCTGGGATCCGCATGGGTTTCCCCTCAAAAAGCATGTCGATATCCATTGAGGACGGATTCACGAGGCGGTGGTTGTCCACCCGGCGGATCTCGTAAACCAAGGACGCGGCTTTTTTGTATTCGGCGACTTCAAGGCACGTCATGACGGCGACGTCATCCGCACCCTCCAACCGAGAAAGGAGGGCATCCATGATATCGAAATTGTGGTCGATCGCGAATTCGTAAGCATGGCCCCAAACGAAGAAAACCGGGAGTTCTTCTTCCGTCGCGAGGAAGGTTTCCAAGGTTTGCCAAAGGAGCGAATCGCGATGGTGGATCGTCGGTTGCCAAGATAGCCAAGAGGCGGGGGAGGAAAAGCGGTACGTGCTCCGGGTCGGCCTCGCGTAGGAGTACCCGAGATCCTGAAGGGTTTCAAGCGTCGCCGTCCCGTAAGTTCCGAAAGGATAGGCGAATCCGCGGACCTCCGTCCCGAATTGTTCGTACAGGGCTTGCTCGGCCGCGGCGATTTCGGCGCGATTGCCTTGGGCATCCAAAGCGTTCAGCCAAGGGTGGGTGAGCGAATGATTCGCAATCTCCATCCCCTCGTAAAGTTTTAGGGATTCGGAAAGGGAAAGGTGGGAACAATCGATGTCGTTCCCATCCTTGTCCTTGCGGATCACGCGTTTTTCATAGGTTCCCGGGATTAAATTAAAGGTCGCGCGCATGTGATGCTTGCGGAACAAGCGTACCAATTCGCGATCCTGAAGGACGCCATCGTCATAGCTGAAGCAGGCGGCCTTCCTTTTGAATCCCGGAAAGCAAAGAACGAACCCCATGGTAACCCTTCTCAACGAATCGAGGTGTATTCCCCGGCGGCAAAGCCGATGTTGATGGCGTTCATGCAGGCGACGAAATCCGCCGCGGGCATCGCCGATGATTTGGCTCCCACGAAGGAGACCCAAAGGTCTTGGTTATCGAAATCCTCTTGGGCGAAATTGTCCGTGAGGGTCGGGTTGTAGGACCAATCGCCGTTGGAATCGGCGCGATAGGTGTTCTTGTTGCGCTTGTCCGGTCCAACGACGCGGTTCTTGAAATTGAGACGAGGCAATTTCGCGACGACTTGCTCGGAGAGAGCTTTCGCGGAAGCCGCCCACTCGGTATCGATTTCCGAGCGATACATCTTGCCATCCGGCAGCGCCAGAGGGGCAAGAGGCGCGTTCGCATAAGTGTAGGTGTAACCGGTGACGTGCTTCGCGGATTCCGTCGCGGTCTCTTCTTTCAGGATCTGGAAGGTACCTTGCGTGACCGCTTCGTAATAGGCTTGGTAGCGAACCCCAAGGCGATAACGGCTCGTGGATTCGACGTCCGCGGTCATGTATTTCAGGTAATCTTCGCTCAAGCCATCTCCGCCAACGAGGGCGTTATCGGCGCAATAGACCACGTGGTCTTCCCCCGCGAAGGAAGTCGGATAGACTTCGGTATCGCGAACTTTGCCGGTCCAAGTCATGCCGTTGAGGCTAATGTGCTTGGCGTAATAGACGGTTTTGGTCGTTCCGTCGTAATCTTCGACGCCATTCACGCGGATGTAGTCTTTGTCGAGGCGCTCCTCGCCGAGTTCCGCGACTTTTTCCGCGGACAAGCGGGCGAGGATCGAAACGGTCGGGACGCCTTCGAGGGAAACGGAAGTCATGTATCCGTTGGTGTCGGTAACGTCCGCGCGGAGGACATAAGCCATGCCGTTGGCCCCCGCATAGGACAGATAGCAAGACGAGAGAACGTCTTTCGCGCAGGAAGCCAAGGCGACGGAAGATCCCGCCAGGGCGAGGGTTAAGAGGATACGACGCGTGGATTTCATGGAACCCCTCCTTGTTTTTTATTGCGGTTGCTTGCCGATGTAGGCGAGGATGCCGCCATCGACATAGAGAATATGCCCGTTCACGAAGTTCGAGGCATCGCTCGCGAGGAAGACCGCGGGACCTTGGAGGTCTTCGGGGTCGCCCCAGCGATTCGCCGGGGTCTTCGCGCGGATGAAGGAATCAAACGGGTGCATGGAGCCATCCGGCTGCTTCTCGCGAAGCGGCGCGGTCTGCGGGGTCGCGATGTAGCCCGGGCCAATGCCGTTGCATTGGATGTTGTATTCGCCATATTCCGAGCAGATGTTCTTCGTGAGCATCTTGAGCCCGCCTTTCGCGGCAGCATAGGCGGAAACGGTCTCGCGGCCGAGTTCGCTCATCATGGAACAAATGTTGATGATCTTGCCATGGCCCTCTTTAATCATGTGGGGGATGACGGCTTTCGCGCAGATGAAGGGGCCAACCAAGTCGATGTTGATGACTTGGGAGAAATCCTTCACGCTCATCTCGGCCATCGGGATGCGCTTAATGATGCCCGCGTTGTTCACAAGGATGTCGAGGTGGCCATAGGTCTCAACGATGCTGTCGACCATGGCTTTGACCTGTTCCTCGTTGGTGACATCGCACACATATCCTTTCGCGGTGATGCCGATATCCGCATAGGCTTTCTCGCCCATGTCGACCTTTTCCTGGTTGATGTCGTTGAAGACGATCGTCGCCCCCATTTCGGCATACGCGGAAGCGATTCCGAAGCCGATTCCATAACTGGCACCGGTAACGAGAGCTACCTTGCCATCCAAACGAAACATTTTCTCGTTCATAAAACTTTCCCTTTCGGTTTGCCTCATTCTAGCATTCGCCCCCTCTCTTCGATATAGAAGAGAATCCTTCTTGTGATATGGGTACAAAAATTGCCCGTACCCGTTCTTTTTACGTACAATAAAAACATCGCAAGAGGTAACAGCAATGAAAGATAAGGAATCCCTGTCGCGCGCCGTCATCTATCAGGTTTTCGTGAGGAATCATAGCGAAAGGGGCACCCTTCAAGCGGTAAGGGAAGACCTGCCTCGCTTGCAAGGCCTCGGGGTCGACATCATCCAGCTTTTGCCGGTCCACCCAATCGGGATCAAGGGGAGGAAAGGCACCATGGGCTCACCTTATGCCATTCGGGATTACCGGGCGATCTCCCCGGACCTCGGGACTCTCGACGACCTCAAATCCTTGTTTGACGAGGCCCATCGCCTTGGCATGAAAGTCATCATGGACATGGTTTTCAACCACACGGCGAGGGACGCAGTTTATCTTGAGAATCACGAGGATTGGTATTATCACGACCCAAAAGGCCGTTTGGCCAACAAGGTCGGCGATTGGAGCGACGTTTACGACCTCGATCATACGAACCCCGAATTGCGGGAATTCCTCATCCATGACGTTTTGGCTTTCTACGTCAAGATGGGGTGCGATGGGTTCCGTTTCGATGTCGGCAGTTTGTTGCCGCGGGATTTCTTTTTGGAAACGCGCAAAGCCTTGGACCCGATCAACGACAACCTCTTCTTCCTTTGCGAAGCCGTGGATACGGGGTTCCTGCTTTGGAGCCGCGGACAAGGGATTCCTTGTCTTTCCAATGGGGAACTGATCGATTGCGGCTTCGATGCGGTTTACCATTACGCTTCTTGGCCGTGGCTTTCTCGTTATTTGACCGAGAAAGACCTCGTCGCCTTGGAACAATACAAAGCCGCCTTCAACGTGGAAATGGCCGAAAGCGGCTCAAACGCCCTCATTGCCAGAGCCATCGAGAACCACGACCAACCCCGCATCGCAAGTTACGGAAACGAGCGGTTCACCAAAGAGTTGCTTCGTTTTTCTTTCTTCACCAAAGGACCCGCCTTCGTCTACGCCGGCGAAGAGATCGGGGCGAAGCATAAGCCGGAGCTTTTCGAGAAGGATCCCGTGGATTGGAAAGAAAGGAACCCGGCAATCGAAACTCTCGTCAAGGAACTCATCCAAGAAAAACACAGACAATGCGGCCTTCGGACGAGCGAAGCCATCCCCTCCGAGCGCGGGACAATCGCGATCCGCAACACATATGTGGATAAAGAAGTGACCGAAACGTTCGATTTCCGTCCATAAATCCTTTTCTTTCTTGTGCGGTCTATCTCCAACTAGTATAACTAGTATGATTTTTCATACAGGAGAAAACCATGGCAAAAGATCGATGCGTGGGGAGCGCGACCGTCGGGGCAAAAGGCCAGATCGTCATCCCGCAGGTCGTACGGGAGATGTTCGACATCAAGCCCGGGGACACCGTCATCCTTCTCGCGGACAAAGAGAAGGGGATCGCGATCGTGAAAGACGAATTCCTTCACGAACTCGCGGAAAGGAGCTTCGATGGGAAATAATCCGATTCTAGAAGTCCAGAATCTCGGCAAAAAGTATCCGAAATTCGAGCTCAAAGACGTTTCCTTTTCCCTCTATCCGGGGAAAATCATGGGATTCATCGGGCGAAACGGGGCGGGCAAGACCACGACCTTGAAACTCATCTATGGTCTCATCAAGAAAGACGCAGGCGAGGTTTTTTACGATGGCCATCCCATCGAAAACGAAGAAGCCTTCAAATGCGATATCGGGATGCTCTTTGGGGGCATCGATTTCTATCCGAACCAAAAAGCGAAGACCATCGCGGACGTCACGAAGCGTTTCTATCCGTCTTGGGACGAGGAGCTTTTCCAGAAATGGGTCCGTTATTTCGAGGTTGACCTGTCCAAGAAAGTGAAGGAACTTAGCAACGGGATGCGCGTCAAGTTCAATCTTGCCATCGCGCTATCCCATGGGGCGAAAGTCCTGCTGCTCGACGAACCCACGAGCGGCCTTGACCCCGTGAGCAGAGACGAGCTTCTCGACGCTTTCCGCCGCATCGCGAAAGAGAAAGGGACCGCGATTCTCTTCTCCACGCACGTCATTTCCGATCTCGACAAGATCGCCGATGACATCGCTTACATCCAAAAAGGGTCGATCGTCGCCTTCGAATCCGTCCCGGATTTCAAGAAGCGTTATCGCCATGTCGAAGGAAAGACCGCTTCCCTCACGGGCAGCGAGCAAGACCGCATCCAGCATTTCCGCGAGAAGGACGGGCGTTACGCGGGCGTCGTCTTAGACGATGACCCCATCATCGAGGGCGCGACCTATCAGGAAGCGAACCTCGAGGAAATCATGCTCGCCATCGAAAGAGGTAATGACAATGAAGAATCTCCTTTTTAAGGAACTGCGCCTGTGCGTTCCCGCGCAAGCCTGGGTCTATTTCGCCCTTGTCGCCTGCGTCTTGATTCCCGGATGGCCTCCCATCGTGGGCCTCTTCTACGTGACGGTTTCCGTCATGATCATCTTCCCGATCGCCCACGCGAACCGAGACGCCCTTTTCACGGCCCTTCTCCCGGTCCGGAAGCAGGACGCGGTCAAGGGGAAGGTCATCCTGATCTCTTTTCTCGAGCTCGCCGCGGCGGTTTTCGCCCTCCCTTTGCTGCTCGTCCGCCATTTCTTGATCAACCCGGCTTTGACGGGCGATCCCGAAGCCGTGGAAATGCTCGTGGGTTCCGAAGTCAATTTCGCGCTCCTCGGCGCCGCCTTCTTCATGTATGGCGCTTTCAATCTCGTGTTCTTCCCTTGGTACTATAAGAAGGTCTCTCGCGGCGTCATTCCCCAACTCGTCTCGATGCTCGTGGTCATGGTCATCATGGTTCTCTATATCGGCATCACGACGGGATCTCCCGCGGTTTCCGCCGCCATCAATGACTTCTCTTTCCCCGGAATCTTCATCCAACTCGGCGTTTTCCTGTTCGGCATCCTCTTCTTCGTCGGGGCGACCGCCCTGGCTTCCCGACTCGCGGGGAAGGCTTTCGAGAAACTCGATCTCTAAGAGTCGCGTCTCTCTTTTAGCCGGAAAAGAACGAGGACACCCCTTGATTTTCCGGCTTTTTTTCATGGCGATTTGGACTTACGGGCCGCAAAACACCATTTGGGAAAACTCCTCCTTCAAAAAGAGGGCTTAAACCGCTACAATAACGCGCTATGACCCCGACCACGATTGGCTACCTTCTTCTCCCCGTCAACGCCCTTCTCTTCACGGGCCTTTTCGCCGTCAACAAGGAATACGGCAAAAGAATGACGGGTGCAACGTACCTCAACGCCCTACTTTTCAGCGTGTTCGCGGGGCTCGGAAACGCGGTCGTATTCCTCGTCGCGTCCTTGATTCAAGGATTCGCGATCGATCCTCTCACCATCGTTTACGGGGCCGCTGTCGGAGCCCTTTTCGTCCTCCTCCAAGTGACCGGCGTCTTAGCCGCGAAGCTCGGGAACATGTCTTTCTATAGCCAGTCCTTCATGCTCGGCAGCATGCTCTTGCCCTTCTTCTATGGCGTTTTCTTCGCGGGAGAGGACGCCCCTTGGACGAAAATCCTTGCCATTACCCTCATGGTGGTCTCCTTGATTTTGCCCTTGGGCGATATCAAGAAAGAAAACGGGGAAGGCGAAAAGAAAAAGCATAGAGCCCTCTTCTATGTCCTATGCCTCCTCGCATTACTTGGCAATGGCGCGATCTGCGTCATCAACAGCATCCATTCCCGGAACGTCCCCGCGGCGACCCCGTTCTCTTACACCTTCGTTTATAGCAGCTTCACCGCGGTCTTCGCCTTGGTCGGGTTCTTCTTCGCCCGTCTCTTCGTCAAAGACCCAGAGGTTAAGGCTTCCCCCCGCCTTAGCCTCTCGTTCCTCCCGATCCTCCTTGCCGTCCTCTACGGGGCTTGCAACGCCTGGGGCAGCTATGTCGGAATCGAAGGGATCTTACGCGTCGACGCCTCGCTCTTCTTCCCGCTTAGCTCGGGTCTTTGCATCGTCTTGACCTATATCCTTTGCCGCGTGGTCTATAAGGAAAAGTCGGGATTGTTCGCGACCCTTGGCTTCGTTCTCACGATCATCGCCTCGGGACTATTCCTCATCCCTTAATCCTGGTATCCGGATTCTTGACGTCCCGCCAAAACGGAAAGGAAACGGTCCGTTCGCGTTTCCCGTTCTCTTCTTTCATCGCGATGGAACATCCTCCAATCGCGTTCGATTCTCCTTTGCATCTCGTCCATAGGGGCCTCCTTTCGTCTTTGACGGGGATAGCCTAGAAAACGCGTCAAAAGTTGCGCAAGGGAAGGAAACCAAGGGTGTCGGAACGCAAAGCAAAGCGTTCAGAAAGAAGAGACGTTGCCAAGATAAAGCGGCAACCCATTCGGATCTTTGATCACGTAGACGAAGGGCGAATCGAGGGTGAAGCGCACCCCATTCGGCATGGGTGCCGCGGAGCCCGCCGCCATCGAAAACGTCACGGTTTTCCCGCGGAACCCTTCCTCATCCCAAAAGACCTTGTTCTTTTGTTTCGTGTCGACAAGGAAGATTGAGGCTTCTTGGGCGATGCCGTCGAACGCGGGGTTGTCTCTATCGTAAAGGAATCCAAGCCCCATCTTCTCAAGGGCAGGGACGAACGAGAAGGAGGACGATGCCTCGAAACGGGGAATCCCGACTTCGATTAGGTATTCGTCGTACCCACCCTCGGCGACGTAGGCCTTCTCAGGGTCGTTTTGGAGGAAGGATTTGCCCTTTAGGATGGAGAAAATGTCGCCTTCCCTCTCGTCCGGGGTCATGACTTGCATGCGGTAACCATTCGCGAAAGGCATGGTGAACGACCAGTAGTCGCCATAATCGTAGGCGGTGCCGTAGAACGTGTCGTGCATCATGGAGACGCTCACCTCGGTCCCGTCTTTGCAAAGGAAAGGGACATCATAGGTGTCATCTTTCTCGAAGGACCATTTCCCATGGAACTCGAGCAAGGAAAGCAAAGCGAAAGAGATCTCGTCCGGAAAGTCGAAATCCTCGTCGTTCATCATCGCTTCGTTTAAGTTCCCATTGGCCCAATCCATCATCCGAATGCGATCGGTTTCGCTTCCGAAATCCATGGAATAGGCCTCCACGTATTTGCTTGTGAGATAATCCAGATAATCGCCTTGGAACGTGAGGCCGTCATCGAGGAAGGCCCCGTTTGCCATCGAGGCGAAGGTTTTTTCATTCCGTCGATTGCCATAAAACGCGGAAAGGAAATTCTCGTCCCTGTCCTTTTTGGGGAGACATAATGCGTTATCGAAGGCCTCGGTTCCCGTTTGGTTCGCAAGGCCGTGGCTTAGCAAATCAAGATGCAGATAAAGGCTAAGGGGGCTATAGACCGCGTTGCTTTTCAGGGGCATCGCTTCATAAAGCGAGTCCGCGAAAGCGTTCACGGCGTCGCGATAAGCGTCTTCGACTTTCCAATCATCGCCTCCTTCAAGGTATTCAAAAGAGTTGAGGCGGCGAAAGGTTTCTTCCTGGATTTCCCGCGCTTCTTTAAGAGAATAAGCGCGCGACAACGTGTGATGAACGTCCTTGATTCTCATGGACACGGCCAGGAGACCAATGCCTGGCTCGGCCGATGTGTCGTC
>JAQYPI010000103.1 GCA_028726925.1 Caryophanales bacterium | reverse complement strand
AAATCCTGTTGATAGGCCGCATAACGCAAGGCGAGAAGATAGTCGTTCAAGTATTCCTCGGGATCTTTTTGCTCTTCGGAAATCGAAGATGAAGAGGATGACGAATCCGCAACGCTCGATGAGGAGTCTGGATTTCGGGAGACCCCGCAGGAAGCCATGAGGGAAGTCGAGGCAACCAACAACAGAAGTTTTGGCAAAGAATCTTTCATAATGCGCCTCCTAGGTACATATTAGTTCTTTCGTGATTGTACAACGGGTTTCTAGAGAAATCTAATGATACGTACGCCGAAAATGGTGCATCAGTATCCCGCCGGCCACTCCGACATTCAAGGATTCGATATTGGCCATCGGGATGCGGACGAGACACTCACAACGTTCCCTCACCCACTGAGAAATCCCGCGGCCTTCATTTCCGAGAACAAGAGCAATGCCTCGTTCGGGTGAAATCGTGAGGGAATCAAGATCTTGCGCGCCTTGCAAGGCGGTCCCGATGACGGGGGCACCAGAAAGGCGAAGGGCCTCAAATCCTATTTCCGCGCTCTCGCAAATCACAAGATTAGCAACGAACAAAGCCCCTTGCGTCGAAGCGATTGCCTTGGAATTGAGGGGCGAGCACGTTCCAGGCAAAAACATGACGTCCTCAAAGCCGAACGCGATGGCCGTTCGAATTAGCGTCCCCACGTTTCCCGGGTCTTGAACGCGATCCAAAACGAGGATTCTGCGTCCAAGAGGCTTGTTTTGTGGAAGATGGGCGATTCCAAGAACGGGTTCCGGGTTTTTGGAAACGCTTATTTTTTTGATGATTTCGTTTGTCACCAAAGTCGTTTTCACGCCGGAAAAACCGGGATTCTTCGTTGCAAACACCTCGTCTAGACAACCTGCGGAAAACGCCATTTCGACCATATGGAAACCTTCAATCAGAAAGCGCTCTGAGGTCGGGTTTTTGGAAAGAAGGGCTGTATCCTTAACCTTGGGATTCGCACGGCTTGAAATGATTTCAGACATAAATACCTTTTTTCAGCTTCTTGGAATGGATTTTGTACTGCGGGTCGTACTTGTTTACGATAGCATAAAAGTCTTTCTGGTGCCCACGGACAAAACAGTGGGCCAATTCATGAACGATAAGATAATCAACGATTTCGGGGGAATAGCAAATGGCAATGGTCGAAAAAGTGATGACGTGGCGCGCGATGGAATTCACGCCAAACCGAGTTGTCATCGTCCGAATTCTGAACGTGAGAGGGTAGGGAATCCGCATTTTGCGAGCCCAGGCCTGCACACGGTCCGCATAATATGCATATCCCTTTTCTTTCAGGACCTTCTCAACCTCCTCCGGAGAAAGAGCACCGACTTCTTCTTTTTTGCCAAGAATCAGCAAGTTCGTTCCGTCATATATTTTTGATATTTCGGTTTCCAAATGGCAGGGAAAACCCTTTTTGTATTTATCGAGGATGGTTTCCGCTAGGCTTGGGATTAATTCGTCGACTTTCTCCATGTTGCGGATTGCGGAACGAGGGGCGGAAAGCAACAACGTCTTCTGATCTTTTGTGGAAAGCCGCATGACAAATCCTGTCCTCCTGCGAAATGAAATTCGCACCTTGTGGATGACACCCATTATTTCGCAGTCTTTTTCGATGACGCAAACCGCTTTTTTCATCAAGTTGGTGTTCCTTTCGTCTGCAAACCCGTTTACAATTCCACCGTTATGGAAAAAATCCTCATCTCGGCCTGCCTCGTCGGCGACAACACCCGATTCGATGGCGGCAACAATCTCCTTCCCAACTTGGCGGAATTAAATCAGTTTTGCGATTTGGTTCCTTTCTGCCCCGAAGTTCAGGGTGGTTTGGACACGCCGCGGCAACCCGCCGAAATCAAACGTGGAATTGTGCGGACTGAACTCGGAGTTGATTTGACCCAGTACTACCTAGAAGGAGCAAAAAAAGCATACTCGCTTTGCCGTTTTTTGGGAATTCGCACGGCCATCCTGAAAGAGAATTCCCCCTCCTGTGGCGTTCACAAAATCCATAATGGGAATTTCGACGGAAAGCTGATCGATGGAATGGGCATTACCGCGTCCTATCTGAAAAGTAAAGGCCTTCGCGTCTTGAGCGAAGCGGATTTGGGCGAGTTTCTCGCCGACTTGCAGGAACGGCGAGCCCGGCGCGAAGCTTTCTTGGAACGTCAGGCCCAGTGGCAGGAAGAGCAAAAGCAAAAAGCCAGCCAAGGAAACGAACGTCAAGAAAAGCGGGACTTCAGCACGTCCCATCACCACACTCACGGTGGAGACAAGCCGCATTTCGGCAAAAAACCATCCAGCGGGAAGCCTAAAGGAGAATACGGGCAAAAGCGCGATAGTCGACCGGCTACCAACAAAGCCTACGCTCGCAAGCCATTCCAAGGCAAAGGCGGTCCGCGGCGATTCGATAGTCGGAAAAACACCGACAAGACGAACGAATAAAATGAGCCAGAAGGAGATGATCAAAACCCTTGATCGCGTTCTCCTTCTGGTTTTTCTTTTTCCAAGATTTCCCCTTGCATTCGGTCCACCATTTCCATGATTTGCAAAAACAGCAAACCTAGGACAAGGAAGAAAAGACCGATGAGTGTGAGCCCACAAAAGCAAATGAACGAAAAACGGGAAGAGATTTCCTCGATTGAGGTGGGATCTGATGGCTTGGTGAAAAGGATCAGAATTCCGACGATGCAAAACGCCGCAAAAAGACAGCCGAGAAGAATCGTCCCCGTTTTTTTGGTTTTTTCAAAGCGATCATTCATGATTGGTTCCTCCGCGAGAATACGAAAAAAGAGGGAGACGCGAGAGTCGGCGCATTGAAAATGCAATCGAACAAAGGGATTTGCGTCTCCCTCGAAGGCTTGCTTGGCCCGAAGGAGCGATTGGAGCGCGCGTGGATGTTCCAAACCAAGGAACGCATTGGCTGGGATGCGTTTCCTTCTCTCCTTTCCGGTCAGCCAAGCCAGATGGGAAGACAAAGGATTGGAGCGTTTCACCGAAAAACGCCGGACATCCGCGCAAGGTGAACGGCCATTACCGCTCAAGCCTTATTCTTTTTTAGGCAAAAAAAGCCCCGTTTTTTCCCAAGAAAAGGAAGATACCTTACCATCGAGGGAAAGCGAAGCCAAAAAGTAAGTCAGGACCGGAACAAGAAGAATGCGAAAATGCCGACAAGGGCTAACGTCAAAAGGAGAGACAACACAAAGTAGAGAATGTTTTTTCGCTTCGTGGCTTTGTTCCTTTCCGCCCCTTCGGGGGAATAGGCGCTCACGATCTCCCGCGCATCGTCCTTCTTCTTCTTTTTCGGTTTTGTTGAGGATTCACCAAGCTGTGGCATGCGGTTATTCTACGTTCAAAAGAAAAGGGCCTCAAGCAGGTTGAGGCCCAGGAATCAAAGGATCAATAAACCCTCTTTTCCGTAACCGGGTCGAAGATATGGGCTTTCTTGAGAGAGAACGCGATTTCCATTTCATCCCCAATCTTGATTTCGTGGACGAGAGGAATCTTCGCGACCATGTCGATTCCTCCGAAGTCGGAGTGGACATAGTATTCATGGCCAAGAAGCTCGGCGACAGCGACTTTGATTTTGTAAGCTTCGCCAAGTTCGTCTTTGGTGGCATCGCCCACGTCGTGGATGTCTTCCGGACGAATGCCGTAAACGATCTCGTGATCGCCGGCAAGAGAGGCTTTGAGTTTCTCGATCTTGGCAGCGCAATCGGCGGCTTGCTTCTCGAGTTTCTCGTCTTTCCCGTTTTTGGCGGCGAGCTGTTCTTCGATCTTGGCCGCCTCGTCCTGCGCGAGTTGCACTTCATTCAGATAGAAAGCGTCGTGGGCGGCTTTTGCTTCTTTCGAAAGCGGGATTCGGACGCCATTGCTTAGCACGATGACGCCATCGGAATAGACGGCTTTCATGACGTTCATCGCGGGAGACCCAATGAAGGTCGCAACGAAGAGGTTGGCGGGATTGTTGTAGATCTCGATGGGGCTTCCGATTTGCTGGACGCGGCCGAGTTTCATGACGACGATGCGGCTCGCCATGGTCATGGCTTCGGTCTGGTCGTGGGTAACGTAAATCGTGGTGGCACCAATCGCTTCGTGAAGTTTGATGATTTCGGAACGCATCTGAACGCGAAGTTTGGCGTCAAGGTTGGAAAGCGGTTCGTCCATCAAGAAGAGTTTCGCGTTGCGGACGATGGCGCGGCCGAGGGCGACACGCTGGCGCTGGCCACCGGAGAGGGCCTTGGGTTTGCGGTCAAGGTATTCTTCGATTTGGAGGATCTTCGCAGCTTCGCGGACGCGGCGGTCGATCTCCTCTTTCGGGAGGTGACGAATCTTGAGCCCGAACGCCATGTTGTTATAAACGGTCATGTGCGGGTAAAGGGCGTAAGACTGGAAGACCATCGCGATGTCACGGTCTTTCGGGGTGCGGTCATTGGAATATTCGCCATCGATCCAGAGTTCGCCGGCGGAAATGTCCTCGAGACCTGCGATCATGCGGAGCGTGGTCGATTTGCCGCAGCCGGAAGGCCCGACGAAAACGATAAATTCCTTACGGGCGATTTCCAGGTTGAAATCGAAAACGGCTTGGACGTTGTTGTCGTAGATCTTGTCGATGTGACGAAGGGAAACATAGCCCATGTTGGGATCTTTTTCCGGAACGGCAACAGCAGTTTCAGTCTTTTTATCTTTTGACATAAATCAGTATGTCCTCCAATTTGGGAGTATGATAGCGCTTTCACCAATCGTTATCTAGTGCACACTGCACAAATCAACGGAAATCGCCGTGATACGAGTTCTCCAGTTGGAAATATAGTTCGAGAAAAAGCGCGTTGTGATAATCCCGAATATCGAGATTCGTCCTCTCGATGAACTGATTGAGGCGATATAGGAACGTATTTCGGTGCACGAAAAGGCACTTGGCGGCAAGGATTCCATCCAATCCGCAACGAAGGTAAGTCCCGGCGGTCAGCATAAGCTCGTGAGGGACGCCCTCGAAGCGGGCTTTGATCAAGGGATAAGAGGAATAGTTCCCGAAAGACATCTCCTTCAGGATGACATCCGTCGGGAAGAGGGCTTGGTTCGGATAGTAGGCGAAAGCCTCCGATAGAAGCTTCTTTTCCAAGGCTCCGAAATCGTGGCTCACTAGAAACGAGATCGAAATTCCGAGGTCGTCGCGTAAAACGGAAAGGAGCGGGACAAGTTCGGCGACTTTCTTGGCGTCCGCCACGAAAGAGCCTTCCGTCGGGGAGGAATAATCGACCCCTTCAACCCCAATATCGGAAAGGATGTCTTCGAACGCGATGCGGTCAAAGGCGCTCGAGGCTTTGAACAAATAATGCTTTTCCATGGGTTAAGCCTTGAGGAGGAAACATTCGAAAGGCCGAAGTGTGAACACGTGGTCGCGCAACAAAGCTTCCCCGTAGTTGTGGAGATAGCAATCTTCCACCGAGTGGTAGAAGGGGAACGAGACGTCATGGTCGCGCATGTTCGCGATCACAAACAGTTTCCCCTTCGCGCTTTCATGGACGTAAGCGATGACATCGGGGTTCTCGATTTCCAAGAAAACGAGTTCCCCTTTCATGAGTTCCTCGATCTCCGGGTCCCGACGTTTCCAGATGGCGTATTGGGCAAAATTGATGATCGACCAGGGGTCTTCCATCTCGTCGAGGGCGTTGACCCCTTGCAGGTAGTTTTCGTTCACCTTGATGAAAGGGATTCCGTCCGTGAAGCCGGCGTTTGGGCCGCGATTCCATTGGAACGGGGTCCGCGCATTCGTTCTCGAGCAACGGCAAAGGTATTTGAGGATTTGCTCGTCCGAATACCCTTGGGCTCTTTTTTCGGCGATGTCATTTCGGTTACCGCAATCGTTCGAGAAATCCTCGAGGGAGTGGTAGGTAACGTTGCTCATCCCGATTTCCTCGCCGTTATAGAGGAATGGCGTCCCGTATAGGAAGAGCAGCACGGTCAGCAAGGCTTTGGCGGATTCGTTCCGATGGACAAGGGAGCCGTATTGGCTGAGGACGCGGGGATGGTCGTGATTGTCCCAATAAAGGGGCATGTCGGCACGCTCATGGCAAACGCGATACCAACGTTCGAACGCCTTTTTGAGCCCCACGACGTCCGTGACGATTTCGTCGTCCCTTTTATCGATGGAACCGTAGGCGCCGTTGCTCCAGGCGGTGTCGAAATTGAAGACCATGTCGATGCTGCCGTGGTCGTAAGAAGAGTAATCGAGCGCCTTCTCGGGGGAGAGATCCCCGCCGACTTCGCCAATGGTCACGCAATCGTAATCATCGAGCACTTTTTCCTTGAATTCGCGCAAATAGCGGAAGACGTCGCTCCGGTTGGAGTATCGACCGGTATCGAAGGCGAGGCCGTTTTCGTCCACCGGAAAGTCGGAATCGGAAAAAGACTGGTCCTTCCCAAGGTGGGCGAGCGCGTCGAGACGGAAGCCATCCACCCCCATGTCGAGATAGAAGCGGGCGATTTCGTAGTATTTTTCTCGCAATTTCGGGTTTTCCCAATTCACGTCCGGCATCTTCCTAGAAAAAATATGGAGGTAGAATTCGTCAGTTCCCGGGATCCTCTCCCAAACGGAAGTCGCGAAAAACCCTTTCCAATTGTTCGGCGGAAGAAGTTTCCCATTCACGACCTTCCCTTTGCGAATGTAATAAAAGCCGCGTTCCTCGCTATCCGGGTCGGCCAAAGCCTTGCGGAACCACGGGTGTTCGTCGGAAGTGTGGTTCATAACGAAGTCGATCGCGATGCGGATGCCCCTTTGATGGGCCTCGGAAAGCAGGCGTTTGAAATCATCCATCGTCCCATATGCCGGGTTGATGGCGTAATAATCCGAGACGTCGTATCCGTTGTCGTCCATGGGGGAAGCGAAAATCGGGCAAATCCAAAGCAGGTTCACGCCGAGATCTCGGAGATAATCGAGCCGTGAGATAATGCCGGGGATATCCCCGATGCCATCGCCGTTCGAATCTTGAAAAGACTGCGGATAAACAATGTATCCGACGGCATTGCGCCACCAATGTGTTTTGATCATGCTTCCATTATCGCACTTTTTCATGGCATGGGTGCATATTTCGAAACCAGGCTTGGATATGATTCGGTTTCTTTTCTAAACAACGTGTCGATTTTTTCGGTCTAGAAGCCTTCCAAAAAAGAGAAGTTATGGTATAGTGCTTGCACTATGGCGCACGTTTGGGAAACCGTTAAACGCATGCTTCGTGGACACGTCGGCATTTATGTCTTGTCTTACGTGTTCCAACTTTTGATGTGCCTTTGCTCCGTATTTTCCACGTTCCTGACCTCCGTTTTGGTCGATTCGTACATGGGTCAGCTCTCCAAGGCGGCTTTCCTCGAGAAATGGGTTGCTCAAATCGTTGCGGGGACCCCTGACATTGAAACGCTTTACCAAAACACGAACCTCATCGGCTTTTGGGTGCTCGGCAGCGCCGTCGCCCTCGTCGTCGTTTCCATGATCCGCATGGTTTTGCGAGCTCGCGTCTCGAGTCTCATCAACCGCCACATGCAAGACGAGATGTACGACCACCTCCTCGCCTTGCCTTTCTCCTATTACAAGCAAGCCAAGCCCGGGGACCTCATCCAAACCTGCACCCAGGACGTCGACACGATTCGCAAATTCCTCATCATGCAGACGTCTCAGATCCTCTATTCCCTCTGGATGCTCGTCTTTTGCCTCGTCGTCTTGTTCCAGATTCACGTCGTCTTGGCCCTCTCGACGCTCGTCCTCATGGTGCCCCTGTTCATCTTCAGTTTCTTCTTTATAAAGAAGGTTCGGAAAGCATATCGAGCCGCGGACGATGCCGAGGCCCAAATCGTCGATCGCCTGAACGACAACCTATCCGGGGTCCGCGTAATCAAGGCTTTCTCGGCCGAGCAAAAAGAGATTGCCCTGTTCGAAAAAGACCTTCTCGCTTACCAAAAGGTATCGCGCTACGACCGTTTCCTGGAATCCTTCTTCTTCTCGTTCAGCGACATCTTCATCTTCTTCTCGCGCACCATAGCGGTCGTTGCAGCCGTCGCCCTTTGCTTCGAGGGCCTCATTTCGGGTGGGAGCGTCGCGATTTCCTTCACTTTCGTCAACATGATGGTTTGGCCATTGCGCGATGCCGCCCAAACCATGTCCGCCTTCGGGCAGGTCATGGCCGCGAGTGATCGCATCCAGCTACTTCTTGGCGCCCCTCTTGAAGATATCGAGGAAGGGGACAAAGCCCCTTTGAAAGGCGACATCGTTTTCGAGCACGTCTCCTTCCATTATCCGGACGAACCCGACAATGACGTCGTTCGCGACGTGTCTTTCCACGTCCCGGCCGGCTCGACCTGCGCGATCATGGGAAAAACGGGGTCTGGGAAGAGCACGCTTTACGCCCTGCTCACCCGTCTCTATGAGACGACGGGCGGATCGATTCTCTTCGACGGGGTCGATTCCAAGACCAAGTCCAAGCGCATCCTGCGCCAGGACGTCGCGAGCGTCCTTCAAGATCCCTTCCTCTTCTCGCGTTCCATCGAAGACAACATCCGCATCGCCGTCCCCGAGGCGACGCACGCTTCCGTCGAGAAGGCAGCGAGGACCGCGGAAATCGACGACGCGATCCTCCATTTCGACCAAGGATATGAAACTCCCGTCGGGGAGAAAGGCGTCACGCTTTCCGGGGGGCAAAGACAAAGGGTCGCCATCGCCCGCGCCTTGCTTCCTAACGCCCCCATCATCGTCTTTGACGACTCCCTTTCCGCGGTCGATGCCCAAACCGACCTCGCGATTCGCAAGAGGCTCGAGACGGAAGCGAAAGGGGCCACGAAAATCATCATCACCCACCGCATCAACACCGCAAAAGACGCGAATCAGATCCTCGTCATGGACGACGGGCGCGTCATCGAGTCCGGCACGCATGAGGAACTCCTCGCCCGTAACGGCCTTTACGCGGAAATCGCCCGCATCCAATGCGACAGAAAGGAGGACCTATGAGCACCGGTTTTCAGGAAGAAGCCTTGCCGAGCAAGCTGAATTTCTCGGTCTGGGGAAAGATCCTCCGTTACGCGACCCGGCACATCTGGTTGCTCGTCCTTTCGCTTGTCGCCACTTTGTTCGCGACGTTTTACGACTCTTCCTTCACCCCCGTCATGAATGCCGCGGCCATCGAGATTGCCGATAGCATCGGGCAAGGAGCCTACCTCGGCCTTTCCCTTTGGGAAATTCCCGTCGATATCACCTTCATTTTCGGAATTGAGGCTCATCTTAGTTTCGTGACCTACCTCATCCTCCTCGCGGTTTTCATCGTGGTTCGCAGCTTCGCTATCTTCGGCAGTTTCTATTCCCTCAACATCATCTCGATGCACGTCGTCATCGATTTGCGTCGCGACACGTTCCGCCGCATCCAGGAACTTTCCTTTTCCTACTTCGACAAAACCTCAAGCGGCTGGCTCATCGCTCGCATGCAAGGGGATACCTACACCCTTTCGAACACCTTGGTCTGGGGCCTCAATTCCCTGCTTTGGTGCTTTTCTGAGATCCTTTTCTCCCTCGCGACCATGTTCTCGGTCGATTGGCGTTTCTCCCTCATCATCCTCGCTTCCCTCCCGCCCGTCGCGGTTCTGTCTTTCTTCTTTGAGATGAAGATCCTCAAAAAGCACCGCATCGCCCGCAACGCCCATTCCCAATACGTCGGGTATCTTGCCGAGACGATCTCCGGGGCCAAGACGATCAAGTCGATGGCCCTCGAGAGCGCGCGCAAGCATGAATCGGAGGAAATCACCGCCGACCTTTGCGAGAAACGTTATCGCGCCCATCTTGTCAACGCCTTCTTCAACCCGATTCTCTCCCTTGTCTCGGGGCTCATGATCACCTTGGTCGTCTTCTACGGGAACGCGGAAATCGCCAAGGGCGTCGTGACCGCGGCGACGGTCGTCTTGTTCCTCACGTTCGTGCGCAACATCTACGACCCGCTCTCCGGGCTCGCGGAAAACATGAGCGAATTCATGGCCGCTCAGGCGGGGGCCGAGAAAGTGGTTCAGCTGCTCGAAGCCCGTCCCCAAATCGTCGATTCCCCCGAGGTCATCGCCAAATACGGCTCCCTTTTGGAACCGAAAAAGGAAGCATATGAGCCTTTCCGCGGCGAAATCGAATTCCAAGACGTGCGATTCGATTATGGGAACGGTATTGAGGTCATCCATCCGCTGAATCTCAAGATCGCGCCCGGTTCGAGCATCGCCATCGTCGGGGAAACCGGGTCCGGAAAAACGACTCTCGTCAATCTCCTTTGCCGTTTCTACGAGCCGACAGGAGGCAAGATCCTCATCGATGGCGTCGATTATCTCGAGAAAAGCGTCGGCTATCTACGTTCAAACATCGGTTACGTCCAGCAAACCCCCTTCGTTTTCAAAGG
>JAQYPI010000102.1 GCA_028726925.1 Caryophanales bacterium | reverse complement strand
CGGGAACGGATAGCCCCTTCGCTCACGTCTTCGATTTGGTGGACCAACACGTGCACGGCAGGCTCTGCGAGCACCCCAAAAATCCCAAAGCAAGCCCCAAGCAGGACGGCGAGGTAGAACAGATTCGATTTCGACCCTAGGCCCTGCCCCAGTTTCGAAGCGATGGGCATGAACCCCGCTTCCACGGCGGAAAGGAAGAGAACAAGGCCGCAATAGGTGATCCCCATCCCCAAGACGATGCGGAAGATTTTGGTCCATTTAAGACGCAGGAAGCAAAAATTATAGATGAGGAAAAAGAGGAGAAGGGGTCCGACGGACAGAGCCACGGATCCCAAGGTAGAAATCAAAGCGTGTCCGAAATTCGTACCCATGTCCCCCGTCAATTTAGACAAAGGGTCGGCATATTCGTTCATCAAGGGCAATTCCTTCCCCATCGATTTCATGATCATGGCAATCAAAATGACGGAAAGGATCGGACCGATGGAGCACAAGGCCGTAAGGCCAAAGGAATCGCCTCCGTTCCCTTTGCCGCGGTGGCTCGCCGCGCATCCTAGGCCAAAGCCCAAAAGGAAGGGGACGGTGACGGGGCCCGTGGTCACCCCGCCCGAATCGAAACAAATCGGAAGGAAACGCGGGTCGATCAAATAAATGAGGGCAAAGGCCAGACCGTAAAACGCGAGGAACAAGACGTTCAGGTTCTTATGGAACAAAATGCGAAGAACGCCGACAACCAAGAAGATTCCGACGCCGATGCCGATGGTCCAGACGATGACGGTTTCCTCGACCCCGATTTGGCCGCTCAAAACGGAGAGGTCAGGTTCGGCGACCGTGACAAGGACCCCGAGGATGAAGGTCATGGCGATGACGAAGAAAAAATTCTTCTTTTGCATGAGGGACCCGCCGATTTGGACCCCGATTTCGCTCATGGACTGTTCCGTCCCGACGTTGAACAAAGTCATCCCCACCACGATCATGACCGCGGCGATCAAAAAGGAATAGATATCCGTATCGGTCAGCATGAACTCCGCGGGGAAATAGCCCTGTGGAACGCCGAATCGAGCCACGAGGAAAAACGCCACGATGACAATCGCGATGGGAAGGGCCGAGAAAAACGATTCCCGGAGTTTAAGGAGCCAGTATCTAGCGTTTCCCATGGGCCCCTTTCTTCGTATGGCTTCCTCCGAAACGCGCTTCTTTGGCTTGCTGCCGCTTTTTCCCGAGGGAAATCTTCGTTTGACTGCGGGTCGGCCGCGTGTTTTCTTTGTCTTTTTGCTTTTTCTCCGCCTCCGCTTTTGCCGCCAGAATGCTCTTCTCGAAGAACATCTGCTTGAAAGCTTTTGGCATGGGGGATTTGATGTCGTAAGCCTTCCCCGTCAAAGGATTCGTGAAAGCGAGCTCATATGCATGCAAGCCAAGGCGTTTGATGGGGTCAGCCGGTTCGCCGTATTTATCGTCCCCGATGATGTAATGCCCTTTTGCCCCGAGCTGAACGCGAATCTGGTTCTTCCTGCCGGAATCAAGAGCGATATCCAGCAAGGAAAACGACCCACGTTCCGCGATGGTTTTGTAATGGGTGATGGCGAGCTTGCCCTTTTCCTTGTTCCGCGTGACATAGACGAGCTGAAAATTGTCTTGGGCAAGATAATCCTTGAGGGTCGCCTCTTTTTCTTCCATTTGCCCTTCGACGATCGCGTAGTAATACCGTTTCGTCACGACGCTTTGCCAGGCGTGTTGCAACGCTTCTCTCGTCTCGATGTTTTTGGCGAACACTAAAACGCCCGAGGTGTCTTCGTCCAAGCGATGGACCACGAAAGCCCTCGCTTTGCGGTCCTTGGCGACCAGATAGTCGCTTACGAGGCGATAAGCGGTCCTCCCTTTTTCTCTCTCCGTCGCGACGCTTAATAATCCAGAAGGCTTATCCAAGGCCAGGATGTCGTCGTCTTCGAAAAGGATGGGAAGCTTGCGAACCTCCCTCTTGGCAATGGGACGCTTAGAAACCGTCACGACGTCCTCGGGATAAAGGCGGAAGTCGAATTGGGAAACCGGGACCCCGCCCACCGCGACTTGATGGTGTGAAAGAAGCGATTTGACGGTTTTCCGTTTCGATTCGCCCATCTTGAAAAGCAAAAAATCCATCAGGGTGGTCTCTTTGTAAACGGACCACTCCGTGATCATCTTCCGATCGACGAGGCCTTTCGTCGATGTTCTTTCGCTTTTCTTGTCGTTCTTATTCATAGGAGAGGAATTTCTTTAAATCCGGTAGAAGGGTCTCCATGTCCGCAACCCCTCGTTCGTAAATCGGGACGAGCTTCTTGGGGCTTCGCTCGGTTTTGGAGATGGTAATCGGCTCGGATGGCGCGATGATGAAGGCCTTACCTTGCTTCTCAAGGAGAAGGAGGTCTTCCATATCTTTATTATAGACGGCATTCCACTTTAGATAAGCCTTTAAAAAGGCTTTATCTTTTCGGAATTGGGTTTTGGCCAAAGCGGCTTGCGCCGGGTTCATCTTAGGCTTTTTCCGATAATCGCGGGTTCTAGTCAGGATGACCACGATTCGGTCGTATCCCTCCGCGATGGCTTGGCGGAAGGGAATGGGAGCGACAGGCCCTCCATCGAGATAGCGTTTGCCATCGATGAGGACGGGCGGATTCAGCAAAGGCAAGGATGCCGAAGCAGAAATCGCCGCCCAAATATCGCTGGCGATTCCTTTTTCGAAATAGACGGCCTCACCCGTTTCGACGGACGTCGCGGCACAGACATACCTCGTTGGCGAATTCTTGAACATCTCGAAATCGAAAGGAAGTTTGGACTGGGGAAGCTCGTTTGTGAGGTAATGGAAATCGAACAAGCCCTTCTTGTGGACGAGGTTGTGCAAGGAAAGGAATTTCTTGTCGCCGAGAATCTCCGTTGTCACGATTTTGCTCCGTCCGGGATCCTCGGAAACGAAGTCGACGTTATTGAGGGCGCCGGCGCTCGTCCCGATAACATAGGAAAAGCGAATCTTCTCGCGAAGGAGAACGTCTTGAACGCCTGCGGTAAACGCGCCTCGAGCCCCACCGCCTTGGCTCACGAGGGCGAATGGGTGAATTTGTGTAGGTTCCATTACTAAGTAATGGTAAGATAGTTTCATGCAAACCACAAAGAAAAAAAGCCCCTTCCAGCACATTTGTCTTTTGAGCCTCGCCGTCTTGCTGGCGTCTTGCTCCCTCGGGGTAGGCCGCCCCTCTTCAGATTCTTCCTCGACAAACGAAGAAGAAACCGCATCTTCTTCCGAAATATCGCTAACGGAAGATTCCTCTTCTTCGGAATCGATTCCTTCCGAGGAACCGAGTTCTTACGAAGGCGAAGCCAAAACCTTTCGTTTCTACTGCGTGAACGATTTTCACGGCAGCATCGTGCCCACCGGTTACGAAGTCGGGCTATCGAGTCTCTTTTCCTTCCTAAAATCGAAGGTCGACGAGGATCCCGACCACACCATTGTCTTGAGCGCGGGCGACATGTTCCAAGGATCTTGGGAATCCAACAGCAACCGTGGGCATCTCATCGTGGATGCGATGGGAGCGGTTCCCTTTTCCGCGATGACCTTGGGAAACCATGATTTCGACTACGGAATCGACGCCTTGCAAAGCCTCATCGATTCGGCCAAATTCCCCACCCTCGCGGGGAACATCAACTATTACGGGACGGAAACGAGATGGGAACATTCTTTGCCCTCGGCCATGATTGAAAAAGACGGCGTCAAGATTGGCATCATCGGCAACATCGGCCAGGGCCAGACCACTTCCATCCAAGCACGAATCGTGCAAGACCTTGATTTCGTCGACCCCCTCCCGGTCATCGAGAAGGAAGCCATCGCCCTGAAAAACCAAGGAGCCCAAATCGTGGTCAACGTCCTTCATGACCAAGCCACAGTCATGAACACAACGGCGATGAACATCTCTTTGAAAGATTTCATCGACGGCTCGTTCGGCGGGCACAACCACCAAAAGGAATACCAAACCTACGATGGAGTTCCCGTCGTGAACGGAGGCTATAACGGCAGGGGCTATTCCTATTTTGAACTTACCATTTCCGAAGATGGGGTCGTTCCGTCCAACGCAGCCGCAATCGCCGCGCCGGAAGATTTCCCGGAGGATCCCGCGATCCGAACGATCATCGACCGCTATCTCGACGATGATTTCAACGCCAAAACGAACGAGGTTCTCGGCACCTTGACGGGAGGCACCATCGACAATTCTGCCGTGGCCCGACTCGGATGCAAAGCCATTTACGAAGAATACAAAAGCAAATACCCCGATCTCGTCGTCACCATGGAAAACTCCCAAAGAGCGCCGCTATATTCCGGGGAAATCACCTATGGGAAACTCTATAAGGCTACCCCGTTCATGAACAGCATCGTATTCGCAAAAGCCACGGGGCGGGAAATCAAAGCCGAGGCCTCGCACAACTCCACATACACCGGGGATAGGGAAACCTATGCGACCCTCAATGATGGCGAAATGTACACAATCGGCGTCATCGACTACCTCTATTTCCATCAGGACCGTCACAAGAATTGCAACTATTTCCCATCGGCTGCGAACGAGGAAAACATCTTGGGAATCGAAAACGATTTCCCCGTCGACATCACCGCACGGTATATCAAAAACCGCTTGGGAGGAACGCTCATTTCTTCCTCGGTATCTGGAACCGCAAACGGATTCGATCTATACAAATAAAAGGGGGGCACCCCCTTTTTTAATCAAGCAAGCCGTAATGAGCAAGCCCGGTTTTTATGCCGTCTTCATCAATGGGCGTCGTCACGAATTCCGCGGCTTCCTTCACGTGTTCCTTGCCATTGCCCATCGCAACGAAATGGGTTAGGCCGTCCAGCATGTCGATGTCCGCGTCATCATCACCGAAGCCGATCGCCTCATCGGCCGATAGGCCCAATGCCTTCAAGATGGCGGCCAGGCCACGCCCTTTGCTGTGCGGGACGGGCATGACATCCACCGCATAGGGATGGAAGCGGAAGAAATGAAGCTCGGGGAAGGAACGTTTCATTTCCTCGTCGATGGATTCCGGGGCAAACAAGAGAAAGCTAATCAACGTCCCGCGGTGGAACGGGCGAACCGGGGCATAGGGCTCCGAAAAGGAACTCACGTATTCCGCGTGGTATTCGTTTGGTTCCGCGAAGTAATACCGCGTTTTTGGGGTGACCACTTGGGCCATGAGGCCATGATTCTTCGCGAAAGCGACGAAACGTTTGCCGACCGAGTAATCCAAAACCTCTTGGTAAAGGACTTTGTTCCGATAAGCGGCAACGCCACCGGAGGAACCAACCCAACCATCCCAATCAATCCCGAGGGAAAAGCACCCGAACTCTTTCAAAGAGTGGTAAGGTCTTGAAGAGCAAAGAAACACCTTCACTTCCTTTTTCTGAATGGCTTTGATGCTTTCGATTCCGGAAGGGACGAACTCCTTTTTCTTCCACGAATAGAGGGTGTTGTCGACATCAAAGAACGCTGCCTTAATCATGGTAATCAAGCTCCTTCATTTTCAAATTCAAACGCATGGGGTCCACCTTTTGCACTTTTCGATCATAAGTAACAAGGCCATTCGTTTCCTCTTCCACGTCCGTGAGTTGGGTGTAGACGATGAGGGAAAGCCCTTGTTCTTTCGCGGGAATGATTTCTTTGTCGAAAAGCTTTTCGATGGCGCTATTGAGCGATGAAATGTCCCGAAACCGTTTATACCCGAATACGCGCTTGCTCCAGGAATGATCCTTCAACGACAAGGAAAAGCCGCCGAATTCGCTCAGGGAAAGAATTCGTTTCGTGGAAGGGCGAAGTCGGACTTTTCGGAAATAGATGTGGTGGGAGTCGAAATCGCCGTTGCCTTGGTCGCACCACCCGGAATTCTGGTCAATCAAACGCGTCGGATCTTCTTGGCGAAGGATGGCGAGGAATTGATCGCTATCAAACTGGCCCCAGGCCTCATTGAAGATGGTCCACCCAGCCAAGGAAGGAACGTTCTGAAAACGTCGAATGAAGGGGATGAATTCTTTTCGGAACTCTTCCCGGGAAGCCGGGTTCTTCCGTCCAACGCGACGTTGAAAGGAAGCGGTTTTATCATCCCATTTTGGGGAAAGAAAGGTACCCAAACCCATTAAATACAAGGAATAGGGGCCTCCCCCATTGATGAAATCCTGAAAGACAATGATGCCCAAGGAATCGCACAAAGCGTACCAGCGCATCGGCTCGACCTTGATGTGCTTTCGAATCATGTTGAAGCCATATTCCTTGGCGAGGCGGATATCATGGACCATCGCCTCTTCGCTGACGGGAGTCAGGCCGCTTTCCGGGGCATAGCCCTGATCGAGGACCCCTTTCAAGAAATAGGGTTTCCCGTTGAGGGCGAAGACGGGGTGGCCATGCCAGAACGCCTTCCCAAACGTGCGGAAGGCGCAATAGGAATGAACCCGGTCTTCTTTGGCGGCAATTTCGATGCGATAGAGGTTTGGCTCTTCGGGGCTCCATAAGCGAAGGGGCAAAGCAACGGGGACGTCTATATGATTTCCTTCTTTGATGGTCGCTTCTCCCGCCAGGGTTTCGCCATCGAACAATCGCACGTTCAAAGGATAGGGATTCCCTTGAAGCGAAAAGTCGAGGGAAAGCGTCGCGGTTTTGGGGTCAGGATGCATGGAAATCGATTCGACCCGATCCTCATGGACCGCCTCAAGCCAAACGGTTTGATAAATTCCGCTTGTCGGGGTGTACCAAATGCCATGACCTTTTTTCGCCTGCTTGCCTCGGGGATAGACGTCGCTTTCCACATCGTCTTTGACCGTAACGATCAACTCATTCTCTTCTGCGAGATCGTCCGTGATATCGAAAGAAAACGGGAGATAACCGCCCGCGTGGGTCCCAAGCAACCGCCCATTGAGAGTCACGGAGCAAATCTGATCGACCGCCTCGAAATGGAGAAGGACTCGTTTCGAAGCAAACGAAAAAGGCAAGGAAAAACGTTTCCGATAATGGAGGACGTCCTTCGCGGAAACGGTTTCTTGGATGCCGCTTGCGAGCGTTTCAACGGCAAACGGAACTAATATCTGGCGGGTATATTCCGATGGGGGCAATTCGTCTTGGTTTATCTCAAAATCCCATAGGCCGTTCAGGGAAAGGAAAAGATCGCGCTGGAACTGAGGATTCGGGTGCTCTGGTAGGGGCATGTCCTTGGACGCGGATTCCCAAAACTCGGTTGTAATCATGGCTTCTAATTCTATCCGAAGGTCACCTTTGCTGAAAGCCATTTCAAGTTGGAATATACTTTGCGCGTTATGAAAATCACCTTAGAAAATATTCAAAGCCAATTGATTTCCCAAAAAGCGGACGCCTGGATCATGCTGGATTACGAGAATCACAACCCAACCTTCCGCGCCTTGATTGGAAACAAATTCCTCACGAGAAAAATACTCTTGGCGATTCCCGCGGTCGGAAAGCCCTATATCATCGCCCATGTCATCGATTCTGCCTTCCTCAAGGATCCCGAAACCTTGAGCCGTTTCGATCTCGTCCTCTACAAGACTTGGGAAGAAATGCTTCAAGCGGAAAGAACCCATTTCTCCGCTTATTCAAACGTGTTGATGGACATCTCCGAACACGGGCTCCTTCCACGGGTATCCCTCGCGGATTATGGCTCGGTTCAGTTCATCAAGGATCTCGGCATCGAGATCCACTCCTCCGCGGACGTCCTCCAATCCTTGACCGCGAGATTGACCGAAGAGCAATTGGCCTCGCAAAAGGACGCCTGCCAAAAAGCGTTGCGCATCAAGGATGAAGCCTTCGCTTTCATTGGAAAAGAAGTCAAAGAGAAGGGGCATACCAACGAATTCGCCGTCCAACAGTTCATCGCAAGAAGGTTTCATGAAGAAGGAATGGTCTTTGACGAAGATCCGATCGTCGCGATTGGAAAGAACGCCGGGGACCCTCATTATGGGCCGACGAAAGAACGCTTCAGTCTGATCAAAGAAGGGGATTTGGTATTGATCGACATGTGGGCGAAAAACGCCGCCCCAGGAAGCGTTTACGCGGATATCACGTGGATGGGATATGTCGGGCATGAGGTGCCTGATGTTTATGCCGAACGATTCGCCATTATCAAGAAAGCCAGGGATGGCGTGATCGCCTTCCTCAAGGAGCAGTTGCCCCTCCGTAAGGTTTTGGCTTATGAAGCCGATGACGTGGCAAGAAAGATCATTCAAGAAGCCGGATTCGGGGAAGCGTTCGTCCACCGCGTGGGGCACAGCATCACCGATGACGTTTCTTGTCATGGGGCGGGCGCGAATCTCGACAATTTCGAATCGCACGACACCCGCGAACTCATGGATGACACCTCATTCTCGGACGAGCCGGGAATCTATACCCCGGAATTCGGCATGCGAACCGAGACCGACCTGCACATCAAAAATCGAGAACTTCTCGTTCTAGGTGGCTTGCAAGAGGAAATCCTGCCGCTTCTTTAACGAGATAGCCGTTCGAGAACCGATTCCACTTCCGCGATTTTCTCGTGCAGAGCTTTTTCGTCCCCATCTTTCGCCGCTTCTGTCACGCAGCCTTCGAGATGAGCGGACAAAACGGCGATATTCAAATTCTTCAGCAAGGCGATCGTAGCCATGATCTGGTTGGAGACATCAAGACAATAAGCGCCTTGGTCAATCATTTTGGATATGCCTTCAAGCTGTCCCTTCGCAATGGAAAGCTGGCGCTTGGCCTTTTTCCCGTCCGCCCTCATTATTGGGCCTTTCCGACGAAAGCGAAACCCGCTTCCTCGATCGCGCGACGGACATCTTCTTCCGGGACTTCTTTCGTCGACACGATGGTCGCGATTCCTTGATCCAACTGGATTTGGACTTTCTTTACGCCAGGCAAGGCGGACAAAGCTTTCTCCGTCTTGGCGGCGCAGTGCGCGCATCGCATGCCTTGCACGAGATATCGCGCAGAAAAGCGTTTCCCAAAAATCATAGATTATCCTTTCTTCCCTTCTTTTTCAGGCGAAGGGCATTCAAAACAACGGTAATGGAGCTGATCGACATGGCAAACGATGCCAGCATCGGGGTAAGAACCAAATGATCTTGATACCCGGTGACCCAAGAACCCTGAACGGGAATTCCGTAGAAGACACCTGCCGCGAAGGGAATCAGCAAGAGGTTATAGAGGAATGCCCAAAGCAGGTTTTGTTTGATGTTGCGCACGACCCGCTCGCTCATCTTCGCGGCCCGAACGACATCCAAGGGGCCGCTTTTCACCAAAACGATATTCGCGGAATCGATGGCGACATCGGTCCCCGCCCCAATCGCAATCCCGACGTCCGCCAGCGTGAGCGCCGGGGCATCATTGATCCCATCGCCGACAAAGGCGACGCGATGCCCCTCGCTTTGAAAGTGAGCGACCACCTGTTCTTTTTCGTCGGGCAATACCTCATCGTATACGACATCGATACCAAGGGCACTTGCGATTCTGTCAGCCGCTTGATGATTGTCTCCCGTCACCAAAACCACGGTTTTACCCATGCTTTTGAGACGCATAACGGCTTTTTGCGAGGTTTCTTTGATTTCATCCTCGAAATAGAAAGACGCGACAAGGTGGCCGCCTTTCGCTAAATAGGCAACCGTTTTCCCTTCTTCCGATTCCAAAGGAAGGCGCGAATCGGCCGGCAGTTCGACGCCGTTTTCATCCATCAAGGCCTTGTTTCCAAGAAGGTAATCTTGGCTCGATACCCCTTTCCCCGCGAGAGAAACGATGGACATTTCCCTCATTTCCAATCCCAGGGATTCCGCCTTTTCCATCAAGGCCTTGGCGATGGGGTGAGGGTTCCCATTTTCCATGGATGCCGCGATAGAAAGTGCCTCGGTTTCCCCAAGCTCCGGGGCGAGGATGGAAGACAGGACCATTTTCCCCTCGGTAAGCGTCCCCGTTTTATCAAAGAGGAAATAATCGACATCACACAAGCGCTCGAACGCTTCCGCGCTTTTCACGAGGATCCCTTGTTTTGCCCCTTCTCCCGTGCCGACCATGACCGCGACCGGCGTGGCAAGGCCGAGAGCGCAAGGACACGAGACGACGAGGACAGAGACGGACAATTGCACGGCAAGATTGGTATCAAGGCCTTTGCCGACAACACCGAATCCCGTCAAAAGTTCCCAAACCACGAAAACCACGAGGGCAAGGATGAGGATCGTCGGGCAGAAAATGCGGGCGACGCGATCCGCGAGCCTCGCAAGGGGCGCCTTGCTTTCAGAAGCTTCTTCCACGAGGGCGATGATTTTTCCCATGGTCGTCTCTTTGCCTAAGGCCGTGACTTGGAGCAGAATCGGCGCGCCTAGGTTGATGGTGCCGCCAACCACCTTGTCCCCTGAGCTTTTTTCCACGGGCAAGGATTCGCCCGTCAAGGCGCTCTCGTTGACGGAACCCGTCTCGGAAACGAGCGTCCCATCACACGGAATGCTCTCTCCCGTGCCGACGAAAACGGTGTCCCCGATTTCCAAGGAATCCGTCATGACTTCTTCTTTTGTGTCCCCGCTGACGCGATAAGCGGTATCCGGGATGAGGGCGACTAAGGACGCGATCGCGGCGGTCGTCTTCACGTTCGCGCGGCTCTCGATGTATTTCCCGAGCATGACGAAGCACGGGATCATCGCCGAGGACTCGAGATAAAGATTCATGGAGAAGGCCATCGCCGTGGCGTGATCCATCGTCGCGAAGGCCACGATGAAACGAATCGTGGAATAAAGGCCGTAAAGGACGGAGGCCGCCATGCCGAATCCGACAAGAGAATTCATGTTGGGCTCGCCCTTGAACAAAGAACGGAAGCCCGAAATCCAGATGTCCTTGCTGAAAACGAGGACGGGGATAAGCAAAACCCACTGGAAGCAGACGTCGATGAGAATCCAAAGGAAATAATCCTCGCGGTGCATGAAGCTTTCGCCAAGCATCATGGGGAGCATGGCAATCACCATCATCGGGATCATGAATGCCCAGGCAAGGATGACCTGCAGTCTCTTCTTCCGAAGTTCTTTTTCCTTGTTTCGCTGCATGGATGCCACGCTCTCTTGGACGAAAATAGCGCACCCATACCCCGCGTTTTCGACGGAATCGATGATGGCATCGTCCGACAAAACATCCTCATCAAACTCGACCGTCAGGCTTTCCGCGAGCAAAGAAACCTTCGCCTGAGAAACCCCTGGCAACGAACGAACGACCTTTTCGACCGTGGCTTGGCAGTTTACGCACATCATTCCCGTGACACGATATTTCCGTTTCATACATTATACCCCCAGGGGGTATCAATATTATGACGCGCCCCTCCGCAAAAGAAAAGGGGAGACCGAGGGACAAAGGTCTCCCCATCCAAGAATCTGCCTAAGGCAGTTATTGGATTTTGATGGAATGGACGGTCTCTTCTTCCTGCTTCTCTTCCGGGATGAAGAGGCGAAGGACCCCGTCCTGGTACTCCGCTTTGATGGACTTCTCGTCGACATCGCCGATGAAATAGGATCGAGAAGCGCTGCCGGAGAAGCGTTCGCGGCGAAGGAAAGGCTTCGGATTCCCGCTTTCATCCTTCTCGATGGTGTTCACGTGGACCTTAATGGTCAAACGACCGTCTTCGTAGGAAATGGCGATGTTCTCCTTTTTGATCCCCGGGAGATCGATGGACATGAGATATCCGTCCTTTTCCTTGCGGATATCGGTACGCATCGAAAGGGAGCCATTGCTTTCGCTCGTAAGGGCATCTTGAATCCCGAAGAGCTCATCAAGTAGCGGGTTGAGGAAACGATTTCCATCGTAGGTAACATAATGATTCATAAAGTAACCTCCAGTGAATTAGCACTCTTTTATTCCAAGTGCTAACAACACTATACAACAGTTTTTAGCAGTGTCAATACTCGAGTGCTAATTTTTATAAAACTCTTTTTCTCGCTTGGCTTGGCAATCCTTGTTCCGTGGTCCTCGAGAGCCCAAACATGGCGAAAAGGACATCCTCTTTGTATTCCCTCATGTCGGGCATCGGGCTTTTCTTGTCCAGTATTTCGCGTGGAATCCCGCGGATGAAGAAATAGTTCACCAAGAGACAAAACGTCTCGAGGGCGCCCTTTAGGGGCCCGCTGCTCCAGCCTTGGAATAAGGATCTCGCAAGGCGGATTCCCATTGGGTAAACCCCCACTTCCTCGTAATCCTCTTCTTTCGGAACCGTGCGGTGGGCGACGTCATAAAGAACGCACGCGTAGAAATCGACGCTGTTTCTCCGGTTTTGGGCATCGGGCCATTCCTCGTCCCAAGGCACGTCCCACACATATCCGATCAGAGCGTGCAGCTTTTTGAGAAAAACCAGTTTTTTGTAGTCCATATAGTCTCCTTTTTTGGGAAAAGTCCCCCTACTTAAAGAGACAAAAGGTCCCGATTTGGACCGAAAAACCGTTACGCGTCAAGATGCGCATAACAAAAAACAGCGATTTCATCGAAACAATCAAAAAGTCAGGAAAAGGAAAATCGTGGGGAAAATCAGAAATGATCGACCGTCAAATCCGCGAAAGAAGCCCCAATTTGGGAGACGATGTCCGAAGGGGAGATCCCCACTTGATAACCACGACGCCCCGCGCTTACGAAAATGCTCGGGAAGAGTTCGGCAGTCTCGTCGAGGAACGTCGGAAAAGGCTTCTTCATCCCAAAAGGGGAACAGCCTCCGTGGATATAACCCGTCAAGGGAAGCAACTCTTTTTGGGGAATCATCGCGATGGATTTCACGCGCGCGGCTTTCGCGGCTTTCTTCAAATCGAGTTCCGCGTTCACCGGAATCACGAAGACGAAATGCTCTTTCTTGGGGCCTTCGGTCACCAAGGTCTTGAACACGGTGTCCGGATCTTCGCCAAGCGCGGCGGCCACAAGGGGGCCACTTGTAATTTCGGGATCATACTCCCTTGCTTCATAAGGAATCGATTTCGCGTCGAGGAGGCGCATGACATTCGTTTTTTCCATGTTGGGTATTCTACTCCGAAAAGGAAAGGAAAGCGGCCTTTTGCAGGCCGCTAGGTGATGTTAGTCGTCTTGCCGGATTTCTTGCCCTTCCCGCAGGATGATTTTCCCGGAATCGATATCGGCGATTTCCTTGCGGTATGCCTCTTCTTCCTTGTCGTTACAGAGGACAAAGTGGCCGGGGAGAATCTCGCGCAACGTCGGTTTCTGTTCCGAATAATCGTGAGCGAGATCCGGGCGATAAACGATTCTCTTGCGGCGCTTCTCGGACAAAGGATTCGGTTGGGGAATCGCCGAAAGGAGGGATTTGGTATAGGGATGAAGCGGGTGGCGGAAGAGCTCGTCGCTCGTGGTGAGTTCGACGAGATTCCCGAAATACATGACGGCGATGCGATTGCAGAAATACTTGACGGTCGAGAGATCGTGGGCGATGAAGATCATCGTCAAGCCCATTTCTTCTTTCAATTCGTTCAGCAAGTTGATGATTTGCGCGCGGATGGAAACGTCCAACGCGGAAATCGGTTCGTCGCAGATGAGGAGTTTCGGATTCATGATCAAGGCGCGAGCGATGCCGATCCTTTGACGCTGGCCGCCGGAGAATTCGTGGGGGTAGCGGGACGCGTGTTCCGGAACGAGGCCGACCTTCTTCAGGATCTCAACCGTTTTCGCGTGGTTTTCCGCGCGATTGCGTTTTCCTTGGATGTGAAGGCCTTCCTGGATGATGTCCTCGACCGTCATGCGGGGGTCCAAGGAATCGACCGGATCCTGGAAGATCATCTGGATTTCGTTGAGAAGGCGGCGCGGGGCATGGACGTTGTCGTAATGGATCGCCTTGATTTTGTTTTTCTGGCGGGAAACGACGACTTCCTGCCTCTCTTTGAGAGCGGCGATCCGCCGTTCGGTTTCCGCGATGGCCGCGGCATGTTCCGCTTCGGGAAGGCTCGCGAGCTTGGTGGCGAGTTCCGCTTGCAACTTGGCGATGGCTTCCTTGGTGTGGATGCGCGAATATTTGATTTCCTTCTTGTTCCAGCGATCACCGGCGCCGATGCGGTATCCCTTGTAATAGATGGAGCCGCTCGTGATGTCGTAAAGGTGCATGATGCAGCGCCCGGTCGTGGATTTGCCGCAACCGGATTCGCCGACGATGCCGAACGTTTCGCCTTCTTGGATGTCGAACGAAACGTCATGAACGGCCTTGAGCTTTACGTAATTTGGCCAAGCGCCAAGCTTGAAGAACATGCGCAAATGGCGGACGGCGAGAATCGTCTTTTTCTCGGCGAGCTCGGGTTTGAAAGTGATGTGGGCGAGGCGATAGGCAAGGTCGGCGTTTTCGACGTCTTCCGATTTTGCCTCGATGCGCCGGTCGAGTTCGGCGAGCTCTTTGGCTTTGGAAGGATCCGCGGCCAAGGCGCGGCGCGCGTCAAGATCCTCCCTCAAAGCGGCTTTCGCGGCTTGAAGGGCGGCTTTGGCGACCGATTTACGCTCGCGACGGATTTTCTCGTCTTCCGCGTAACGAGCTTTGGTTTCCTCGAGGGTGGGGACGACTTTGTCCTCGTGGTGTTGGGATCTCTCGTACGATTCCTCTTGGGCGGGAGTCGCAAGATTGTCGGCCTCGAGGGCTTCGCTCGGGACGAGAGCGATTCCTTCCGCGTGGGACTCGTCGACGATGGCTTCGGAGATCTCGTTCGAAGAAACGTCCTGTGGGGATTTAGAGCTTTTCATGAGCGATCTTTGCCTCCTCTTCGGTCAATGCGTGGTGGATGCGCTGACTCACGATCTTGGGTGGCTCAACGCTGGGAGCGTTCTCATGTTCGAGCCAGCTCGCGACGAAATGGGTCGGGCTGATCTCGAAGAAAGGAGGCTCGTATTTGAAGTCGATTCCGAGGGCATAGCGGTTGCGGAGGGCAAAGGCGTCGCCCTTGGGGGGATAAATCATGTCCGGCGGGGTCCCGGGGATGGCCTCGAGTTTTTCCTTGCTATCAATGTCGGGAATCGAGGCGAGAAGGGCCCAAGTATACGGATGTCGCGGGTCAAAGAAGATTTCCTTGTCCGTGCCGTATTCGCAGATCTTTCCCGCGTACATGACGGCGACGCGATCCGCCATGTTGGCGACGACGCCAAGGTCGTGCGTGATGAAGATGACGGACATATGGTGGTCCTTCTTGAGGCGATTGATGAGCTCGAGGATTTGGGCTTGGATGGTGACGTCCAAAGCGGTGGTCGGCTCGTCGCAAATGAGGATGTTCGGTTCCGAGATCAACGCGATGGCGATGACGATGCGCTGACGCATACCGCCCGAGAATTGGAACGGGTACTGGCGGTAGCGCTTTTCCGGTTGGGGAATGCCGACTTCTGCCATGACGGAGAGGGCTTTCTCCTTCGCCATCTTCTTCGTGATCTTGACTTGGGATTGATACACGTGACGAACAGCTTCTTCTTCCTTTTCGACCGCGATGAAGTCCTTGCGGATCTCGGCAATCTCGGCGTGGATTGGCTTAAGTTTTTCCGCGAGCTCCATCTTGTATTTCATGTGGAGTTTGGGGAAAACATAGAGACCGTATATGCGAATTCCATAAACGATCTTGAGGACGAGGATCTCTTTTTTCAACGCTTTGAGGCGGTTCTTTTGTTCCTCGCTCAAGGAAAGGAGTTTTTTCTTCTCCTCGACCTCGGCAAGCCCTTTGGCGAGTTCTTTTTTCAATTCCTCGTGATGGGCTTTCGTTTTGATCTTGGCTTCTTTTCTCGCCTCTTTCAAAGCGGCTTTCAAAGACGGGGCGGCCTCTTTATACGCTTGATTGGCTTGCGCGATGACCTTCTTGGCTTCGGCGGCCTCCTGGGCGAGATAGCGCTTGTTCTCTTCCGCGAAGGCTTTTTCTTCCGCGACAACGCGGGCACCCTCGGCCTTTAAATCATCGAGGGGCTCCTTGTTTTTGCGGGCCAAAGTGATCTTCTCGCGAAGGGTCGCTTTCGCATCGCGGAACGACGCGAGCTTGTCCTCGTAGCCGTTCATCGGCATCGAGGCCTTGGTTTTCGCTTCCGCGATCGCGTTGTCGCGAGCGGAGCGGGCATTCATGTAAGCGGTCAGAGCAGGGGCGACGAGATCATCGAAGTACCGCTTGAGCATGTCCTTGTTGATCATCATCGTCTCGGTGATTTGTTTGCCGATACGGACGATGGGGTTGAGGGAAGAAAGCGGGTCCTGGAAGATCATGCCGATCTTCTTGCCGCGGAGGCGCTGGAACTCGGCCTCACTCGCCTTGGTCAAATCGATCCCGTTATAAAGAATCGACCCACCCTCGATGATGGCGTTCGGAGACAAGATACCCATGATTGCCTTGGACGTGACGGATTTTCCGGAGCCGGATTCGCCGACGATGCAAAGGGTTTCCCCGCGATAAAGATCGAAGGAGACGCCGCGAACGGCTTGAACTTTTCCGTTGTCCGTGCGGAAAGAGATGGTGAGGTTCTTGACTTGAAGCGCGATCTCCCGGTTCGAAAGGTCGGAGTCTTTCTCAATGAGAGCGCGGTCTTCCGGGGTAAGATGGATAGCCATGTCATTCTCCTCCTTTCAAACTGGGGTTGAAGGCGTCGCGGAGCCCGTTGCCGAAGAGGTTGAACGAGATCATGACGAGCGCCATGACAACGCTTGGGAACAAGATGAGGAACGGATAATTCATCATGAAGATCTGGTTCTCGGAAAGAGTGGAACCAAATCCCTCGAGGCCGTTGACGAGCTTCAGGTAGGAAAGGCTCGCTTCGGAGAAGATGACCGAGGGGATCATCAAAACCGAAGAGGTGATGAGAGTGCCAATCGCGTTCGGGAGGATGTGGCGGAAGATGAGCCGCGTATCCTTCGCCCCGAGCGTGCGGGCCGCGAGGATGTATTCGCGGTCCTTGAATCGGTAGAATTGCGTTCGCGTGAGCGATGCTGTCCCGAGCCACCCCGTCGCGCACAAGGCGATGCCGACCATCAACATGATGGGGAAGCCATCGGGTCGGTTGATGAGGATCAACGTCATGACGACGACGAACGGGATGCCCCCGAGGATTTCGCAGACACGTTCCATGACGATATCGACCCAACCGCCGAAATAGCCGGAAAGGGCGCCCCAGATCAAGCCGATTGTGAGGTTGATAGCCGTGGTGACGATGCCGAGAATCAACGAGAAGCGGAGGCCGTTAAAGACCAACTTGAACATGTCGCGGCCTAGGTCATCGGTGCCGAACAGGAAGATAGGCATCGACTCGTAACCGTATTCGCGATAACGGGAAACCATGCCCGAGAAGCTGACGGTGCGGAGGGAACCGGCGCCGACGGATTTGCCGACCAGAGGGTTCTCCTCGGTGATTTGGAGCGGGCAGTGTTCCTCGCCTTCTTCCGTGAGATGGACCCCGGCGACGAAGCGATCGACTTCCTCTTGTTTGCGGGAGCTCGCGAGGAAATCCGCGATCGAATAATCGAACGTCATCCAGCCTTTTTCGCCGTAGATGCGGAGATTGTCGATCGTGAAGTCCGTCTTGAGGTAGTTGCCAAACGCGGCTTCGTAGGTGTCGTACGTGAAGGTGCCGGTGACGTAATCGGCATGGAACACGGCGAGGTTGCCATTGGAGCGATAAGCGTAAGCCTCCTGTTCCTTGTCCCCGGCGCGAAGGAGGGTGCCGTTCGCGTCTAAAGCAGAGATCTTCGCCATCTTCTCTTTCTCGGATTCCGTCACGGGGTTGGCGCCATCGCGTGGCTCGATCTGGAGGGATTTCATGATGGCGGAAGACTGACGGCCGGATCCGCCTTTCAAGACGATGCTGAAATAGCCCGAAACCGTTCCGGCGTCCGCTATGGAGAGCCCGGAAACGATGTCCGGATAATCCGAAAGGGAGAAGGTATAAACGGTATTTCCGTCCGGCCCTTGCGCGGATTCCGGCTCGATGACGATCGTTTGGAAGGTCTCCGGCGAAGTCATCGGGGCATACGAGAACGCGAAGGAATAATCCCCTTGATATCCATAGGGGAAATTCTCGTAATCGGTGGCATCGCCCATCGTCACCTCGAAGTGATAATCATAAGACCCGGCGAGGAAATTGGCGAGCGGGGTGCGGAGGTAGATGTCGCTTTGTTGCCCAGCGGGCATCGAGAAGCAGATGTAGCCGCCTCGCGCATACGTGGTGGGCGCGCCATCGAGTTTCTTTTCACCGACTTTGGAGTAGGCGATGTCCCCAAGGATCGCCTGGGCGTTCAGCGAGGAATTCTCCGTTTGGGCGGGGGAGCCGGAATAGGTTCCGTCCGCGTCATAGGCGTCCCAGTTGAAATTGATGGGGATGTTCTTGTACTGGGTGGTGCCATCCCAAAAACCGGTGCCGGCGGCAAAGAGCTTCGGCTGAAGTTTGGTTTGCTTCGCCATGTACGGTTGGGTGGTATCGAGGCTGTTCGTGTCGATGATGGGGACGAAAACCGCCATGAGGGCGATGGTCCCGAGGATGATCGCGCCGGCGACGGAGGATTTGTTCTTGGAGAAGCGGTGAAGGGCGTCCTTGAAGAACGTCGTCGGCTTCGATTTCATCTTCTCGTCGGAAAGCTTGATGTCGTATTGGCTTAAAGCGAAGTCCTTTTCCTCGAAGGAAATGGTATGTTCCACGTTCTTAGAGTCGCGGTAGGTAAAGTTCATGTTCGGTTCCATGGTTATTTCTTCGCCCCCATTCGAATGCGCGGATCGATGAATCCGTAAGAAAGATCGAGGAAGACGCCGGAGAGCAAGCCGATCACGGTGTAAAGCGCCATGTCGGCCATCAAGACGTTGTAGTCGCGGTTATTGATCGCGTCGATGTAAAGACGTCCGACGCCGGGGATGCCATAAAGGGATTCGAGGATCATCGAGCCGCCAAGCAAGCCGATGATTTCCGAAAGAATAGAAGGGAGGATGGGAACCATCGCGTTTTTCAAGGCATGCCTCGTGATGGACTGGCTCTTCGTGAGGCCTTTCGTGCGAGCGAGGAGAAGGAAGTCGCTCGACATGACCTCGGTTAGCTCCGCGCGGGTGAAACGGCAGTAGCCGCAGATGGACCCGAAAGAAAGGGCCATGGTCGGGATGATATACCCGAGGACGCGGGTTTGCGTGGGCGCGGAAACGGACGGCCATTGGCTCGGCAAGACGCCCAAACGATAAGAGAAGACGTAAAGGAGGAGGTTGATGATGATGAAGGAGGGGACGGAGATGAAGACCATGACGAGGGTCGAAATGATATGGTCGGTCATCTTGTTCTTCTTCAAAGCGGCCCAAATCCCAAGGGCAAGGCCAGAGGGGACGGAAATGAGGACGGGCCAAACGTTGATGCGGACCGTGGTCCAAAGACGAGAGGAATCCCAACTCGTGCCGACGATGATCTTCATCGCGTCGACGTTCGGCTCAATCTTGATGGAAGTGCCCCAGTTGCCAGAGAAAAGGCCGGAAACCCAGGCGCCGAATTGGCGGAAGAGGGATTCCTGGTAGAAATAATAGTAACCGTTGCGATCGCCACCGGCCCAAAGGAGTTCTCCCCATTCGGGGTGTGGCTCGCCGGAATAACGAACGTAACCGAGGTCCGCTTGGTGCAGATAATAAACAAGTTGGGCCTCGTTCGTGCCAACCATTTTTGGGAAGGGCTGGATTTTGACGAGGAAGAACGTCAAGGTCAAAATGATCGCAGTCGTGCAGAGAGCCAAGAAAATTCTTTGTACGGAATAACGAAACATACAACCTCCTTTCTATCGTTGGTAAATTCATTGTACCGAATGATGCGCGCACGTGCACGCTCTAGTGAAAGGCCATTCGGCCTCCCTTTCATTAGAGAAGCAGCACCGAGAAAATCCCGGTGCTGCTTTCGCGTTGTTTGTAAACGGATCCGGAGGATTATTCAGCCGGCAAGACGCAACGAGCGAAAGCGCTCTTGAGACCGCCGAAGACGCCTTGGATCGTCTGGTAGTAGTCGACGCCGAAGACGGGGACAGAGCCATAAGCGATCGCGTTCGCGGCAAGCTCGCCGGTGAGCTTGATCGAGAAGTGGCCGTTCTCTTCCCAGACAACGTCGGTGACGGAAGTCACTTCCTCGGTGTCGAGGTTGCAGAAGGAGGAGCCATCCGGATAGGCTTCGAAGTAGTCGGAATACTTAGAAGGATCGGTGGTGCCGAAGATAGCAGAGAGTTCGACGACGAGGCCATCGAAACTCTGAACCTTGATGGTGCCTTCGATGGTGACGGTATCGGCGGTCGGGACGACCGAGGAGACCTGGACTTCGACAGCGTCAATCGGGGTTCCGCTTTCGTCGAGGATGACGCCGGCATCAGCCGCATCCCAGAGGGTGTCGAAGGACCAGCGATGGCCTTCGTAGACCAAGGCGGTGTCGTCTTCCGCAATCACGGAGGTGTCAGCGCCCCAGTTGAGGGTGAAGCCGGAGGAGTTGGAGGACTTGAGGACTTCCATGAAGTTGAGCGGGTCAAGCGTGTTTCCGCTGATGGAGCCGAAGCCGAGGTCGAATTTGCCGACCTGGAGGTGGTCCTCATAAACGTCCATCGCGTTGTTAACGGCGTTCTGGATGACATTCAAGCGAACCGGGAGACCGAGGGAATCAGCCGCGGCGTCGAAGGCGGTCTTGATATAGCCGCCGATGAGGGCGCCTTGGCTCTGAATCATGTTGGGATACATCCACCAGATTTCGATGTCGATGGAAGACGTGGTCTCGCTGATGCTGCCCTCATCCAAGAGGTCCCCGATGGCGACTTTGAACGCTTCGGTGGACAAAGCGGCGTTGTAACCATTGGTCTCGACCGTATCGCCCCAGAAATCCTCGAGAGCGGCCTGGTGGGCAGCGGTGCTGTTGTAGGATTCACCGGTTTCCGGGTTCGACATATAGTCGTTGGAGAAATAGTTGATGGAAGGCGTACAGCCGAACTTGGCAGCGAAGGTCGCGCGGTCAATGGAATAGAAGAGGCCGCGGATGAAGTTGTCGTTCGACATCCAGGGCTTGACCTTCCAGTAGTCCTTCTTCGGGGTTTTGGCTTGGGTGCCGTTTTCGCCGAAGAGGTATTCCCAGGTTTCTTCGTCGCAAGTGTTGAGGTTGAGCTTGAAGACGGAGTCGCCAGGGATGACGTTGGCGCGAGGATCGGAGGAATACTGCTCGAGATAGTCGCTCGGGATGCCGGCGGCGTCGAGGTTCTCATTCAAGAATTCGGTGAAGGCGATGTTCTTATCGGTGGCATAGCCGGGGAGGATCGTCTGGTGGATGCCGCCAATGCGGTAGAGATTCGGGTTCTCTTTGCGTTCCCACCATTCATCGTTTCTCTTGAAGGTGATGAGCTTCTCGGATTCCCAAGATTCGAGCATGTAGGGCCCGAGGCAGAGGAAGTTGTCGATCGGGGTCGTGGATTTGTCTTTGCTGTAGCCACCGAGATTCTCGATGCCGATAAGATTCACAAAGTCGGCCGGGATCGGCTGATAGAGGCCGCTGCTCACGGAATACATCGCGTAGAAACGATTGACCGGGGTCTGGAAGGTGAATTCAAGGTAGTCGCCTTGGCCGTCGGTGCCGCTCTGGATGCCGGATTTCGAGAAAGAGCGTTCCGCGGCATCGT
>JAQYPI010000101.1 GCA_028726925.1 Caryophanales bacterium | reverse complement strand
AGGGCTTTGGAATAGGCATCATCCGCTTCTTCGAGTCCCGATTTTGCGAGGGCGATTTCCGCGTCGATGCCCTCTAAGGGTTGGAAGACCAGATTCTGGGCATTTTTTTGTTCAAGAAGGGATCGTTCCTGGTCGCAGGCGAAGCGGCGTTGGTCATGCAGGCGGACTTTCGCTTGATAGGAATTCGCGACTGTTTCCCCAAGAAGGGCGTTTTTCGCATCCAGGACGCTTGCGAAGCCTTTTTGGGACAAAGAATCGCTTAGATCCTTTTCGTGCGTCAAAAGGTCTGCCTCGAGCTTGGGGGCGGTGTTCTTCTTGTCTTGTAGCAAACGGGACGTTTCCGCCTCTTTCCTCGTTTCTTTTTCGAATAGGGCTTGGACTTCTTCTTTCCGTTTTCGATAGCTTTCTAGATAAGCATCCAAGGATTTAATCTCATCTTTCAATGCCTGCTCGCTTTGGCCGGACAAGGTTTGTTCGATCGAGGATAGACGTTCCTTCCGTTTCGCGATTTTGATACCCATGTCCTCCTTCTTTTTGGATTCTAGGGTCTCTTGAGTGCGATAGGATTTGAGATTCTTTTCCGCGTCTTCCTTTTCCTTTTTCCTTTTGTGGTAGGCTTCGACGCTTATCCTTAGCGAGGACAAGGATTCTTCTTGTTTTTTGAATCCTTCCTCTTGCATGGCTTTAAAGGCTTCTAGGCTTCCTTTGGGATGCAAAGGATCGAAAGGCATGGAAAGGGGTTCGAGGAAGCCCTTCAGGGATTCCAGGGATTTTTGGTATGTTTCTTCCGCGTTTTTCGCTTCCGCGGCGGTTCTCGATTCCTTTTCCGAAGCCTCGTTCTTCTTGTTCTCGAATTTCTCGAGCTCTTGTTCCGAGATCGCCAGTTCGCTTCCTATCGCGGGATGAGGATGGGAAAGGGAACCGCAGACGGGGCAAGGGGCCCCTTCTTGCAAATCCTTGGCAAACGATCCGGCAAGATTCAGGAAATAGGCGGAACGAGCCATCTCATAGGCGGTTCTTTGATGTTTGGCTTCTTCTTGGGCAATGAGGAACGCTTTTGCCTTGTCGGTCGCGTTATCCCTCGAACGGATATAGTCTTCGAGGATTCCCTCGAATCGGCGTTCCTCGTTCTTCGAGGCATCCTTCTTCGCTTTCAAAGATTCTTCTTCCCTCGCGAGGACGATCTCATCTTGGAAAGCGGGGTAGGCGGCTCTGAAATCCGCGATGATGCCCTCGGCTTTTTCGATGCGGCTTCGGATGCTAGAAAGGGTGCTTTCTTGGTTGGAAAGGTCCTTTTCGCATTTCGAGATCTCCTTCTCGAGGGTTTCCTTTTCCTCGAAAACCCCGAGTTTTGTCTTGAGGTCATGACGGGAGATTTCCTTGGCCTTGGCTTTTTCTTCCTCTTGGTCGATTTCCTTTTTCTTGGAAGTCGCCTCGAAGAGGATTGGTTGATGGCTTTCGAGTTCCTTCGTTAAGGAAAGGATGTACGCCTCATTCTCTTCTTTTGCTTTCTTGGACAGGTTATAGAGGCGGGAGAGGGATTCGATTTGCTTCGCGTCCTCGTTTCGGGATAGTGAGGAACGATATCCTTCGATGATATCTTTCTCGGACAATAGGGCATCGTTTTCTTGGCTTGCTTTCTGATAACGCTCGGCAAGATCGTTCCCTTCCTTCATGGCTTGCCGTTTGGCTTCTTTCGCTTCTTTTGCTTTCGCGAATTCTTCCTTTTTGGCTTTGGCTTCCTCGACCAGCGACCTCTCAGCCTTCTCCTCCTCTTTGCAGGCTTCGATGACCCCGAGGATGTCGGCGGGGTCTTTCAAGGATTTCGCAAGCACGGGGTCCTTCGATTCGTAAAGGGACAAGGCCGTCTTGGCTTCTTTGGTCGCGTTCTCGATCCTCGCGTTTGCCTTCCTCGAGTAATCGTCAAGGAACGCGGTGAAGCTTCCAACGGAAGAATCCGAAAGCAGCGTGCGGAAGATCTCGAGGCGGTCTTTCGTCTTGGCCTGGACGAGGTCCATGAAACGCCCTTGGGCGATCATCATGGTCATCCGGAACTGAGAGGAATCAAGGCCGAGTTCCTTCTGAATCTTGTCGTTCACCTCCGTGAGGCTCGAAGAGACGGTCTTCCCTTCGATCTCGAGGCTCGCTTCCGGGGCTTTCCTCGCGACCTTTCCGTTGCGGTTCACGTATTCATAAGGGACGGTTCGGCGAACGCGATATTCCTTCCCACGCAGCAAAAAGGAGAATTCAACGAAACTCTTGGTTTCCTCCGAAGCGAAATCGCTCCGAAGGGACCCCGCCTCGCGGACGTCGGAAGTCGTTTCCCCGAAAAGGGCGAAGGACATGGCGTCGAAAATGGTGGTTTTGCCCGCGCCCGTCGGACCCGCGATCAAGAACAAAGAGGAGTCAAACCGCGAGAAATCGATCTCGACAAGCGAGGCGTATGGCCCGAAGGCGGACATCGATAAGCGCAAGGGGGTCATGGGTGTTCCTCCTTCTTCGCGGCTTCTTCTGCTTCCAGGACGATGCGTTCCATCAAGGGGGACAAAGGCTTTCCCTGAATCGTTTCGTAGAACTGGGCGAAATCCTCGTGGAGAGAGACGTTCTTGCGAGCCTGCGCTTGGGGGATGGCCCCGTTCTCGCGACGGATTTCGTTATGGAGAGATACGAGATAGGGGAACGAGGACTTTTGGAGGCGGTCCCTCGCGTTTTTGACGAGCACCCCGTCCAAGAGGTTCACCGCGACGAAATCCTTTCCGTTATGACGGTTCAGGAGTTCATCGAACGTCCCTTCCTCCAAGACGAGGTCGCGGAGAGGGACGAAAGGAACGGATTCGCGCGTGATTTCCTTTCCCTCGACGCGGACGAAGGTGAGGGATTTCTTCTCCTTGGCTTCATCGACGTGGTATTTGAGGGGAGAGCCCGCGTAAAAGGAATTCGGGGAAGGGGGATAGGATTTATGGATGTGGCCGAGCGCGACGTAATCGAAGGCCCCGAATAGGCTCGAGGGGAGGATCTGGCTCGTGCCGATGTAGGTGGTTTCCGAGCCCGAAAGCAGCACGGATTCCGAGGTCGACACCGCGGCGTGAAGCAAAAGCACGTTCGTTTTGCCTTGGTCGATCTCGAGTCTTTGGAGAAACGCCTTGAAACGTTCCGCGAGGGATTCGGGGCAATCTTCCCCCAGGACATCGCGGAAATCCGAAGCCCTCGAAAAGGGGATGCCATAGAACGATACTCCCTCGATTTCGATGGGATGCATCGCCTCTTCCAAGGTCGCGATGACGTGGATCCCTTCCCGTTTCAAAAACGAGGACGCGTAATGGAGGCGTTCCGCGGAATCGTGATTCCCGGGGATGAGAATCGCTTGGATGTTCGCGCGAGACAAGGCATCGAGAAAATCGGAAAAGAGGGTCGTGGCTTCCGCGCTTGGGGAGGCGACATCGTAAACGTCCCCCGCGATGAGGATGAGCCGGACGCCGCGTTTCTCACATTCCTTCAAAACGACGTCGAAAAGGAAGAACCGTTGGTCCTCGATGAGGGAATAGCCGTTCATTCGCTTCCCAAGATGCAAGTCGCTTAAATGCAGGAAAACCATTGTCTGGAAACCATTATAAAGCCCATCCTTCCAAAAAGGATGGCAGGATGAAGGGATTTTGCATCAATGCCCTTTCGAGGGACGGAACACCTCGGCGAGGACAGCTTCGTTGAATTCCTCGTCCTCGACTTCTTCGCGGGGCTTTTCCCCGTTTGCAATGCTAAGCTGCTCGAGGAAAACGCAGGTGAGGACCTCGACGGCGAGGTTCTCGACCCCGTCGTTGTTGACGATCAGGTCCGCGTACATGGACGAGGGCTTCACGATCTTGTCGTACATCGGCTGGACGGTCGAGAAATACTGGTTCACGATGCTTTCAAACGACCGTCCTCTCTCCTTGGAATCGCGGATGATGCGACGGAGGAAGCGACGTTCCGCCCCGGCGTCGATGAAGACGCGGAGGTCGGCCAGGTCACGGACGTTCTTGTCGACAAGGGCCATGATCCCCTCGATGACGATGAGATTCTTCGGGACGATTTCCTCGACCTTGTCGCTGCGGGTGCGGGCCACGAAATCGTAGACGGGCTTGCGGATGGGCTTCCCGTCCTTGAGGGCGTTAAGCTGGCGACGGAGCAAGGGCCAGTCAAACGCTTTCGGGTGGTCGTAATTGACCGCGACCCTTTCTTCCTCGGTCATGTCTTTCTGGTCCTTGTAATAATCGTCAATCGTGATGCGGGTCACGGAATCGGGACCGATGTTTTGGAGCACTCTCGAGGTGAGGTAGCTTTTCCCGGAGGAGGAACCTCCCCCGACGAGAATCATGCGTGGCATACGTTATCCTTTCTTGGCATAAAGAAAGGGCCGAAAACCGGCCCTTTGCGACTTCGTCATTCTTTCTCGGGTTCCGGCTTCGTGAGGTCGACGACCTTCGCTTCCCCGGCGAGGAAGTTCCGCATGCTGTTCGCGGCGGAAACCGCGTTCTCAAGAGAAGGATAGGTGTGTCCCATCACGAGGACCATGCCGTTGTCGGCGAACACCTTGAATTGATAGGAGCCTTGCTTGTCGCAGGTGACGTTGACGTTCCCCGCTTCCGCTTTGCTCTTGATGGAGGCGATGCCGGAAAGCAAGCCAGCCTTGGTGGAATAGGGGCTCGTCTCGAAGAGGAATTGGCCATTCGAGGCGCGGAGGCGACCGATGAATTTCTTGTTCTCGTCGAGGACGATCTCGATTTTTCCGTTCGCGGAAGGCTTGATCTCGGCGAGGGATGCTTTCCATTCGCGGATTTCCTCGTCCGGGATTTCCTCAAGGTGGACGACTTTGTCGGTCGCGTAGAAGCGAAGGACGCTGTCGAGGGCGCTTTGGGCGCGAGCCGCGTCCGGATAGATTTCCCCGGCGACGACGAGGCGGCCTTCATTCGCGGTGAAGATGCGCCACTGACCGCGGCCCTTCTTGTCGGTGATGACCTTGTGGGTGCCGACCTCGACGTTCTTGCGGAACGTCTCGATGCCTTTGATGGCCCCGTTCAGGGTCTTGTAGGAATTCGAGACCAAGAGGATCTGGCCGTTGTTGGCCTTGAGACGGTATTTGAAGAAACCAGCTTCGGGGAAAACCTCGTATTTGCCGAGGGTCTTGACCTCTTTGACGGGGGTTTCTTGCTTGACGGGCTCTGCCGGGGCTTCCTCGACGGGTTCTTCGGCTTTCTCTTCGACGGGCGCGGGTTCCTCTTTGGGTTCCTCGACGGGTTGCTCGACAGGGGTTTCTTCCTGCACGGGTTCTTCTTCCTGCACGGGTTCTTCTTCCGCGACGGGAGCGGGTTCTTCCTTGGCTTCCTCGGCAGGCTCTTCAGCCTTTTCTTCGACGGGTTCCTCGGCTTTCTCTTCGACGGGTTCCTCGGTCGGGGTTTCTTCTTCCTTCACGGGTTCTTCTTCCGCGACGGGGGCGGCTTCTTCTTTGGGTTCAGCCGGTTCTTCCGGCTTTTCTTCAACCGCTTCTTCCGTGGCGGCTTCTTTCTTCCCGCGGATGAGGCCGGCAAGCAAGTCGATGCCAAGCGTCAAGGACGCGGCGAACGCGACGAGGGCGATGACCAGGATGATGGCTCCCTCGGATTTGGAGACGTTGCGCGCCAAGATGGCGTTGAGACCGAAGGAGAGAAGATAGGAATCGTAGACCGAGAGGATCGTGACGGCGATGCCGCTTGCGACCTTCTTGGGATTCCTCTTGATGGCGACGAGCGTCATGACGAGCAGGATGATGACGAGGGCGATCGCGATGATCGCGGCGAGGACGGCTCCCTTCAAGGCGTCCTGGGCAAAGGTGAAGCCCGTGAGGAAATCCTTGATGGCGACGACGGTGCCGAAGGGCCCGTTTCCGCGGGCGGATTCGGCGGGAATCGCATTCAGGACGGTCGCGAGGGCAAGCGCGGCAATCGAAAGGATCCCCAGGATCAGGCCTAGCGGGAAAGCCAGGCATTTCTTCTTTTTCGGTTCGGACATGGTAATCCTCCTTTGATAGGAAGATTTTATCACGCACACGCGAGGGGAAAGAAGCAAAAAGCAAAACAAAAAGGGGTTTTTGTTCCGGAAAAAGAGGAAAACGATGGGATGGGTCGCGTCCTTTTTACATCAGGGACAGCACCAAGAAGGCGAGGGAAGCAAGCTCGACGAGCAATAGAGGCAGGAACAGGATGAAATCCCAGCACTTCTTCTTATCGCGGAAACCGAAATAGCCGAGGAACAAGAAGAGGGCCCCGCCGATGATGAGGGTATAGCCATACGGGGCGAGGAAGGGGAGGAGGGTCGGCCAGGCATAGCAAAGCAAAGCGGCGACCCCAAAGAGGATGCCAAAGAACCCAAGCCCCCGCCGCACGCGAGCCGAAGGGCGTTCATCGCGCCCGGCATGGAGATACGTGATCACCATGATATCGACCAGCAGGACGACGAGGGGGATGAGGAGATAGAAGGGATAAAGGGCATCCTCTCTCCAATAGAAATAGAGATAAACGGCGTCACCGAAACAAAGGAGGACGGGCAAAAGGAAGGCCAAAACCCAAAAGAGCGCGAGCCTCGAACGGGACCATTCCTTGACCTTGGTGTTTTTCTCTTTCTTGCCCAAGGGATTCTTGAATTTGGCTTTTTTAGATAGCAAGGCGCGGGGGGCGGGGGACGAGGATTTCTCGATCACGCGGCGGGCATGGGGGGAGCGGGTCAAGCCGGCGACCATCTTGCGGCAACGGCCAGACAAGGTCGGTGGCAAGGATTCCATGAGCTCGAGCAGCGCGGCGGCCTTCTTGTCGAGGTCGATGGCCTTCTTCGGGGTTTCTTCCGCTTCCTCGAACAAAGGGGCGATCAAGGCCTCGGGGGCCCCTTTGAGGGCGACGAGAACATCGATCTTCCTCTCAAAAGAGAGACTCAGGTAAAGGAGGTTCCAGTGCTTTCTTTTCTCGGTGCTCAGGCTTTCTTCGCATAGCAAGGCGGCGAGGAGGTCAACAAGGCCCTGGTCCTCCCCCTTAAGGGCGGAGAGCATCTCGTTGCACCGGGACGCGAACGCCTCATCGCTTTCCTTGAGGCAGGCGTTTTTGAAGAACGCGAGGCGGAAGGCGGGCTCGTCCTCCGGCTCGGCGAAAAGCGGCACGTCGATTGCTCCTTCCGCGAAATAGGGTTTGAGGCGGAACAAAGCGAGGGCATCTTCATAAGAAGCGGAAGGCGAATCAAGAAGGCGGGCGAAGCGGCAATAAGCGGCGAGGCATCCGTCTTGGAAGGCATCGAGGATGCGGGCGACCCGGGGATTCTGGATGGATGGGACGTTCTTCGCGTCGGCGACCTCAAGAAGCCGCTCGGAAAGGTCCGCGATCGAGGTGGCGTTCCCAAGGGCGATGTAATACGAGGCGACGAGGGCGAGGGATTCCTCAACCAGGGCGGCTTTTTCCGCTTCATCGTGATAGGCGCAGGGAAGGGCTTTGGCGTCCTCCTTCAAGGCGAGGAGCATCTCGAGGGGAAGGGAATCCTTTTCGTCGGCGTAGCGTTTCTTCCCATCGAGAATCGTGAGCTTGACGAGGGACCAGGCGAGGATCTCGGAAAGGAGCCCCTTGCATTTCGTCTCGAAGCCAAAGTCGAGATCGAGGAAATCCTTGATCCGGACCACGGAACGCAAGGCATCGCCGAACCGTTCTTGCTCCGAGAGGACCTTGGTTTCGTAAAGGATGTCTTCGCAAACACGTTCGGCGTTCTCAAACGCGGCAAGGGAGGCTTTGACTTTCTTGGCTTTTTCTAGGAGGGATTCCATCGCCCCGCGGGTCTCGATGAGCTTCTCGAGGGCGGTCGGGGAATGGGAAAAGGCTTCCTCGGTTTTGGGAAGGGAGACGGAATCGATCCCGCAGGAAGCGATCTGCTCTTGGGTCGCAGTCTCTTCTTGCAAGATCGCAATGGCGGCATCCTTCTGTTTCTCGGCGGAAGCGATTTGCTCCTTGATCGGCGTTTTCTTGTCGTCAGTCATGAACATATCCTCCTAGCAAATCATCGAGCTCGGAATGGAAAGCGAGCGAGGCGTCATTGAAACGGCGAACCTCCTCGGAGAATTTCGCGTCGAAAGAATCCCTTTGGTCGCCGAGATCGGCGATATGGCGGTTTGCCTCGTCGATGCGCGCGGCGAAAGAGGGCTCGATGGCATCGAGGAGGGCGGCGATGCGGGATTCGTTCTCGAGGTGCAGATCCTTCGAACGATCGGCGATCGCCTTGGTTTGGGCTTTGATTTCCCTAAGCTCTTTCTTCTTCCCCATCTTCGTTTTTCCCTTCGAGCGTGCGATAGAGGCGATAGAGGCGTTCCGTCAGTTTGCCATCCATGTCCGAGATGGCTTTTTCGGTGCAAAGCTTGAGCGCGTTCGTCGATTCCGCGATTTCCCTCTCGGCGGCGGAAAGAACGAAATCGTGATTGGCTTTTGCGGCGAGAAAAGTCGGGGCCAAAGCGGCATCGGCTTCCTCCGAAATGCGCGAAATCTCCCGGTTCTTGCGATCCGTCTTCGCCAAAAGTTCGTTCAGGCGTGCGTTTTTATCCTGTGGGACATCCATCTTTTGTATTCTAATCGCTCCCATTCTTGCTTTGCAAGGAACTAAGCCTTGGGGACGGCTCCTCCCAAGCGAAGGAAAAGCTCTTCCTGATTTTCGATGACGAGGATTCCAAGATAAAAGCAGAAGAAATAGAAATTCTGCATCGCGAGGAAGAGGACGGAACTCTTCCCGACGTCGTTGAATTGGTAGGTGCCATCAAGCAAGGATATCGCCGCTTCGACGGCTTCGCGGAATCCCGCGTATTCCTTGTCCGAGGTTCCGTTCTTTTGGATGTAAGAATCCACGAGGGCGAGGAAACTCCTTTGGTCTTCCGGGCCATCGATCTTGGCAAGTTTGTCCCGTAGGTCAGCAAGTTCATCGTCCGTGAAATAGGGATTGTTCGAGGGAGACAAATGAGCTTTTTCGCTAGAAAACGAAGGAATGCTCCCCTTCTTTTTCCTGCTGAGAATGAGTTCGATCGCCCCGGGAATCTCGGAAAAGGCATAAGCGGTTCCATCGGGGGCCAGGGCTTCTCCAAAGCCGTACGCGGCGAAAAGGAAAGGCAAGGAGGCGAGGCGGGATTGGGTTTCATCGCCTCGGGTATCACCGATATAGAGAGCATCGCGGATTCCGTGCTTTTGCATCAAGGCGAGCATCGTCACGTTCTTCTCCGCCTTCGTATCGCCCCAGCAGAGATGGTCCTCGAACGTCCCGTCTTCGACAAGGGGCAGGAAATTCTCGATGTATCCTTTTTGGCAATTCGAGACGATGAAAAGACGGTAACCTTGACGCTTCAGTTCCGCGAGGGTTTCCTTTTCCTCGGGGAACAAGGAGCCAGGATGGGTGGCCAAATATTCGTTTTCCGCGGACAAGAGGGCATACGAGAACTCTTGGCGTTCCTCGGGGCTCATCCCCGGAGCGATGGATGCGATGATATCGTCCATCTTCATGCCCATGAGGGAGCGGACTTGCGCGCCCGTCAAGGAAAAGGAAGGGCCGAGGATCTTCTGGCCGGCCTCGGTCCAAGCTTCCGCGACGGGGAAGGAAGCATCCCACAGGGTTCCGTCGAGATCAAAGAGAAGGGCAACGCTTTTCATGACTCTATCATAGACCATTCGCGAATCGCGCGCACCTACGCGAATTGAAAATGCCCGAAAAATTGCTATAGTAAAGCCATAGCTATGGACGAGGAATTCAACATCTTCAACATCGAAGGGACGGACGGATCTTTTGACCCGTCCCCCGAGAACGCCCCCGTCTCGGACGAAACCGAGGCGAGGGAGGTCTATGACTATCAGGATCTCACGCGGTACGCCGCGGCGGGGAAAGCCGTGTCGAAAGGGATCATCGGGCTCGCGACCGCGGGCATCATGACCGGCGGCATCCTTGGACTCGCCGGCGTCGGCGGGGCTTCCGCAGAAGACGCCTCGATCCTCATCGAGCCGTTTGTTATCGAGGCCGTGGAGGACGAAGACGCGATC
>JAQYPI010000100.1 GCA_028726925.1 Caryophanales bacterium | reverse complement strand
CAAGGGAAGCAGAACGTTTTGGAGGACGGTTTGGTGCCCAATGAGATGGTAGGATTGGAACACGAACCCGATTTCCCGGTTCCGGTAATGGTCGAGGCCGCGAGAAGAGAGGCCCGTGATTTCCTTTCCTTCGATCCGGATGGAACCCCGGGTCGGGGCATCGAGGCCCCCGATGAGGTTCAAAAGGGTCGTCTTTCCGGATCCGGATTCGCCGAGAATCGCGACGATGCCCTTCTCCGGGAAGGAAAGAGTCACGTCCTTCAAAGCCGAAAAAGTCGCGTTTTTCCTCGCGTAATCCTTCCCGACTCCCGTGAGTTCAAGAAAAGAGTGAGCTTCATCGAAGACCGTTTGCCCAACACCTTTCTCTTCCATGGAAAACCTCCGAAAGGGATTCTAGCATAAAGAAAGAAAAACATTATGTTTTTTCAACATAATTGTTACATTGTACAAATCAGGTTTCCCCGCTGAATTTTCTATATTATAACGGCTTTCTATCGCGAAGTTGATAGAAAAAGGACGCAAGCAAAGCAGAGGCTTCTTCCTTACCTTCTCCCCGATAAACGAGAAGGTTGGGTTTCGGTTGGACTCGATAGAAGGAGAACGCTCCTTCCTTTTCGTCATCCGAGGCGTATTCGAGCGTAGAAACTCTCGCCTGGAAAATGGCCCCGAGGCACATAAGACAGGGTTCGAGCGTGACGTAAAGGGAGCAGCCTTCTAGCGACCACGAGCCAAGGATTCTCGCCCCTTCCCGCAGAACCTCGATCTCCGCGTGGGAGGATATGTCCATGTTCTTTTCCCGGTGATTGTGGGCCCTAGCCAAAAGGACGCCGTCTTTGAAGAGGGCAGCCCCGACGGGCACTTCGTTTTCAAGATAGGCAAGCCTTGCTTCTTCCAAGGCGATGCGCATTCCTTCATCCATAAATCAAAAGACCACCGCACAGGGGAGGGCGACTTAAGGCTGCTTGGTTCCCCACCTGACCTGGTTCGTCGTCTTCCCCTCGCGATGGCGGAAATATGATATAGCACCCCGCAGAAAAAAGGAATGGATAGAAAAAGGCGCCCCGAAGGACGCCTTGGAGAAAGCGGGCTTATTTGATGGGCTTGAGGACTTCGAGGCCGCCCATGAATTTCCGCAAAGGCTCCGGAATGATGACGGAGCCATCGGCTTGCTGATTCTGTTCCAGAAGCGCCGGGAAGACACGGGAAGTCGCGAGGCCGGAACCGTTGAGCGTGTGGCAGTATTTGGTTTTGCCATCCGCGTCCTTGTAACGAATCATGCCGCGACGGGCTTGGTAATCCCTCGCGTTGGAGACGGAAGAGACTTCCTTGTAGATCTTCATCGACGGGATCCAAACCTCGATGTCGTAAGTCCTGGCCATGGAGTGGCTGCAATCCCCGGCCGCGAGCTTGTCGATCTGGTAGGTGAGGCCAAGCCCCTCGAGGAGGTTCTTCGCCTTCTTGACCATTTCGTCGAAGGCGGCATCGCTTCCCTCTTGGGTCGTGTATTGGACCATCTCGACTTTGTTGAATTGGTACCCGCGGATCATGCCGCGTTCCTCGGTGCGGTAAGAACCGGCTTCCTTGCGATAGCAGGGGGTATAGGCGAAGTATTTCTTGGGAAGCTCGTTCAGGGAAAGGATTTCGTTCCGGTGAAGGTTCACAAGAGCGGTTTCAGCGGTCGGGAGGATGAATTTGCGCGGCTCCATGCCCTCGAGCCAGAAGACGTCATCCTCGAATTTCGGGAATTGCCCGGCGGTGTAGCCGGATTCGTAATTAAGGATGTGGGGAGGGAGGATCATCTCGTAACCGTCCGCGAGGTGGTTTTCGATGAAATAATTGAGAAGGGCCCATTCGAGGCGGGCGCCGAGGTTCGTGTAAATCCAAGTTCCCGAGCCAGAGATCTTCGCGGCCCTCTTGTAATCGACGAGGCCGAGGGATTCGGCGAGGGCGACGTGGTCTTTCGCGGGGAAATCGAAATGCTGCTCTTCCCCGAAGTGATAGAAGGGAACGTTGTCTTCCTTGCCACCGGGGAGAAGGTCATCGTCCGGGAGGTTCGGGAGGACTTCGACGAGGGCGCGGATTTCCGCTTCGACGTTCTTGAGTTCTTCCTCGTCTTCCTTGTTTTTCGCCCCGAGGGCTTTGACTTCGCGGAAGATCGCTTGGACGTCGCCGCCTTCTTTCTTGATCTTCGGGACGGAGGCGCTCAAGCGGTTTTGCTCCGCTTTGTTGGCTTCGACGCGCTTGAGAAGATCCAAGCGGCGCGCGGACAGGTCCTGAATCGGCTTGGGATCGAAATCCCAGAGCTTTTTCTTCAAGGCCGCGACGACGTAGTCCGGTTTTTCGAGAATGAGTTTGATGTCAATCATGATGGACTCCTAACTTATGCATGTTCCATTAACAGGCTTTCGTAAATGCCCCTGAGGTTGGCGGCGACGCATTGGAGGGAACGGGATTCCGCCACCCGATACGCCGGGATTATAGTGCTTTTTCCTTTGTCCGAGTAGAGCGCGCGAAGGCTTTCCGCGGCTTCCTCGACGGATTCGACGACCCAAGCGGTTTCCCCGTTCTTGACGAGGGGCTCGCTTTTCTGGTCGTGAAGCGCGATGACTTGGGCTTTCGCGGCGAAGGCTTCGAGCACCGAGACGCTTTCCGTCCGCTTCGAATCAAGGAGGATGTAGGCGTCGGCCCGGAGCAAGGCGCTGCGGTAGACGTCATCCTGGACGATCGATTGGAAATGGAGGTTGCGCGGGGCTCCGTGGGCGGTCGAGCGAATCGCGAGCTTGACGGGGGCGCGCCTCGTCGAGCCGAAGAAATAGAATTCGGTTTCGGGGCAGGCGATGGCAAGGGCACGCAAGAGGCGCAGGGAGGCGCGGTCGCCGTATTCCCCGGTCGAGACGGCGATATGGTCTTCCGGGCGGATGCCGAAATAGCGGGGGAAGACGTCTCTCTCGACGGAATCGGGCGCGAAGCGGGACAGGTTGATGGAAGCGGGGTGCACCTTCACCGGGACGCGAATCCCGAAAGAAAGGCAGAGGGTTTTCATCGTCTCGTTCGGGACGAGGACGAGCGAAGCGCGATTGAGGAAGCGGATGGCTCGCGAAGAAAGCGCGGGCTTGGAAGCCGCTTTCGGGTCGAGGAAAGCCGCGGATGGATCGTTTTCGCAATAGAACGCGGACACGACGACGGGAATATTCCGCCAACGCATATCGATGAGCACGTTCTCTTCGCGGGGCGAGAGAAGGTGCGCGATATCCGGTCCGGAAACGAAGCGATCCACCCACGGGATGCCGGCGACTTCGCATTCGCCTTTGATGATTTTGCGAAGCCGAGAGCCGCCGAACATCTCGCGGGACGTTTGTTTTTCGTATGGGATGAAGATTTTCATCATTCGATGGAATCCGGGGTGGCCGGGTTCTCTTCGATGAGCGTCTCGTCAACCGGGGTTTCCTCCTCGATTTCCTCCTCTTCGGAAGGATCGACGTGCGGAAGGATGGCCAAGGAAGCGACCGAGTCGCGATCCTCGACGTTGATGATCTTGACGCCCTGGGTGTTGCGTCCCGCAATCTTCACTTCGGAAAGCGGGGTGCGGATGATGACGCCCTTCTTCGTGACGACGAGCAAATCGTCATCCACGGAGACGGCCTTGACGGCGACGAGGCGCCCGACCTTGTCGGTCATAGCGATCGTCATGACGCCCTTGGCGCCGCGGGAAGTGAGGCGGTAGCCATCGTAATGGCGGGTCGTGCCGTCGGGGAGGGTGACGTCCGTGTCCTCGGCGTAGCTGATCTTGCCATAGCCTTTGTTCGTGAGGACGAGGAGCAACTTGCCTTCGAAGGAGCCGGTGACGCCGACGATTTCGCTGCCGTCACTCAAATCCATGCCCCTGACGCCAGCCGCGGAACGACCCATGACGCGGACGTCGTCTTCGTGGAAGGAGCAGATCTTGCCGTTGCTCGAAGCAAGGCTAACGATGCTCTTGCCATCGGTGCGCTTGACGTCGAAGAGGCCATCGCCCGGGCGGAGGAGAATCGCCTTCTTGCCGTTGTTGTGGATCGAGGAGAATTCCGCGAGGGACGTTCTCTTGACGACGCCGTATTGCGAGACGAAGAAGAGGTAATTGTCTTCGGGGTAATCGTCGCACGGGACGATCGAGACGACTTTTTCCTCTTTCTCGAGAGGCAGGAAGTTCTGGGCGGGCATCCCTTTGCCGGTGCGTCCGGAATCGGGGATCTGGTAGCCGCGGAGGCGATAGACCTTGCCGGCGGTCGTGAAGAAGAGGATGTCCGTGTGGGTGAAGGTGTGCTTCATGAGCATGACGACGTCACCGCTCGTGGTCTTCATGCCGGTGATGCCACGTCCGCCGCGATGCTGCGCGGAGAAGGTGTCGTCGTCCATGCGCTTGATGTAACCATTCTTCGTGAGCATGACGAGGATATGCTTCTGCGGGATAAGGTCTTCGTTCTCGATGTCCGCAGCGTCGTCGCTGATCTCGGTGAGGCGGTTGTCGCCGAATTTCCTCTTGATTTCCTCGAGTTCCTTGACCATGAGCTCGACGATATTGTCGCGGCTCGAAAGGAGGCGGTTGTATTCGGCGATGTTGGCTTCGAGCTCGGCTTTCTCGGCTTGGAGCTTGTCTTGTTCCATGCCTTGCAGGCGGCGGAGGGTCATTTGGAGAATCGCGGCGCATTGCTTTTCGGAAAGACCGAAGCGGGCATTGAGGCGAGCCGTGGATTCCTCGTCGTTCGTGGAGGAGCGAATGATGTGGATGACATCATCGATGTTGTCGTGGGCGAGAATGAGGCCCTCGACCAAGTGGAGACGGTCGCCATCCCTCTTAAGGAAGAAGCGGGTGCGGCGGGTGAGGACCTGGACCTGGAAGTTGATGTAATCCTTGATGAGGGGCACGATGCCGAGGGTTTTCGGGGCGCCGTCCTCAAGGCAAAGATTGATGATGCCAAAATTGATTTGGAGGGCGGTGTGCTTGAGGAGGTTGTTGACGACCACCTCGGGGATGACGTCCTTGCGGACCTCGATCACGACGCGGAGGCCTTCCTTGTTCGATTCGTCGCGGACATCCGTGATGCCGTCGATGACCTTGGAGCGGACGAGATCGGCGATGTCGGCGATCATGTTCGCCTTGTTCACCTGGTAGGGGATTTCGGTGACGATGATGCGGGATTTGCCGTTGTCCATCTCCTCGATGTGGTAGCGCGAGCGGATCGTGATGGTTCCGGTGCCGTTCGTGTAGGCGTCAAGGATGCCCTGACGGCCGAGGATGATGCCGCCCGATGGGAAATCCGGGCCGGACAGGTAGTTCTGCATGATCTCGGTCGGGGTGAGATCCGGGTTGTGGGCCAAAGCGACCACGGCGTCGATCGTTTCGCCGAGGTTGTGCGGGGCCATGTTGGTCGCCATGCCGACCGCGATGCCTTGGGAGCCGTTCACGATGAGGTTCGGGAAGCGGGAGGGGAGGACCGCGGGCTCGAGCTCGGTGCCATCATAGTTGCCGACCATGTCGACGGTGTCGCAATCGATGTCGCGCACCATCTCGAGGGCGAGGCGGTTCATTCTCGCTTCGGTGTAACGCATGGCGGCGGGTTCGTCGCCGTCGATGGAGCCGAAGTTACCGTGGCCGTCGACCAAGGTGTAACGCAACGAGAAAGGTTGGGCCATGCGGACGAGGGTGAGATACAAAGCGGCGTCGCCGTGGGGGTGATATTTACCCATGACGTCACCGACGATGCGGGCGCATTTCTTGTAGGGCTTGTTCGGGAGCATGCCCGATTCGTTCATGCCGAAGATGATGCGGCGCTGAACGGGCTTGAGGCCGTCGCGGACGTCGGGGATGGCGCGCGAAACGATGACCGACATCGAATAATCGAGGAAGGCCGTCTGGACTTCGAGGGCGACATCGCGGTCGGTGAGGCCGGGGATGATGCCGGAACGGGCGGCTTCCGCGCCGAAGACGGAATCCGCGCTTTGGGACCCCTCGCTCGAGGCAACGATGCCCTCGATGGGGGCTTTGGGCTCTTCGGAGACGGATTCTTCCGTTTCCTCTTCGCCCGGGTTGATTTTCTTTTCGTCGTTTTCCATTGTGTTGCCTCCGATCAGATATCAAGGTTCTTGACGAACTTGGCGTGCTCCTCGATGTATTTGCGGCGCGGCTCGACCTCGTCGCCCATGAGATCCACGAAAGCCTTCTCGGCGAGAGCGGCATCGTCGACCGTGATGCGGATCATCTTGCGGGCCGCCGGGTCCATCGTGGTTTCCCAAAGCTGCTCGGCGTCCATTTCGCCCAAGCCTTTGTAGCGTTGGAAGGGGAAGCCGGGCTTCAATCCGAGTTCCTTCTTGAGGACCTCGAGTTGCGCGTCGTTGTAGGCGTAATAAGCGGAACCCTTGTAGTCGATTTTGTAGAGAGGGGGTTGCGCGATGTAGACGTAACCGCCGTCGAGGAGCGGGCGCATGAAGCGATAGAAGAAGGTGAGAAGGAGGATACGGATGTGGTCGCCGTCGACGTCGGCATCGGTCATGATGACGATCTTGTGGTAACGGATCTTCGAGACATCGAAATTCTCGCGGATGCCGCCGCCGATCGCGGTGATCATGTTGCCGATTTCAGCGTTGGCCCAAATGCGTTCCTCGCGGGCTTTCTCGACGTTGAGGATCTTGCCGCGGAGGGGGAGAATCGCCTGGAATTCGCGGCTGCGGCCGTTCTTGGCGGAACCGCCTGCGGAATTACCCTCGACGATGTAGAGCTCGCATTTTTCCGGGTCGCGGCAGGAGCAATCGGCGAGTTTGCCGGGGAGGGTCGTGACGTCGAGGGCGGTCTTACGAACTTTCTCGCGGGCGAGCCTCGCGGCGTCGCGGGCCTTGGAAGCGAGGCGGATTTTCTCGATGATGGACTTGGCTTCGTTCGGGTTTTCATGGAGCCATTGGGAAAGCCCTTCGCCGACGATGGTCGAAACGATTTTGCGGACCTCGGAGTTGCCGAGTTTCGTTTTCGTTTGCCCTTCGTATTGCGGGTTCGGGTGCTTAACGGAGATGACGGCGGTCAAGCCTTCGCGGCAGTCCTCGCTCGAGAAATTCTTCTCGTCTTCCTTAAGAAGTTTGAAAGAACGCGCGTAGTCGTTGAGGATGCGGCCGAGGGCGAGGTTCAAGCCCTCGACGTGCGTGCCGCCTTCCTTCGTGGAGATGTTGTTGCAGAAGGAATAGATGCCGTCCTGGGAATAGGAATCGGTCCATTGGAGGGCGATTTCGCCATAGATGCGGATGTGCTCGCCATTCGCGAGGACGACTTCCTCGGCGCCCTGGCAATAGACGGGGACCGGGTTCACGGCGACTTTGTTTTGGTCGATATAGGAAACGTATTCGCGGATGCCGCCGTCGTATTTGAAGGTTTCGGTGCGGATTTCCTCTTCGCGCTCATCGACGAGCGTGATGGCGATGCCGCCGTTGAGGAAGGCCATCTGGCGGAGGTGGTTGCGGATGGTCTCGTATTGGAAGACCGTGGTTTCGGTGAAGATCGTCGGGTCCGGTTGGAAGGTGACGAGGGTGCCGACGCCTTCCTGGTCGCCGATCCGTTTCAAGCGATCGACCGCGTGTCCGCCGTTTTCGAAGCGGATGAAGTACTTGCCGCCGTCGCGATTGACCTCGACTTCAAGCCAAGAGGAAAGCGCGTTGACGACGGAAGCGCCGACGCCATGGAGACCGCCGGAGACCTTATAACCCGATTCGCCGCCGAACTTACCGCCCGCGTGAAGGATCGTGAAAACCGTCTCGACGCCGGAAAGGCCGCTTTTGGCAACGATGTCGACGGGGACGCCGCGGCCATCGTCCTTGACGGAAACCGAGTTTCCTTTGTGAATCGTCACGATGATGTGGTTGCAATAGCCGGCGAGGGCTTCGTCGACCGAGTTGTCGACGATCTCCCACACGAGGTGGTGGAGGCCCGCCGCGGCGGTGGTGGCGATATACATGCCCGGGCGCTTACGGACCGCCTCAAGTCCCTCAAGGACCTGAAGGTCGCTCGCGCCGTAATCCGCTTTCGCTTTTTCGAGTTCTTTCTCGTTGGTGACGTCTTCCTTCGTGTATTGGAAGCGGTCTTCCTCGTGGAACTCGTTGCCGGTCGATAGGTCGACGGCTTTGGTTTCTTCGTCTGCCATGTTAGTTCCTCCTTATGGCGTTATTCGCGGCGACGTCCACGTAGGACGCGCCTTCGATTTCGATTTGGGTCGTTGTCAAGAAGACTTGACGGAAGTCCTTCAGGACCTCGAAGAGATTCCCTTGCTTCTGCGCGTCGAGCTCGCTAGTCACGTCGTCGAGCACGCATATGGGTTTTCGCTCCTCGTCTTCGATGAGGTAGTAGGGGCAAAGTTTGAGGGCGAGGACGGCCATGCGGTTCTCCCCTTGGGACCCGTAGGCCGAGATGTCTCTCCCGTTCAAGCGGAGGGAGAAGTCCTCGCGATGGACGCCGATGCCCGTCGAGCGATGCGCCCGGTCGCTTTCCGCGGCGGAAGCAAACGCTTTTTTGGCCCGCTCCGCGAAATCTTCGCCCGCCTTGAGAAAGGGGCGGTAGACAAGCTCGACGGGCGAGGAATCGCCGCGCAGGCGCCCTAGGAGGGGCGGGAGAACGCGGTTGAGGCTCGCGATGTAGAGCTCGCGGTAGCGCACGATCGGCTCGGCGAGAGCGATCAGCTGGGACGTGAGCACGGAGAGGAGAGCCTCGTCCGGACTCGCTTCCTTAAGCAGGGCGTTCCGTTCCCGCAGCGTCGCGCCGTAACGCGAGATGAGGCGGAAATAGTCGAGGGATTGCTTGGACAGGCTGATGTCCAGGAAATCGCGCCGCTCCGAGGGGCTCGCCGCAAAGAGCGGCACGTCCGCGGGACTGAAGAAGAGGACGTTCACGAGGCGAGAGAGTTCGCTCAGGCGTCGCAAGGGCTTCCCGTTGAGGAAGATCCGCTTGGCGTCTTTGGCAAGCTCGATACGGATGGTTCTCAAGAGATCCCCTTCCCGGATCGACGCCTCAATGGCGGCTCCGCTTTGGCCTTCCTTGATGAGCGGCCCGGTATCCGACGCCCGGAAGCTGCGCGCGAGGGACAGAAACTGGATGGCTTCGACGAGGTTCGTCTTGCCGGAGGCGTTCTTACCAACCACCGCGGTGATGCCGGGATCGAAGTCGAGCTCGAGCCTCTCGTAATTCCGGAAGGAGAAGAGCCGCAAGCGCGTGAGGATCATGCGATCCGATACGCGGAACCGTTCACGTTCACTTCGTCGCCGGGACGGAGCTTCTTGCCGCGTCGGGCTTCCGCTTCGCCGTTGACGAGGATCTCGTTTTCCGCGAGGAACCTTTTGGCTTCCCCGCCTTCGTGGATGATGTCCGCGAATTTGAGGAATTGTCCGAGGGTGATGTACTCGGTCGTGATGTGAATTTCCTTTGTATCGTCCATAAAAAACACCGGATGAAACGTCCGAGATTAGTTTACTACTACGTAGTAAAAAATAGAAGGCTTTTTTGCCTTCTATTTTGCCGAATTTCGAACGGGATTTTTCTTAATAGGTCCGCATCGGGGTGATGAGCTCGACGGCGCTAGGATCCTTGGGATTCTTGATCACGAACGGCTTCATTTCGTTCACGAAGCAAAGGGTGACATCCTCGGAACGGAGAGCCTTGATGGCATCGACGATGTAGGCCGGGTTGAACGAGACGGAAAGGCTTTCGCCGACGAAAGAGAAGGTCTGAATCTTCTCGTTCGCGGACCCGGAAGCCTCGTTCTTCGCGTAAACCTCGACTTCGCCTTCGTTCATCGAGAGCTTGACGGCTCCATCCTTCTCGGTGATGAAGATGGAGAGGCGCCCCATCGCGTTGATGAGCTCCTGCGAATTCGCCTCGAGGAAATAATTGAAGTTCGTGGGGATGATGCTCTTGGTGACGGGGTAATCGCCCGGGATGAGGCGGGTGGAAACGACGGTCATGCCGGCGCGGAAAAGCGCCTTCTTGTCATCGATGGAAACGCGGACGGCCCCAGTCCCTTCGATGAGGTGGGCGATGTCGCCGAGGATGCGGGCGGGCACGTTGCACTTGAAGCGGACGTCCGAATTGATCGACACGGATTTACGGGCCATGCGGGCGGCGTCGGTCGCGGTGGCGACGAGGGTTCCGTCCCCGCAAGCCTCGAGATTGACTGCCGAAAGGACCGGCTTGGTTTCCTTGGAGGAAGCGGCAAACGCGCTTTGCTCCACGAGGTCGAGCAAATCCGGGGTGCTCATCTCGAAGGTCTGGCCGGATTCCTCGAGGTCGATGTCCGGGTATTCCTCGGCGTTGGCGCAGACGAGCTTGATGGAGGTGCGGCCGTCATCGATCTTCGCGAGAGAACTGTCGACGACCTCGAAATGGATTTCGCTTCCCTCCATGCGGCGGATGGCTTCCGTGATGTAATGGGCGGAAACGAGGATCTTGCCCACGGAAGCGCTGCGGATGATTTCCTCTTCCCCGATCATGTAGGGGACGACCGAATCGATGGTCATCTCGCCGTTGCAACCGGTGAGTTCGAGACCTTTTTCGTTGAGGTCGAATTTGATGTTGGAAAGAGCGGGCACCGCGGATTTGACCGGGGCGGCACGTCCGGCGATCGTGAGGGTTTTCAGAAACGGTTCTTTCTTGATGGTGAAACGCATGAGCGGGCCTCCTAAATATCTCAATTTATTATTTACGGATAAAGAATTAATTATTATTAGTCCTGCGAATTGTGTGGATAAGTGGATAACTCCCCCTGTCCAGCCTGGATATTTTACCATCCTGCACACAGGGTTGGTAGAGTTTTATTTATTTATAAATAATCTTATTTGGCAAAACGCTTTTTGAGCTCGTCGATCCCGGATTTCGCCACGGGGTCAGTTTTCCCCATGTTTTCCACTTTGGCAATCGCGTTCATGACGGAGGTGTGGTCTTTCCCGAAGGCTTTTCCGATCTCCGTGAAGTTCATGCCGAGCAATTCGCGGCAGAGGAACATGGCGATATGGCGGGCGAGGGCGATCTGGGCGACGCGAGTCTTGCCCATGATTTGCGGGGGCGTGAGATTGTAGTAATCCGCGACCACGCTCACGATGCGCGAGACGGAAGGCTTGGCGATTTCCCTTTTGGCATTGCGAAGGTCGAGGAGCGCTTCGGAGGCGATCTCGACGGTGATGTGCTTGCAAGGGCCGCCGAGGATCGTGCAGAAGAGCAAACGATTGAGCGCGCCTTCGAGTTCCCTCACGTTGTCCCCGAATTGGGCGGCGATGAGGTTGATGACATCCTCGTCCACCTCGCAGTTTTTGAGCTCGGTGAACTGGATTTTGGAACGAAGGATGTTACGCGCTGTGTCGAAGTCCGGTTTCTTGATTTTGACGGGCAATCCTTGGGCGAAGCGGGATTTGAGGCGCTCACTCAAGCCATCGAGGAGATGCGGGTCCTGATCGCTTGTGAGGACGATTTGCTTGTTTTGGCTCGTGAGGGCTTGGAAGACGTTGAAGAAAGTCTCCATCGTCTTTTCTTTCGAGCGGAGGAATTGGATGTCGTCGAGGAGCAAGACGTCGACTTCTTCGCGGAAGAAGGCGGAGAAGGATTGGTCGGTCTGGTGGTTCGTGACGTAGGAAACGAATTCCTCGACAAAGTCGTTCGCGGAGACGTAAAGGACTTTCTTGCCCGGGAAGCGCTTGACGATGGAGTTGCCGATTGCCTGGAGGAGGTGAGTTTTCCCAAGTCCGGAATCGCCGTAGATGAACAAGGGGTTGAACGTCTCTCCCGGGCGACTCGCGATGAGGGTTGCGGCCTGCAAGGCATCCCGGTCGCTCTCCCCGACGACGAAACTGTCAAACGTGAGACGCTCATCGAGCTTCGCGTTTTTGAAAAGCTTCGGTTTTGCCGGTGTTTTCTTGGTGGTTTCCGCCAAGGGGGCATCCTTGGAAGCGGTCACGAATTCCAGTTTGTAATTCGTCCCGGTGACGCGGTTGACCGCGCCCGCGATCTCAGAATAATACTGGTCGCGGAAAAAGCTCGCGGCCAAGGAAGTGCTCACGAGGATCGTCATGGTCTCTCCCTCGACCCCCTGGATGGAAGTGCCGCGGAAAAAATATTCATAGATCTGGGGGTCCCCGAGATCGGCCTCGATGATGCGGAGGACGCCGTTCCAGATGTCGGTCAATTCGTTCTTCATAGTCGTATTAGGTGTCTACCCGAAGGTGATTATAGGGGTTTTCCACACTTTGGGAAGCGAGACTTTGTCGAAAATTGAGTTTTCCACACCCGATTTTCTAACGATTTTATCGGCATAATCGCGAGAATGCTAGGTTTTCCCCAAATGGAAAATGTGGATAACTTGTGGAAAACTTTTTCGCCCCTTTTTCCGGTGGATAACTTCCGTCTCGGAAACGATTGTAACAAGGTTTTCCACGGGGATTTCTCGCTGACGTTCAAGACTTTCCGGGTTTATCCCCGCTTGGTGGAAAAGTTTTGCACACCCCTGTGGATAACCGGAAACTCGCGTTTTCGCTTGACTTTGAACACCCGTTTTCTCGTTGCGTGCGCCTCCTCGCTCGCGGGCGAAAATGGTTGTCAGGAGGCGCCCTGC
>JAQYPI010000099.1 GCA_028726925.1 Caryophanales bacterium | reverse complement strand
GGTTCCTTCTTTTCGCCTTCGGATAGATACGATAGTCCCCCGATGATCCCTTTTGCCTTGGGGAAGGAAAGGAGATTTTCCTTGCTGGCCCCGACCCCGAGGACGACGCGGTCGAAGGAAGAAAAGAGGGCGGACAGGGGGTTGGTTTCCCCGATCGTGACGTTGAAGGAAAACGACGCCCCGAGGGCGAGAAGGTCTTCGTGGATGCCCTTCAGGGCAGATTTGTCGAAACGGAACGAGGGGATGCCCGTAAGGATGGCTCCTCCGATGCCTTCTTCCTTCTCGAAGAAAGCGACGCGGTAACCTTGGCGGAGGAGATAGTAACCGAGGGCGAGGTTCGCGGGCCCGGCCCCGACGAGGGCGATGGAGCGGCCGTTCTCTCTCTTTTTGCCCAAGGGACGCGGGTAAAGATAGCGCAGGCGCTTCTCGACCGACGGGAAATCGACGGGCTCGCCCGAAAGGCCGCGGACACAGTGTCCCTTGCACTGGCGCGCGTGGTCGCAAAGAACGGAGGTGAGTTCCGGAAAGGGGTTCGCCTCGTAAAGGACGCGGGCGGCTTCTTCTTCCTTCCCGAGTTTCAGGAGGGAGAGGACGCTCGTAATCGCGTTACTCGCGGGGCAAAAGGCCTCGCAGCGAGGGGCCTTACACCCAAGGCAACGGGAAGCGATGTCACGGAGGTTCTGATTCATATGGGGAAATGATACCCCCCGTTGAAGGAAAGAAGGAAGGAGGAATAGACTATTCCTAAGACTATGGACCCCTATCTATTGCCCCATCTCGAGGATCTCCGCCGGGCCGCGGAACGGCAATGCCGTACCGTCGGCAGCGCCTTTTTGGCCCCCGCGGAAGCCCTCGCAGCCAAGGAGGCGTTCGAGGGGAAAGCCCCCTTCGTCCTCGATGGGGGATACGAGGGGGCAGAACGGCAAAGGGCGTTCTTCTTCCCGCTTGGGGAAGAAATGGAAAGCGATACCCGTTGCGTGCATATCGAAGCGAAAGGCAAGCGCTTTGCCTCTTCGTTGACCCATCGAGATTTCCTCGGGGCGATCCTCGGCCAAGGCATCGAGCGGGGCGCGATTGGGGATCTCGTCGCCTTGGACGGGGAAGCCTACGCCTTTTGCCTCCCAAGCGTCCTTCCATCCCTCCTGGCCCTCGAATCCATCGGGCGCTTCTCCGTCTCCGTGAGCGAGGTCGACCCTTCGTCCTTCCCCGCCCCGAAACCCTTGGGGGAGCGGCGCCTCGTGCTAGCGAGTTACCGCCTCGACGCGTTGGTCGCGGAGGCCTTCTCTCTTAGCAGGGAAGAAGCCAAGAAAGCGATCCTCGCGGGCATTGTCGCCCAAAACGGCGTGCCTTGCCTTCGCCCGGATGGGGCGATTAAGGCAGGGGATCGAATCGCTCTGCGCGGCAAAGGGAAAATCGCCGTCCTAGGATTCCTTGGGACGTCGAGGAAAGGGAAAGAGGCGGTCCGAATCGGGATCTACCGCTGATTCTCTTGCAATTTGGGGTCGAAACGGTCCAAAAGGGCGACCGCGGCAGCAGCGATTTGCTCTTTGGGAACGGGGCTCTTGTCGAGGACGAGGGCGACATAGGAAGTCGCGATTCCCGAAGCGATAATCATGACTTCCCCGAGAGCCTCGGGGGGCATATTCTGTACCATGAATGCCGTCGATAGGTGCTTGCGGTTCACGGCCTCGATCTTGTTCTGAAGGTCCGTCTTGAAGGAATAGGGCATGCATTTGGCGACGGCGATCGCGCTTCGATGCTTCCGGTCGATGATCTCGTTGACCCGGGCGAACAGCTTCACGCGGGCGTCATGGTTCAGGATGCCGATCTCGCGGAACGCCCGCTCGACCTCCTCCAGGTAATCGCGCTCGATCTCGGCGGCGAGATCGCTCACTTCCTTGTAATGGTTGTAAAACGTCCCGCGGTTGACTCCGGATCGGGTGCAGAGGAGGGAAACGGTGATCTTGGGGACGGTATACCCCTCATTCAAGAGGCTCACGAAGCCATCTTGCAAGGCAAGGCGGCTACGAACGACGTTTTTGTACTCTTTCTTGGCCATTGGTGATTTTTGAACAACCTCCCCCTTCGCTAACAATTTTGAGCAATTTTAGCACAAGGAAAAGCAAAATGCTCTCCCTTCTTCATTTTTAACCGATGGAAAGCCGTTTCTTTTCCGTGTACAATGTTGAACAAAGGAGGCTTGCCATGAAGGATTGTTGCATCCGGGCCCTTGGGGCCCACGATGAGTGGTGCGGGATCGCTTGCGAAGTGACCGAGGCCCTCAAGATCGCGGTAGAGAAACGCCATTACGACCAGAACTCGGCCCGGCTCGTCGGGGAGATGCTCCTCATCGCGAGCATGCTCGCAAGCAACCTCAAGGGCGAGGACGCCTTGAGCGTGGCGGTCAAGGACCTGCAAGGGAACGCGAGCCTCGTCGCGAGCGCGGATTCCGCCATCCACGTGAAGGCTTCCGCGAGCCATCCCGAGGGGATGCCCACCTCGGGGCGCGGCATCATGCAGATCGTCCGCGACCTCGGGATGAAGGAGCCCTATTCCTCGTCCGTCTCCCTTGATTTCTCCTCATTCGCGGGGAGCGTCGACGCGTTTTTCGCCCAAAGCGACCAGATCCTCGCGAAGACGAAGCTCCACGTGAGTTTCGATGAGTCCGGCAACGTGAAACGGGCTTTCGGCTTCCTCGTGCAGGCCTTGCCTTTCGCTAGCGAAGAAACCAAGGAGGAAGTCCTCCGCCTCTTCTCTTCCCTCCCCTCGATGGAAGCCCTCGAATTCCGGAACCTGGGGGTCGAAGAAATGATTCCCCTGCTTTTTGGCAAGCTCGGCGAGAGGGTGGTATCGACAAAAGACATCGAGTGGCGGTGCTCCTGCTCGCTGGAGCGCGTGCGAAACACCTTGCTCCTCTTAGGTCCCCAAGAGCTTGAGGATATGGCTAACGAAGGCAAGACGATCCACCTCGACTGCAATTTCTGCGGCAAATCGTATTATTTCACCGTGGACGACCTGCGTGAGCTCGCCCTCTCGATCCCGAAACAAAAAGGCGATGCCTAATCCTGCCCGATCGAGGCGAGGTAACGTTTGAGAATGACTCCCGCGGCGGCGCTATCGATGTGGTGGCGCTGCTTTTTCGCGTTCTGGCCGAGTTCGTGGAGGAGGGCGGAAGCTTCGACCGTGGAATTCCTCTCGTCGACGAAATGGAGGTCCGCCTTCGGGAAGAGGGCTTGGACCTTGGGGGCGAAGGCCTCGACGAGGGGGGTCATCTCGCAAGGATCCCCGCTTGGATAGGTCGGGTAGCCAAGGGCGATGTGCTCGACGTTTTCCCCAAGCAACGCTTCTTTTAAGAGGCGCAGGGCTTCTTCGTAATCCCCCGCCTTGAAACGGAGGTTCGGGAGCAAGGTCACGAACATCCCGGAACGGCTGAGAGCCATGCCGAGGGATCCTTTGCCGAGGTCGAGGGCGAGAATGTTCTTTTCCATCGGGGGCATTATCCCTTCTTTCCCGTTTTCCTTCAATTCCTTCCGGTCTCTTCCTCGATGAGTTTTTCTTTCTCTTCCCTTATAATCAAGGGCATGAAACCAAGCA
>JAQYPI010000098.1 GCA_028726925.1 Caryophanales bacterium | reverse complement strand
CCCCATCCGTCCAGTCATGGACGTCTTTCGCGGGGAAGGTCGAGCCGCAGAAAAGGCAACGGCATTGTTTCGACGTTAGGATCTCGATCTCGTTGTTCTCGCAATGGGAGAGATATGCGTTTGGGTCGGTCTTGCTCATGGCAAGGATTCTACCACAATTCCTTCTTTAAGGAAGGCACGATAGGAGAAGGGCGAAAACCGCGAAGGAAAGGAAACTCAAAAGAATGAGGGCGTCCGCAGTCATTCGGACGGGGAGGACGCGGTAAAAAAGAAGGCGGGTAAAGCAAGAAAGGAACAAGACGCAAAGGGGAATCCAAAGGTAGGAGATGCAGACATGGAACAAGGAAAAAGCGTCTTGGGCGAGCAAGAAGGCGAGGAACCCGAGGAAGAGTAGCAAAAGGAAGGGGCCGTCGCGGAGGATGCGCCGGCGGTTGACCTTGCCTTCTTCGAGGAACCGGTGGTTCTTAAGCAGGCCGACGACGAGGTAGGCGGCGGCGCAGAACGAGCCGAAGACGACGTAAAGGGAATTCGTCTCGAGCGAGGATTCCCCCGGGGGGACGAGTTCCCCCATCGAGGCATTCGCGTAACGTTCGAGGAAGAGGAAGCCGAGGAACCCAAGGGCGAGGAGGAAACCGCCCCAAAGGTAGGCGAAGCGCTTCTTCCTTTCCTCATCGAATGGCAGGAACGAGGCGTCGCGAAACAAGGCGATCCAAAGAAGGCCGAGGCCAAGCAGGATGATATCGGATGCAAAGAAGGCGACGAAAGCTTCGGGGCGCAAAAGGATCGAGAGGATGCCAGAAACTAGCAAAAGGCCGCCGATTGATCCTAGCACGGCGTTTTCGATGGTCTTCCTGCGTTCCATGGCCCCATCTTTATAGAATAGGATTCAGAAACATGCAAGCGATTTCGGATTTCGCCCAAACTCGTTTTCGATACGAGGTCTTTGCCTCGGGGCAGGAAAGGGGTATCATCCCCATAAACGGAGAAAACCTATGAAAATCATCCTCGATGTCCTCGGCGGCGATGCCGCCCCCGCCGCCCCGATCGAAGGGGCGATCGCCGCGCTCAAGAAGAACGCGGACCTGAACTTGATCCTCGTGGGCCCGAAGCCCGCGATCGAGGAAGCCTTTCAGAAAGCGGGGATCGACGCATCCCGTTACGAAATCATCCATGCCGAGGAGGCCGTCCTCAACACGGATCACCCCGCGAATTTCCTGAGGACCAAGCCGAATTGTTCCATGGCTCTTGCCTTCCAGGCTTTGAAAGAGCGCGAGGACGTGGATGCGTTTTTGGGTGCTGGGCCGACGGGCGCGATGCTTTCCGGTTGCATCTTCAAGGTCGGCCGGATCCCCGGGGTCAAGCGTCCCGCGCTTCTTGCGACCCTCCCGACCAAGAACGGGGGTCTCGTCCGCCTCACGGACGCGGGGGCCAACATGGACTGCAAGCCCGAATACCTTGTCCAATTCGCGAAGATGGCTAACGAATATCTGAAGGTCCTTGGCATTGAAAAACCCCGCATCGGACTTCTTTCCGTCGGGATGGAGGAAGGGAAGGGCAACGAGCTCACCAAGACGGTGTTCCCCCTTCTTAAGGAAGACCCGGATCTTAATTTCATTGGGAACGTCGAGGGGGACAAGGTGCTCGACGGCATCTGCGACCTTGTCGTCTCGGATGGATTCGCCGGCAACGTGTTCGTCAAATCCCTCGAAGGAGGCGCCTATTTCGTAAGCGACCTCTTCAAAGAAGCCGTCATGGGGAATCCATGGCGCAAAATCGGGGCCCTCTTCCAGCTTAGGGGCCTTAAGAACGTCAAGAAGCCGTTTAAATACGCGAACGATTCCTGCGCCCCCTTGCTCGGGTGCAAGAAGCTCGTCGTGAAATGCCATGGCAAATCCAAGGCCCTCAATTTCGCAAGCGCCATCGAGGAAGTCATGACCTACGCCAAAGAGCACCTCGTCGAGAAGGTCGCCGCGGCGATCGAGGCCACCCCCCTCGGGGAATAGTTCCCTTTTTCCTTCGCGGCCCCTCGATGGGCCGCTTTTTCATGCAAGAAAAAACCGGGGACAAACCCCGGAAAAGGAATGCATGGGCCCTTTATTCTTCTTCCTCGACGGCCGTTCCGTGCTTGACCTTCAAGCGATGGATGAGGACGCGGCCATAGGGGAAGATGACCCCGGTCGTGATAAGCTCGACGAAGAGGAGAATGACGTGGGTCATCGCGTGGTGCTCGCCCGGCTGGAGAAGGAGGAGGACGGAGAAGACGATCGCGACGAGGGATTCGGCAAGGGAGAGGAGGGCGGGCTCCTTGTGGAGGATCTCGCGGATCCCTTCCTCGATTTCCAAAGCTTCGCGCAGCATGCTCCAAATGGCCCAGACGACGCAGACGGTCGCGTAGGGGATGCCCTCGGGATCGCCAAGGTCGATGAGGAAGATGAGGGTGATACCGATCGCGACTTCGATGAGGCCCCAGAAGAAACGATTCTCCTTCTTGAAGGACTCCTTTTTCACGAGGTGGAGGACGACCGTCTCGAGGCCGTAGGCGACCATGATGCCCCCGACGAGATAATTGAGCAGCAAGACGACCTCTTCCCGGAACACGAGGATGAGGATCGCGGCCACGGTCCAAAGGACGGCTTTGATGGGTCTCCAGATTTTGTCTACCATGTTGATATCTCCTTTATTTCGGTACCGAATTTAGTCGTGACGTCTCGGGTCGTCGAAGGTTTCCGAGAACCGGGCGGCAAACGAATCTTCCATGTCTTTCTTCCGCAGGTGCGCAGTTTCCCCGAAATGGAGGATGCGGAAGGAAGCGATCCCCTCGCGGCGTTCTTCCGTGTAAACCTCCGTGATGGAGGACGGGGAGGCGCAGGTCCCTTGGAAGAACACGAGGGGCGGGGCGTTCACGAGGCGGGAAAGCAGCAAGGCCTCGATCCCGAAATGGCAAAAGAAGACGAGCGTGCGGTCGTTGCTCGCGGTGACGCGGTAAAGAAGGCCATCCTTTTGGTAGCCGTTTTCTGCCAAAAGGGCGTCAAGGCCCGCGAAAGCCTCGTCCCTTTTCGCGATGAAATCCATAGAATCGCGGTAAGGGATTACGGCATCAGCGTAATCTTTGAGGGAATAGGCGTCTTCCCCGTATCGGGCGATATCCTCGGGCAAGAAATCCCAAGCCCGTTGTTGCGGGGGATGCGGGGTGACCGCGTCGAATTCGCGAAGCCAGGGGAGGATCTTGACGGGCAGCTGGTCACCGCGGAGGGAAAGACCGACCTCCATCGTGCGCTTGGCCCGTCCTAGAGGCGAGCAAAAGACGGCGTCGATCCGTTGCTCGCGCAAGGTTTCCGCGAGGGCGAGAGCCTCTTCTTCCCCGCGGGGCGTGAGGGAATCCCGGGCGTAATCCGGGTCTGCGTGGCGGATGAAGAGGAGTCTCATATGGGGCTTAGTTTACCGCTTTCCCAATGCGTTTGGAAAGATGCGGTAACCGCCGGCGGGCCCTCAGCTCATCTTGAACACGTGGTTCTCGACCTCCGCGTGCTCGATGGCCAGCTTGAGGCACGTGACGATTTTGTTGATTTTTGTCTCGCAATCCACCACGTATTTGATAAAGTTTGCGTTCTTGTTTTTTAAGTAATCGTACATGGATTCCCCCTCTACGATTACTTTTTTCCCTTGAAGGGCCTCTTCCAGCATGTCGAGCTGGGCGAAGGAGGAAACGAAATGCACGTTCGGGTTCGCCTCCCGGATCTCTTCCCTCAGCCGTTTCGAATTCCTTTTATGGCAAAGCAAAACGTAGTCTTTCAGGAAGAAACGCTCCCCGATTCCCGCGAAATCCGAGCTGATTTCGAACGTCCAGGGCTCGTGGACGTGGGTATCGACGCCGAGGACGGGGATGAAATTGCTCTTGCACACGGCATCGAAGTCGCTTTCGTCGAAATCGATGCAAAGAATCGCGTCGACGAACTGGATCTCCATGCTGATCGAATCCGTGAAAAGGACGGTGCGGTATCCGTTGAGGGCCAAGGCTTTGACGAGCTGGTAAACAAACGCCATTTTGTCCGCGGTTTCAAGAGGAAACCCGCAGCGGCCGACGTAGAGGCCGATGCTGTGTGACTTGCCATCCGCGAGGCCGCTCGCGAACGCGTTCTTCTGATAGCCTAGGATAGATGAAACCTGGATGATTCTCATCCTCGTCTTTTCGTTGATCTTCTGGCGCGGATCGTTGTTCAGGACATAGGAAACGGTCGCCGTGGAGCACCCGACCTCCCTCGCGATATCCGCCAAAGTTACTCTTGCCATGAAAATGCCTCACTTTCGTGCTTCTTTTGAAAACAATAGCAAAAAGAACCGGATTTCTCAAGTTAAGATTTTAAGTAAATTAAGTAAAAAAATCGTATCAAAAACGTTAAAAATCGGCTTTGTAAGCGGTATCAAAAGGTGTTGACACCACAAAAGAGCGGGATAGAATGAAATTACCTTAAGCGATTAAGCAGGAGGAATTATGAAAGCAATCGCAAAACTATTCGTTGGCGCAATTGCCGTGGCCAGCACGATGGTGGCCACGTCATGCGCGAAAGACGACGGAAAGACGTACGACGTCACCTTCTACGACAACGAAACCGTTTTGAAGACGGAGAGTGTCAAGGAAGGGGAGCGCGCGACGGACTGGGCGCCGGTCAAGGAAGGATTTGAGTTCGTTGATTGGTACGCAACTCCGAACTACAAATTCGCCTATGACTTCGCCCCAGTCTACAAGGACACGCCCGTGTACGCGCTTTTCCAATCCACCAATTACGTGGAAGACACCCGTCCTTGGGCCATCGTCGGCAACGGGACCAGCAAGGTCCTCTCGTCCTCGGCCTTTGGCAAGAACATCGAGGAAGAGCACATGCTCACCCGCTCGGACAAGAAGAACGTCAACGAGTACACCATCACCCTCGACCTCGAGGTCGGTGACGAATTCCAGTTCGCGATCGATTCGAACTGGAGCAACCAAAGGGGCGGCGGATATCTCGATTCCACGTCCTTAGACGGCACCGAATATTTCGAGATCAAGGCCTCCCACCTCAACACCGAGACCCGCAAATGCAACATCGGCGTCCTCGTCTCGGGCAACTACACACTCACCTTGACGACCCATCCGGGCGACGACTACTACGACACCGAGGATCCCTATTACAGCGAGGATAACCGCGAGTGCTTCAACTACAGCGACTTCGACAAGATCACCTGGGTCCGCAACGGGGACGTCATCGAGCAGGCCGACAAGGTCTATGACCTCTACATCAAGGGCAACCTGATCACCGGTTGGCAGCACATCATCGAGCCCGAATACAAGATGGACTACGATCCCGCGACCAAGACCTACACCTACACCCACGAGTTCTTCGATTTCGACGAATTCATGTTCTACTCCCTGAACGGGGATAGCATCCTCGACGGCCTCGGACCCGTCAGCATCAAATTCGGGCAAGTCGACGTCGAGAACTCGACCGAATTCATTCTCGGCAGCAAGGAATTCGACAGCAACTTCTCGACCGGCGCGAACGGCACCTACACCTTCACCTACTCCCTCGAGACCAGGGTCTGCGTCGTCACTTACGATCCCACCTTCACCCTGGAATACGTCCCGAACACCGAATGGTACATCGTCGGCGGCGGCTGCTCCGAGCTCCTCTCCATCTCCGACTGGGGCAGGAAGAACATGGACGAGCGCTTCAAGCTCATGCCCGTTGAAGGCAAGGAACGCGAATACGCGATCACCATCGATCTCCAGACCAACGACGAGTTCCAGATCGTCAGGGACAGCCAATGGGGCCTTGCCCACGGCTACTCCTTCCTGAAGGATCCGGTCCTCGACGGCACCACCTACTTTGCCAATACCGGCAACATCCAGTGCAAAGTCGCCGGTAACTACACCCTCACCCTCTCCGTCAGCGATGTCTCCAAGCGTTATGACGTTCTCTCCTGGGTCCGCAACGGCGACGTTCTCTCCCAGCCCATCAAGACGCTCGACGGTTACTACAAGCTCGACACCCACAACGACTGGGAACCGACCATGATCGGATCCGTCCTCTCCAACGGGGACATCACCTTCACCCTCCGTCTCGAGGAAGGCAACAAGTTCTGTTTCGTCTACACCGATCACGACCAACCTATCACGGACGTCTATCCCGGCAACCTCATCCGCTACACCGCGATCGGCGAACCCGCCGAGAGCAATTCGAACGCGAACTTCTCCACCAACCTAGACCGCAACTTCGTCTGCGATGTCGCCGGCACCTATGACATCACGATCGACTATTCTTCCGGCGCCCCGGTCGTCAACGCCGTCAAGGTCCCGGACGTCTACTCCTACGACGTCTACATCAAAGGCACGATGACCGGCTGGGATATGCAAAACAAGACCACCTCGGTCAACGGCGTCGTCGAGTTCGACTACACCTTCGCCGAGGGCGACGAGTTCGGCTTCGCCTGGTTCGACGAAAACACCACCACGGCCTGGGGCAACTGGATCGGCACGAGCTGCCTTGGCACGGAAGGCGATGCCAACGAAATCTTCAACGCCGCGAACAACTTCAAGTGCACGGCCGCCGGCACCTACCGTATCAAGATCGTCAAATCCGACGACAACGTCGTCACGGTCGATTTCTTCGCCAAATAAACCGCTTTGAGGGAAGAGCCGAGAAACACGGCTCTTCCCTTCTCTCCATTGAGGGGCATCCATGAATCAATACGCCGTCTTCCATTCCATCGAATCCGCCTATTCCTTTCCCTTGCCGGGGAAGAGATTCGTTTTGCGCGTCCGCGTAGACAAGCAAGACGAGATCGAGAGCTGCCACGTCCTCTATAACGCCAAACACCTTTTCTTCCTGAAACGCAAAGAAAAGAAGATGACGCGAAAATACGAGGACGATCTCTACGCTTACTACGAGATTATCTTGCCTCTTGAAACCCCATCTCTTGCCTACGTCTTCCGCTTCGTTTGCGAAGGAAAGGATTTCTTTTTCTCCACGGACGGCCTCACCGAGAACTACCAATTCGCCATCTCGTATTACAACTATTTCCAGTGCGCCTTCGTCAACGACATCGACATCCAGAGGGAAGTCTCGTGGGCGAAGGACGCGATCATCTACGAGATCTTTGTGGACCGTTTCCACCGCGGGAAAGGGGAAGGCGACAAGGACTTCATCAACCTGAAGTGGGGCGCGATCCCGAACCCGAAATCCTTCGCGGGCGGATCCCTCATCGGCCTGCGCGAGAAGCTCGATTACCTGAAAGACCTGGGGGTGAACGCCCTTTACCTGACGCCGATCTTCCGCTCGATCTCCAACCACAAATACGACATCAAGGACTATTACGAGGTCGACCCGGGATTCGGTTCCAACGTTGCGTTCGAGGAACTCGTCAAGGAGGCCCACAAACGGGGGATGCGCATCATCCTGGACGCGGTGTTCAACCACGTTTCCAATGAAAATGCCATCTTCCAAGACGTCGTCCGGAACGGGCGGAATTCCCCCTACTTCGATTGGTTCATCATCTACGACGAGGACATTTCCAAGGGCAAATACGAGAAATTCGCGACTTGCGACTACATGCCCAAATGGAACACCTCGAATCCCGCGGTCCAAAGCTATCTTTGCGACATCGGGAAGCATTACGTGAAGGAATATGGCATCGACGGTTGGCGCCTCGACGTCTCCGACGAGATCAGTCACGATTTCTGGAAGCGTTTCCGCCGCGAGATCAAAGCCATCAATCCCGACGTCATGCTGATCGGGGAAAACTGGCAAGATGCCACCCCCTATCTCCGGGGGGACGAATTCGACGGGATCATGAACTATTCCTTCACCCGTTACGTGAACGACTATCTGGCATTCCACCAGCTCGATTCCCTCGCGTTCAAGGAAAGGCTCGAGGCCCTGCGCCTGCGCTACAGCGCCCCCGTGACACACACGAACTGGAATCTTCTCGATTCGCACGACACGTACCGCTTCTTCACCCAGCTCCGCAAAAACAAGGAGCGGGCGCTCATCGGGGCGGCGATCCAAATGTTCTACGAGGGGATCCCCTGCGTGTATTATGGCGACGAGTTGCCTCTCGAAGGCGGGTATGACCCCGATTGCCGGCGGTGCATGGACTTCTCCCTCGCCCGCAAAAGCAACCCGTTCTTCGCCAAATATCGCGATCTCATCCGCCTGCGGGCCAAAAGCGGGGTCCTCAAATTCGGCGAACTCTCCTTGCGCACGCAAGACGGGATGCTCGTCATGGAACGCGCCTACCGCGGACAGGTCCTCGCCCTCTTCGTCAACCTCTCGGAAGCGGACAAGCCCTTGCCCCCGGGGAAGGTCGTCCTCTCGAACCTAGTAAACGGGGAAACGCTGAAACACGAAGGATTCGCGATCATCGCGAACAGAAAGAAAACAAAGGAGTAACGTATGAAAAGAACGGCGGCAGCACTATTCTTGGGCACCATCCTCGCCCTCGCTTCCTGCGGATCGACCGAGAACGAGGAAGGGCAAGGCGGCGTCTACGCGAAGTTCGACGGCGAGCTCGAGCGGGGGGCGGTCCTCCGCATCCTCGAGAACGACACCGCGGTCAAGCAAGGTTATCTCAAGGAACTCCTCGACGGCTTCAACGAGAAATACAAGGAATACGGCATCGTCGCGGTCGACGCGAACATGGACGAGTATTCCGACCTCGAGAACGACGGCCCCTATGGCTATGGGCCGGACATCCTCTACCAGGCCAACGACTCCCTCATGAAGTACGTCTACGGAAAGCACATCACCCCGATCCCGGTCGAGCGCCTCGAATGCTATTCGCAGGTCGACCAAAACGCCTGGGAAGCCTATCGTTCCACGGTGGGCGGAACCACGTATACCTTCGGGGTCCCCATCAATATCCAGACATCCCTCATGTACTATCGCGAGGACCTGCTCCCGGAAGATTCCGACAAGAACGGGAACGGGACTCCCGACATGTTCGAGAACTGGAGCGAGCTCTACCGATATTCCAAGCAAATCCATGAGGCGAACCCCTCGAAATACGGGTACATGAAATCCCTGGACGATTTCTATTTTGCCTCCGGCTACCTCTTCTCCTACGGCGGATACATCTTCGGGAAAAACGGCAAGGATCCGAGCGACATCGGCCTCGACAAGGCCGAAGCCTACAAAGGCGCGAAGGTCTTGCGCCAGCTCGCCTCGATCATGAACGAGTCCTGCATCGACAACTCGATCACCCTGAACCAGTATTCGAAACTCGCCAAGGGGGAATACTTCGCGACGATGACGACCCCGGACGTCCGCTCCCTGTTCCTCGACGAGATGTCCATCGAATACCAGAAGGAGGGCCTCACGAAAGAGGAGGCCGGCAAAAAGGCGGAGGAAAACCTCAAGCAGATCCCCGTCCCGAAACTCCCGAAATCCGGGGACCTGAACGACGTTTCCGGCGAAATGGTTTCCATGAAAACGATGGGCGGCATCAACGGCTACGCTATGTCCTCCTACACCCAATACCCGAACGCCGCCTTGGCCTTCATCGATTACGCCTCTTCCTACGAGATGGTGAAGCGCCGCCACGAGATCCTGAGCATCGCGACTTGCCGCGCGGATCTCGCGAGCGAGGGCGACGATCTCTCCAAGACCCTCTTCTCCCAATTGAGCGAAAGCAAGATCGAGATCATGCCGTCCATCCGCGAGACCGCCCAGATCTGGACGCCCGCGGGAACCCTTTGCAAGGATCTCGCCAACGACCCCTATCGCGCCGCGGGCGACCAGAAATACGTCACCGACGAAGCCATCCGGAACAAACTAGCGGAGGTCTGCAAACAAATCCATGAAGCGATTTACGCTCTTCAGTGAAATCGGGAAGGGCTGCAAGCAGATCCTTTCCGGCATCCGCGATTCCTTTTTGGAGTTCGGCCTCCGGTTTTCCTCATCCTCGAAAAGGGCCAAGGCGTCGTTCTTCGTGATGGGCCTTGGGCAAATCCTTTATAAGCAATACATCAAAGGCATTCTCTATCTTTTGAGCGAGATCGGCTTCATCCTCTTCTTCGCCCTCACGGGCGGGAACCTCATCGCGGGATTCTTCACCCTCGGCAGCAAGGAGGCGGATCCTTGGCTTGGGATCAAGGGCGACAACTCGGTCATCATGATGATCCTCGGGATCTTCGCCTTCCTCGTCCTCGGCCTTTGGGTCATGGCCTACGTCTCAAACGTCAAGGACATCCACGAGATCAACCGCAAGGTCGACGAAGGCAAGAAGCTCCCGACCTTCTTCGAATCCGTTCGCACCTACCTCGACAAGAAATTCCACAAGGTCACCCTCCTTTTCCCGGTGATCGCGGTCCTGGTCTTCAACGTCATCCCCATCGTCTTCATGATCTGCATCGCCTTCACGAACTACGGGGGCGAGATCGTCCCGCCGAAGCTCGTGGACTGGACGGGCTTCGAATCCTTCGGCAAGGTGTTCTCCCTCGGGGGCATCCTCCCGACCCTCGGCAAGATCCTCGGCTGGAACATCCTTTGGGCGTTCGCGTCCACCTTCCTCAACTATTTCCTCGGCCTCGGGCTCGCGCTTCTTTTGAACAAGAAGATCGTGAAGGGCAAGGCGATCTGGCGGTCCTTCCCCATTTTGGCCTACGCCATCCCGGGCTTCATCACCCTCTGCGGCTTCAAGTTCATGTTCTCCAACGGCGGCCCCATCAACCAGATCATCGTGGCAAACGGGGGCAGCGTCATCCAATTCCTCGGGCTCGACTCGAAATGGATCGCGCGCCTCATCGGCCTCCTCGTCAACGCGTGGCTCAACATCCCGACCACCATGCTCCTCGCGACGGGCATCCTCTCGAACATGAACGCCTCCTGCTACGAGGCGGCCAAGATCGACGGGGCGAGCCCCGCGAAGCAATTCAAGGACCTGACGCTCCCGTTCGTCGTGTTCGCGACGACCCCGAACCTCATTTCCCAGTTCGTCGCCAACTTCAACAATTTCGGCGTGTTCTACTTCCTGCGCGGCGGCCTCTACATGGAAGGGTATTTCAACGCTTCCGACACGGACCT
>JAQYPI010000097.1 GCA_028726925.1 Caryophanales bacterium | reverse complement strand
TGACGGAGACCCTTTCAAAGGGTAGCCGGCAATAGATGCGGGCGTCGGTCCGTTCCGCGGCCACCTTGAGTGGCAGCTGGTAATAGAGGGCTTAAGTGCCCGAAAATGAAATACCACCGGATTGTCCGGTGGATAATTATTGTTTCTTCGTCGAGGGGTTGGGGTTTCGGGATTGATTTCCAAACGAACCGCGATAAAACAACACCTCGACCGAGAACCGAAGTTTGCGCTTGCGTTTCTATGGAAGAAGTGATTGTCATAAACTAGAGCGGCCGGGATATATAAAAGGAAATGGCTCAATGAAACAGTTGGTTATTTACGTACACGGAAAGGGAGGAAGTGAAAAAGAGGCAGACCACTATCGGCCTCTCTTTGTCGGGTCTACCGTTATTGGATTCGACTATCAATCGCAAGACCCGTGGCACGCCGAAAGGGAGTTTTCCGATTTCTTCGATCAAGTTGCTAAAGGATATGATTCCGTCGTTTTGGTAGCAAACAGTATCGGGGCGTTTTTCGCCATGAGCGGTCTTGCGGAGAAGAAGATTGAAAAAGCTTTTTTCATCTCTCCTATCGTTTCCATGGAGAGGCTGATCGTCGACATGATGAATCGGTCCAATATCACGGAAGAGGAACTCCGTCGCAAAGAGGAAATCGTTGCCGGTTCTGGGGAGACCTTATCGTGGGAGTACCTTTGCTATGTTCGAGCCCACCCGGTCAAATGGCGCATCCCCACCTGTGTTTTATATGGCGAGAGGGACAATCTGACCTCCAAAGAGACCATATCCGATTTTGCAGAACAAGCGGGCGCTTCCCTTACGATTATGAAAGACGGAGAGCACTGGTTTCATACAGATTCGCAGATGAGATTTCTCGATGATTGGATTCGAAAGAACATGTAATGAACCCCGATTCTTTGGAGCCGTTCCTGCAGAAAACGGGATGGGAAACATCATCTTGAGGGAAAAAGGATTGAACGGACGCGCTTGCCCTCCGCGAGAAACCGGCAGCGACATCCCCCCTTTTTCATCTTTCATCCCGCAATCTTGCTAATCAAGCAAGGGGCATGACTCCTTTTCCCTTCAGCCTTTTCGGGAAGGAATCAAGACGAAAAGGGGGCCGTTCCCGTTTCTTTTCTCGCGCCGAAAAAGCGTCATATAAAATCCTCATCCATCCATTTATCCTGTCACGTTCGATTTGTATAATGTTGGGAAACGCGGAGGGAAGATACCATGGGAAAAGCGGCGCTGTGCATGAAAATGCTCCAAATCCTCAATTCGGGGTGGGTATATAAGGTCGCGGAGCTCGCGGACCTTTTGGAAACGACCCCGAGAAACGTCTTGGAATACAAAAAGGAACTCGAGGAAGCCGGTTATTGCATCACATCCATCCCTGGCCGCTTCGGTGGATATCGTTTGGACAAAGCCGAACTTTTTCCCTCCCTCGTCCTAACCGAGGACGAGAAAAAGGCCCTTGGGGAAGCGACGGATTACATCCTCCAGAAATACGATTTCCCGAAGAAGAAGGAATTCGAGACCGCGATGGGGAAGGTGTTTTCCAATTTCCCCGGCGGGAAACGTGGCAATTCCATGCTTGTCGTGGACCGTTATCGCCCCGCGATGACGGAAGCGGACGCCATGGCACGCTACCAGTTCCTCGAGGATGCCATCGCGGCCAAGCGCGCGATCCGCATCACGTACCGTTCCCTCAAGAATGGGCTCATCGAGCACATTCTTCATCCTTATCAACTCGTCCTTTACAACAACTCTTGGTTTTTCCTGGCTTTTAACCCTTCCGCGGCGGACATCTGGACCTTCAAGGTCAATCGCATCGAGCGTTACGAATTGCTCGACGACACCTTCTCCATCGCAAGCGGGTTCAAAGCGTCGAATTATTTCAATCAATCAGGTCTTGCTAACGGCGGGGAATTCATCCCCCTCAAGTTCAAGGCAAGCGGAGTCCACGCGAGTTTGCTCAAGGAACGCATCTATGGCCGGAACCAAAAGATTGTCCAAAACGAAGACGGGACCGTCCTTTGCGAGCTCGAGATGCAGAACAAGGACATCATCACGAATTTCGCCCTTGGATGGGGAAAGGACATGAAGGTCCAAAGCCCGAAATGGCTCAAAGACGAGATCCGGGATTACGCGGATTGGGTCCATAAAGAGTATCCCACAAGAGGGAAAAAGAAGCGAAAACAAGCCAAAAAACCGAAAAATTCGTGAAATTTGTTTGGTTCAAAACACGAATAATGTAACAAAGGACGTTATGATGGGTTTGTCGCAGAATAAGGAGCAGATGGGGGTCTGCATGAAAGGGGACCCTTCTTCTGCGACTTGCTAATCCTTCACGCAGGGTCTTGGCCCTGCTTTTTTGTCACCTTTCGCGCGTGTCGGCCGTTGTATAATCGAAGGGCCGAGATATGGATATCGAATCGATCTATCGTTCCTATTCGCAGGACGTCATGAACGTTGCCTATTTTTACACGGGCAACCAAGAAGACGCCGAGGACGTGATGGTCGATGTTTTCCTTTCCGTCATGGCTCGTCCCCCGAAGAACGAGGCCAATCTCAAATCCTACCTTCTCCGTTCCGCGATGAATAAGTCCTTTGACCTTCGCAGAAGAAGGAGACCGGACCCTCTTGAGACCGAGATTGCTGCGCCGGTTGATCAAACCCCTCAGCAAGCTTTCTTGGTTTCCGCGATCGCGAAGCTCCCTCTCAAATATCGAGAGGTTCTCGTGCTTCGCTTCGTTGAAGAGATGCCGGAAGCGGAGATCGCCTCGTTCTTCGCCTGTCCCTTTCCGCGGTGAAAAAGCGCGTTCAAAGAGGGAAGGAAAAACTGAAAAAGGAGCTGGAACGCCATGGATGAATTCGAGAAAGCCCTAAGTGAAATCAAGGACGCCGCCCCGAAAACGGAAGGGACGTATGAACGTTTTTCGATCAAGGCCAAGCGGCATAAAGAGAAGAACATCCACGCGAGGAAGAATCTCCATGTCGGTAGGAAAATTGGCATCGCATGCGCGGCCCTCGCTTCTGTCGTCATCCTTCTGCCAGGCATTGGTCTCCTGGCCGTGTCCATGAGAATCAAAGACG
>JAQYPI010000096.1 GCA_028726925.1 Caryophanales bacterium | reverse complement strand
CTCGAAGGCAGGAAGAGGCTAAATGAGATGTCCTGCCTCCTCTTCGCCATCGTCACCCTCGCCCTTTGGGGCATCACTTACCTCACCCCGGGTAGGGAACTATCCGGGGCGTTTGACATGTCTTTTGAGACTTATAGCCTCCTTTCGATCCCGCTTCTATACCTCTATAACGGCAAGAGGGGATACGACTCGAAGGCTTTCCGGTGGATCACCTATCTCTATTTCCCGGTGCATCTCGTTGTCCTTTTCCTGATCTTTGCCTTATGATTAGGCTGAAACAGGAGGTTTAACCCCATGGAAAAAGAAATCAGCACCTACGAAGAATTCCTCGCCGGCATGAACGAAGGCGAGGTCCTCATCGACTTCTACGCGACTTGGTGCGGCCCGTGCCGCATGATCGCCCCGATCGTCGCGAAGATCGCGGAAGGGCACCCGGAACTAAGCGTTCTCCGCGTCGACGTGGACAAAGTGCCCCAGGCGGCCGCGAAATTCGGCGTCAACAGCATCCCGACCCTCGTCCATATGAAGGACGGGACCGTGCTTGGCACCAAGATCGGCTTCGCCCCCGAGGCCGCGTTGCTTTCCTGGCTCGGCAAATAAGCGACATGCCCCGGCTTCGGCCGGGGTTTTTCGCTAGCCGGGACAAAAAAGATTTGGCGACATTCTTCCTTTATGGTATATTTATCGCCGCTGGACCATTGGTGTAGCGGCCTAACATGCTTCCCTGTCACGGAAGAGACCACGGGTTCGAATCCCGTATGGTCCGCCAGCGACTTGCAGGTGTAGTTCAGTGGTAGAACACCAGCCTTCCAAGCTGGTTATGCGGGTCCGATTCCCGTCACCTGCTCCAACAAGCGGATACGCCCCGAGAGATCGGGGCTTTTTCTTTCTGGGCGGGGTTCAGGAACTTTTTGAGACAGTTCTTCTTTCGCTTGCTACAATAATTGGGCTCACGGCTTCTCCTCGTTTTCCGTGAGCAGGCCCCTACCCTCCTTTCCGGGGGCCTTTTCTATTTCAAGAATTGCTAGAACTCTAGCAGTTTATGAAATAGGCTTCGAATCTATTGGCAAAGAACGGGGATTTTGGCACGAATGCAATCTTATTTCTTACCAGTGTCCACGCTTAAATCGTTAATGCAATTGACCTTATATCAACAACTTTCAAAAATTGAGAATTTTTTTAGTTTTTGTAAACTCATGGTCGAATCGATTCTATTTCCTTATCCCTAACGGGCTGGATATTTCCCTCGACCATGAAGGGTTTCAAAAGAACATGATCATGTAAATCGGGAGGGTGATGAGATTCCCCGTCTTCGACACGATGTTCTTGTTTCCGAAGACATAGCCCTTCGGAAGGCGGTAATTCCCCTCGGGGTCGACGAGTTTCGGGATGGCCCTGAAATTGTTCTGGTCGTTCCCGGATTTGATCTCGATCGGGAGGACCGAGAGGGAGTCGTAATCGTTCGTGAGGAAGTCGACCTCACCCACTTTCTTGCTGTCAAAATAATAAAGATCGTGCCCATGCGCGATGAGCTCCATCGCGGCGACCGTCTCATAGGCGGAGCCAAGATTCGGCCCCTTGTCGAGGTTTAGGACGGCGTTGATGTTCGTTTTGTAGAGGATATTCGTCAGGATGCCGACGTCGTTATAGTAGAGCTTGATTAGGTTCTTCGCGCTAGATTCCACAAGGGGGAAGCGCGGATCGCTCACGGCCTTGACGGCGAGGGCGATGCCCGAGGAAACGAGGTAATCGAACTCGTCTTGGTAATGGTCGAACGTCCGGCGGACATCCTTCTCGATCTGGCTCACCGGGATGCGTTTGACCTTGTTTTCCATATACGATGCCATGAGGGAATAGATGCGCTCGATCTTGAGCTTGTTTTGGCGGTCGTATTTCGTCGCGTCATCCTTGTAATAGGCGTAGGTATCCGCGTGGACCTTGCGCATCGCGACGACGTTCTTCTGCTCGATCAAGGCTTTCACGGCGTCCGGAAGACCCCCACAGAGAACGAATTCGCGGAAACGGGAAAGAAAGAGATCGTGCAAGGCGGGTTCCACGGGGCGCAGACTTTCGAAACAGTCCTTCACGTGGGAAATCGCCTCCTCCCCGACGTGATTGGCCCACAGGAATTCCTCGAAATCCATCGGGTACATCGCGACCTCGTCGATCGCGCCCATGGGGATGAAGGTATGCTTGAGCGTCACCCCGAGAAGAGATCCGCTGGCGATATAGGTGAAACGGCGTTCGGCCTGCAAAGCCTTAAAAAGGGTGAGCAAATGGGGATAAACCTGGATCTCGTCCAAGAAAACGACCGTGTCGTCCCGGGTGCCGAGGTCATCGCCATATAACGCGGAAAGCTGAAGGTAAAACGAAGAGGTCGTGCGGATGTTCTCTGGTGAAAAAAGCCGCGGCCCATCGAAGTCGGCCTGGAGATTGACTTCGACGTAATGGGGATAGGCTTTCTTGGAGGTCTCCCGCACGATGAACGACTTCCCGATTTGCCTCGCGCCCTTGATGACGAGGATTTTTTCCCTCGGGCCGCGAAGATAATCCTCGATGAGGGATGCGATTTTTCTTTTGAACATAAAACGCTTATCTCCTTGCTTTCAAAGAAAGCATAATGCCTCATTTGTATTTTTCCAATACTTTTTAGCAATGAAAAATGTATTTTTCCAATACTTTTCGAACGCGAAAATCGACATTTTCCAAAGATTGCCATGATAGAGCCCATCTATTTCAAGAATTGCTAGAACTCTAGCATTTTTGTAATTAGTCTCTTTTTCTTTTCCTTGGTTCCGTTATACTTATTTCAAGAATTGCTAGAAATCTAGCAGATCATTAAGGAAGGAGACGGGAATGGTCATCGAAAGAAACGCTTATTTGCAAAAGCTGATCGACGCGGTCGGCCTCCATCTGGTGAAGATCATCACGGGGCCGAGGCGGTCGGGCAAATCCACGTTGCTCTTCACCCTCTTCGCGGATTGGCTGCGGGGTCAAGGGGTGGACGAGGACCACATCGTCACGATGAAACTCGATCGCGTGGAGAACGCGCGCTACCGCGACGTCGAGGAACTCGCCTCTTATTTCGAGACAAAGCGCGTGAACGACGGGAAAACCCAGTTCTTCTTGATCGACGAGATCCAGTTCTGCGTCCCCAAGGAAAACCCTTGGGTCAAGGGGCAATTCATCACCTTTTACGACGTCCTGAATCAGCTTTTGGACCACGAGAATGTTGAGATCTACGTGACCGGCAGCAATTCCCATCTCCTTTCCCGCGACATCGCGACCGAATTCCGGGGTAGGGGATGGCAGATCAGGATGCGTCCCCTCTCCTTCTCGGAGTTCCTTTCAACGAAAGAGGACAAAGGGAACTTCTATGCGTTGTGGGATGAGTATTGGCGTTATGGGGGACTTCCCCAATGTGTCCTCGCGAAAACGACGGAAGCCAAGATCGAGTACTTGAGGGAAACCTTCCTCGTCACCTACCTGCGCGACATCATCGAGCGGAACCGCTTCCGGAAAGACGAAGCGACCCTTGAGACGGTGACGAGGATCCTCGCGACCTCGGTCGGTTCCCGGGTAAGCCTCAGCAACATCGCGAACACCTTCCGTTCCGTCGAGAATGCAAACCTCTCTCCCGCGACGGTGAAAACCTACCTCTCCGCGATGGAAGACGCCTTCCTCGTGACCGAGGTCGGAGCGGATTCCTTGAAGGGCCGGAAATTCATCGGGGTGAAATCCAAATTCTATTTTGAGGATCTGGGGCTACGGAACGCCGCGAGTGGGTTTCGGGGCGAGAGCCAGGAATCCCATTGCATGGAAAACGTCATCTATAACGAGCTGGTCGCCCGTGGCTATGTCATCCATTCCGGGCGCCTTTCCGTGAACGAACTCATCGGGGGCAAGCAACAATTCAAGCAATATGAGGTCGATTTCGTCTGCGAGAAAGACGGGGATCGGGTCTATGTTCAAAGCGCGATGGAAATCCCAGACGAGAGGAAGATGGCGCAGGAAAAGCGCCCGCTTCTTCTTTTGAAGGATTCCTTCCGGAAAGTCCTCGTGTCGAAGAGCCTTTCCGGGGTATCCCGCGATGATCGGGGGATTCTCGAAGTCGGGCTTTATGACTTCCTGACCGACCCCAAGATTCTTGGCTAGTCCCCTTTCAAAACCTTGCGTTTCATTCATACATTGGGTATCCATTCGCCCATCTTTTCAAACGGGCGCAGAACCATCTATCCAAGATTTCCTTAAAGCCCCCTTCATAGAATCTTTGGGGGGTGGGGATTTCAGTGACTGAGGATGGTTTGCCAACCCGCCTCGCGTCGTCGACGGGTCCCGTTTACCATCGGTCTTTTGGCATAGGACCAATCAGGCAAGGGTTTTAAGAGAAAGGCGTTCACGCGCGAGACGACGTTGAGATAGCAGGACTCCCCCATCCGATATCTCGTGGGATCTCACTCGATTTGGTTCCCCTTTTTCGCGTTGCAATCATGACAAAGGGTTTGGAGGTTGTTCGAGTCGGAAGTTCCCCCTTTTGAGATGGGGATGATGTGATCGATCTCGAGATGCGCGGTGCTCCCGCATTTGCAGCAGCGATTCCCATCCCTTTCGTAAACCTCGAAACGGATGCGATTCGATACCTTGCCTCTTTCGACGCGGCAAAGGGAACGGAAGATGGCGTCGTCGCAATAATAGGAGCCCCTCTTCTTGGCAAGGCGACGAATCAAGGCCTCCGTTTCCGTCACGGAGAACGCTTGGGTTTTGGAATCCCGGTAATTCCCGCCATAATCCGTAAGCTTCATCGTGACGTAGACGCGAAACGGGGCGGGGCGTTTCGGAAAGGCTCGTTGGTAAGCCTCTTCGGCAATCTCCGAGAACCGCTGCCTCTCCTCTTCGCTCAAGGGAACATCAAACTCCCGAAAAGATGGTAGATTCTCCTTGATTTCCGCCGAAAGCTTCTCGTAACGCCGCTCATTCTCATGGACGGTTTCCAAAGCCTTCTTGACTTCAATATGCTTCGTTTTCAATTCGTAAATCAAAACATCCTCGGGGCTGATGTCCCCGTAGAAATCCTCGTTGTCGTAGGATTGGCCGAAGGCGATGTCGGGGACGGACAGGAAGTGGCAGTGGGCCTTGGCCTCCTCGAGGTGGCGCAAGGCAAGGCTATGGCTCCAAACGAAAGCCTCGCGCTTTTTTCTTGCGGGGGCGCGGATGATCCAGGCAAGCAAATACAAAACGGTCAATCCGGCGGTCGCGGCGAGAATGACGAGAAAAGCGATGATGAAAGAAGGCATGGTTTTCTCCTCAACAAGTATAGCTGCAAATCATGGATTCGCGACATAGACCGGAAAAATAGGGGCGAAGATTGCATCTTCTTCCGTTCGGTTAGATTGCCTTTCTCCTTCTTCGTCGTTGTACGTCATGCACAATTTTTGAAAATCTCACGGAATGGAAAATCAAAATCTCACGGAATGAAAAGTCAGAATTTGACCGAATGAAAAGTCCAAATCTCACGGAATGGAATTTTGTAATCCCGCAAAACCATCGATAGAATCAATGTTTTTTTCACTTTGTTTTTCAGCCATATATCAACCTCAAAGAAAGGGGGCAATTTAATGTCTCGTGCCATAGAACGAGGACCGTGCGTTCCTTCGGTTCCTTGAATATTCTCCAGTTTAGGAAGGCAAGCCGTTGTCTTTCTCGATTCATCATCAATGTAGTGTCATGGCTTTTGCGATATCATCCATGACAAGGCGCTAGGTTTCTTCAATGTTTTGGATTGGTTTTTCAGAGATGCGCTTAGCGGTCTCGTTCGAGGCCTCGCATAATCCAGGAACAATAGTCGAAGGGGGCAAAAAAAGAACCTTCTTCTTTCCGTTAGGTCCTTCCTATCGCGTTCAACGGATTCACAACGGTTTTGGATTTGAGGCGCATAACATGCCCAACCCTTAATCAGGCTGTCTTATTCCCATAAAATCAGGAACGCAAAAAAGGAAAGTTATTCAAAAGCAACGATGTCTCTCCGGAGAAGGGTTCTTCCGTGAATCGAAAAGAACAATCGCAGCATCTTGTTGGTTTAGGGAAGAGTCCATAACGGCTCGTAACACTCCATGAGATTCACGCCAATCTCGGTTGAAAAACCCAAGATAAAATGGGCCCGTTGCGAATAATCATCTATGCAAGTGCAGAATCGCTATCTCTTTTTGACAACGCTAAACGTGCAAGAAACGGAACTTGCCAAGACAAGACTTCCATCGGAGACTGAGCAAGAGATGCTGACGTCAGTGGGAGTCGAACCAAAAATCTGGTTCTCCTTATAATCGTTTTTGACCGTGACGCTTTGGCTATTCATGTTCGAGCCAGTCACGATCGAAACCATGATATCGCTCGGTTTTGTCCATGCAAAAGAGAGAGTGGCGCGGGAAGAAATCGCTGAATCGACGTTGAGGGTAAAGACTCTCGTGCTTCCCTGCGGAAGCGTAGAAGTTGAATCGGGGGAGATAGTCAAGGCATAGTCTATTTTTTGATTTGAATAAACTTCCGTGGCAACAAGTGAATAGCCGTCGGAAACGGCGCAAGCTTCTGGCGAGATTTCGAAACCCTGGACCTTGCTGCCGTCTGGCGAGTTGCCATTCACATCAACGGACACCGTGTCAACGAGAGCATTGGAAGCATCTCGAATCTCAATGGAGTAACCGGCAAACGTCCAAAGATTGAAAACTCCCGTGCCCGCAGAAGCGTTGATAGAAGAATAGGAATAAATCTGATTCCCTGCTCGGTTTTGGAGAGTATATGTGTCGGTTGCAGGCACTTCCTGGGGAGTGGTTGGCGAAGATTCAACAATGCTCTGTTTGTTGCTTGCCTGAACTTTCGAAATCAGGCTAACCGTGTAACTTCCGGCAGAAAGATCGTTCCATTTCGCGTAGAGATTGATGTAGTTCCTGCCCGCAAGGAAATTCATCGCGACGCTCGGATCGAGATAGGGATTGCCATCAATTCCGATTGGCAACTTATTCGCGGGCGTGAAGGATGGATCGTAATAGAGACCATCTAAAGAATAATTGGCGTCATTTGACACGGGTGGCAGAAGCGTGACATTCCCGCCGTAAGAGGCAAAGGATTCGATGGCTCCTTCCGGAACCGAAGCCGAAGACAGGCCAAGCGAATAACGGATTCCATAAACATAATCTGCGTTTCCGGAATAGTTCCATACGCAATTCTCAGAAACGGCGACAGAGGAATATGCCGTTCCCACAGACAAATCTTTTTCACCACGTTCCCCAAACTCGTAAGCCGTTTCAGAAGACGAAACATATGTGTGGTTGGCGCAATACCCGCTCGCGGATTTCATAATCGTTAAATATGCGGGCTTGCTGTAATTCATATCCATTACCCCAATGATTGATACACTCGCGGGGCTCGTAGAAATAATCTCAGGGGAATCAACTTTCGTCGAGGAAGATATTACTGCAGAAGCGCCTGGATTCTCGGTCAAAAGCAAACCACCACAATTCGTCGCTTGGAGAATTCCGTTAACGACAAACTGGGCATCATTTTTTGATGGATAAAAACTTGTCCCAATCGATACGTTCGCGATGTACTTCCCATTGGGATATAGGTCATCGTTTCGATAGACCGCAATACTTGATGCGCTAAGGGTAACATTAGCGCCAATCTCGACTCGAGATCCCGGCAAAAGCTTGATACCCTGGGCGGTCAAATCCAGATAGGGATTGCGGCCGAAAGCAGCCTGCTCCCACCCCGTCACATGGGGAACCGGCATGGTCTGCGGCAAAATCGCCACGGTTCTCGCCCGTTCCTTCGGGTATAAAAAGGCCAGATTTTTCTCC
>JAQYPI010000095.1 GCA_028726925.1 Caryophanales bacterium | reverse complement strand
ATTCACGGGAGACGATCTCTGGAAGTCCTATCTGCTCACCTTGATTATCATGGTGATGGGGGATGCCATCGTCTACGTGGGAGGCCTTGCCATCTTCAAGGAAAAACTCGTTTCAAGCCTCTTCCGCCGGAAGGAGAACACCCATGAGTAACCCAAACCTCAAGGAAAACAAACTGAAACGCGCGATTGCCGTCTCCTTGCGAGGGATCATCAAGGCCATCAGCCCCGTGGCGTATGTCAAATGCCAGTACCGATACATCACGCACCACAAATGCCATTTGAACCCTCCCGTTCGTTACACAGAAAAACTCCAGTACCTGCGTTTGTTCGTCTACCCGAAAGACGATAACGTTTCTCTTTGCGCGGGGCGGGTGAGCGTGCGTGATTATGTGGAATACAGGGGGTACGTCGATTCGTTAATCCCGGTTTATGGGATATATAACTCCTTCGACGAGATTGATTTTTCCTCCTTGCCGAAATCATTCGTGATGAAGTGCTCCCACGCTTCTGGTTTCAACGAAATCGTCTGGGACAAAAATGCCATGGACCTTTCCGCCTCGCGAAAGAGGTTCAAGAAATGGCTGAAAACGGATTATGGCAAGAAGACCGTGGAACCGCATTATTCCAAAATCCATCCGCAGATCATCATCGAAAAGCTTCTCGAGGAAGACGGGGCTCTGCCCGTGGAATACAAGATCCACGTTTTCAATGGCAAGGCGAAAAACCTCTATGTCGTCACGGGACGAGGCGAGGACATCCGCTACACCGAGCTTCACGCGGACTGGACGCCCTTTGACGGCAGCCAATTCAACGGCTGGAAAAAAGCGGACGTCTGTCCTCCCAAACCTTCGAACTTCGACGAGATGCTCGCCATGGCGGAGAAACTCGCGAAACCCTTTCCTTTTGTCCGCGTAGACCTATATTCCATCCATGGGAAAATCTATTTCAGCGAGATGACCTTCACCCCTGCGAAAGGTACGTTGATTCTCGACGACGACCAAGTCGATTTCGAGATGGGGGAATGGTTGGACCTTTCCGCTTTCCTTCCTAATTCCAAGTAGAATCCGGGAAGAAAACCTCAAGCAAACTCAAACCAACGTGATAGGACGCGCCATCGGAAAAATCGTCGGACGCCCCCAACGGATCGTCTTTTAACGCATAAGTCATCGACATCCCGACCGTCCCGGCGGGATCATAGTTCGCATCTTGGAAAGAAAAACCGACCAAGGAAGTATAATCGCTCGAAAAATTCGCTTGGAGATGCACGTCCGGCAGGAGGAAAGCGGTGCCGTTGAGCGTCCTGCCATCCGCCGCGTATTTATAGAAGGTGACGGTGATGTCCATCGAAAGAACGCGTCCCTTCCCGGAATCGGGCGTGTCGCTTGCCCCGCGAGCAGAGAACGCGAAATACGATCCGCCTTGCATCTCGGAGGAGAAAATCGTTCCATACCCCTCTTTGTCGAGCAAGACCATGGAATAGGAACTCCATCCATCGCATTTCACCTGGCCGTTATAGAGTTTCGAGAGATAACCGCTTGAAAAGGCTTTCGAATAACGCGACATCTTCTTGGTTTGCCCATAGACCGTCCCCACGAGAGAGGAATTGTCGACCCATTGCCCGACGTTCCCTCCCACGATGTCGTTCCCATATGCCGTGTCGCCTTGTTCTGTCCAAAAGAGTTCTTTCCCGTTTTCGCGGAAGAAATCGGGATGCCAAGCCTTCCCTTCCGCAAGGCCATAGCAACGAGAAGGGCTCGAGGAATCGCCCGAACCATAGAAGAAGCCGTTCGGCGCATGAGGTAAGACGCGGCTTTCCTCCGGCTCAACGAGGCCGTCATCCCAGCGGGAATAACGATTCTGAAGCAAGTTTTGGGTGGCATAGGCGTCCCCATCGTAGAGCTCATCCGTGTCGGCGCAAGAGACCAGGAGAAGGAGGGGGAGAATCAAAAGAAAGCGTTTCTTATTCATGGATATCCCCTCCTTGGCTCAAAGGCTTGCCGCCGTAGCAATAACCGCACACGGCGATGCAGCCCAGGAAGATGCCGCTTTGCGTGAAAGGGAGAAAGCCGCTCTCATGGACGAGCGGGAGCTCATCCGCGCAAACGCTATAGTAAAGCAAGGCCGAGAAAAGCAGGGCGACGAGGATGCCTCGAAGCGTTTTATCTTCACCTTGGACAAGATAAGCGCGGCAACGGCGAATCCCCAAGAACAGCAAAGCGATGAGCAAAAGGAAAACAAGGAGACCGTTCTCGTATAAAACGTTGAATTCGAAGCAGGAAGAAAAGTGAACGGAAGAAAGGTTATGATATCCAAATAAGAGGGACATGGGGTCGATTTTTCCGAGTTCCGCATTCATCGCCCCGCCATAAAGGACATCTTGGATTTGGCGGCGGATACTGCCGAAGAAACCCTCGTTGCTAGCAAGGTTAGCGGATAGATACGGGATGCCCATCGAACGCAAAAACCCGGTTTTGGCATCGGCGAAAAGAAGAATAAGGCCGATGGCGACGACGCCCATCAGCAAGAAATAAGAAAGGCGCGTGAAGACTTGGCCGAATCGCTTGTGGCGAGAGGAAAGCCGATAAAAGAGGGAAGCGACGCCTGCTGAAAGATAAACGACGGCGAGGAGCAACAAACCTTTGACATAAGGAACGAAGGCAAGATAAAGGACTCCGAGGAACGCCATGGATCCAAAAACCGCGATGCTCTTCCATTCTTTCCGGAGGGATTCCAAGAAAAACAGGCCGGCGCCGCTGCCGGCAAGGAGAAAGGCGGGGCCCATGCCGAAAGAAAGGGAAACTTCAGAGAACCCGAAACCAACAAGGGCCTTTGTCTCGCTCGAAACGGGGAAAATAACCCCATCGAAGTAATAAACCTTCCCGGCGAAACGGGAGGCGTAAAGCAGCCCATAACGGGCAAACGAATAAATCCCGGCGATTGCGACAAGCAACGCCAACCCGACTTGAATTCCGAAAATAACTTTTTCGATTCTCAACGAAGGAATGGAATGGAGAACAAAGCCAAGCGCAAAAGCCCCAAAACAGCCAAGGAATTGGACAAGGGCGTTCACGATTGCTGAAAACGGGGATCCGTAATAGGAAAACCAGAAGGATGAGAGGCCAAGCAGGAGAAAGAAAACAAGCGCGGGGACAAGTCGGAAAAAGAGCGTTTTCCTCTCCGATTTGGAATAGGCATTCTCAATGAAGGGAAAGCCAACGAAAGCCAAGAAAGCGCCGAGCACTTTAAGGATCGATAGCCCAAGGACCCCTCCGAAGCCGAAGAAAATCAAGGCAACGATTTCGATGCCAAGAAAGGCGATGACCGTGTCATAACGACGGACGAAACGTTGATTGCTGTTTGTTGCTGAGGAATCGCTCACCAGTAAGTCCCTCCTTCCACTCGTTCAAAACCTTTTGGTTTATCCGCCGGACGAATCCAAGCTTCATTGACATGCTTCGCCACGTGCTCCCGATGTTCCCAACGCTTTCCGAGAATCCCGAAAAGGGTGTTTGTCGCCCCGCCCGTCTGAATTCCTTTCTTCCCTTTGGATTTCGCATGGAGAGCGAGGAAGGAACCATACGCGCCTGCCCCGACGAGCAAGACGTCGTAGTCGATTTGATCCATCTCCGCCTCGATTCGGGCGAGTTCATCGAAAAAGGAGGGGGACGTGGGTGTGTTTTCCGCGAAAGTCACGGGAGCTTGCAGGACCTTTAATTCCATTTCGGGCAAGATGTCTGGATCATTTGGGAAGAGTTCTTTTCGCCTGGGGTATTGCTTCTCGACATCTTCTTTGAAGGCGGTGATCACGAGAACCTTCTTCCCTTTGAGAGCCTTGGTCCAGGTCCCGTGCAGCGGCTCCATCCCTTCGTAGAGAAGGTAGGAAGCGCTTGGGCAATAGAAACGCGCGAAGTAGTTTTCCATGTGTGCCCCGGAAATGCCAAGGTAATCCGTCTCGGGCAGAAGGGCGAGCAATTCATCCCCATATCGTTTCAAAGAAACGTCGTCCGTCGGGAAATACCCTGCGTTGTTCTTGATGGAATAACGAACCGGTTCCTTGTACGTTTTCTTGAAACCGAGTTCGATTTTCTCGTGGTTGTTAAGACATGAAAGCTCGACTGCCCCGAAGCGAATCGCCGCGAAGGGGGCGTCCTTTTCGATGGCTTCGATCAAGGCCGCGCTCGTTGTGGCGATGGAAAGGGGGAACCCGCGAAAGGATTTCGTGCTCGGGGGGAGACGAAAAAGACGATAGCCTAAAACCTTGGGAACGTTCGAGAGGAAATAGCAGAGATAAGCCGCGCGGCCCCTTCTCATTTCGGATCAACCTCCATATCGCAGAGGATTTTCAAGCGGTGATTGCCATAAGCCCCCAATATGCCCGAAAGAAGGAAAACGCCTGCAAGCGAAGCGCAGAGGATCATGACGATAAAATAGGTATCTCGCAGAAGACCCTGCCCATAAAGAATATAAAAGCAAAGGAAAGCGGCGATGCTAAGACCAAAGCCAAGCCAGCTCAGCTTGTTGGAGAGGCGGGTATAGACGCCCCAGAAATGGATGCGCTTGTCTTTTTCTTCTTGCGTCATGACCAAAGGATACAACAGGCGTCTTTCTTTGTCCCGAAAGAAAAGGGCGAATTCGCCCTTTCTTATTCTTCAATCCTTTCGAAATCGGATGCCGGATGCTTGCATAGCGGGCAAACGAAGTCCGCCGGCAAGGTTTCGCCCCAATAGGTATAGCCGCAGATCTTGCAACGCCAACCGACGCGTTTTTCCTTCTTCGGCTCCGCCTTGGCGATTTGGGGAAGGGGTTCCGGTTTCACCGAGGCAAAATAATCCGCGTAGGTGAGGGAGGGGAGGCTAGAAAGGACTTTCGCTTCCGTGACCTCGACCTGGAAAACGACATGGTTGCCGATGATCTCTTTGCCAATGACTTTGCAAGAAAGCATGGCGTTGGAGGACTTCACAAGATAGGGGATGCCGTTCAAAGCGACCGCTAAGCCATCGAAGCCAGCGAGTTTATCCGCGTCCCTTCCGCTTTGGAAGCCGAAACGCTTGATGAGGCTGAAGTCCGTGTCCTTGTCCAAGATGGATAGGTTGAACAGACCCGTTTTCTCAATCGTTTCCGCGGAATAATTCGCGACATTGACGGAGAGGAGGTAGATGTTCGGCTTGTCGCTCACTTGGATGAAGGAATTGTTGATGGAAGCGTTGCCCTTGCCATTCTCATCTTTCGTGAACAAGGCAAAGAGCCCGTAGCTTAGTTTGAAACCCGCGACGGGATCGATGGGCGTTGGGGCTTCTTTTTTCGGCGGCAAGACGACCGCGGCCACTTGATCCGCGAAGATATCGAGATCCGCTTCTTGGGAATCTTTGATACGGGAGGCAATGGTGATTTCCTTCTCGATGGGACGGAATCCCTCCAGTTTTTCAAGGATTCGCTTCATGTTCGCCTTTGCGGCCGGGGCCCAAGACCCATTCTCGATGAACCCGATATTGCGGTTGCGAAGCTGATGGTTCGCAAGGTCATGGAGGAATTCTTCCATCTTGATGAAGACGCCGGCATTGTAGGTCGTGGCGACGAGAAGAATGGTGCCGACGCGCCATGCCTCGGCGACCAGGTAGCTCGCGTCCGTTTTGGAGACGTCATAGACCACGACGTTGCGCATTCCTCGCGCGACGAGCTTGGAGGCCAAGACCATCGCCACGTTCGCGGTTCCGCCATAAACAGAGCTGTAAGCGATCATGACGCCGTCTTTGTCTTCCGGGTTATAACTCGCCCATTTTCCATACGCGGAAAGAAGGGGCTTCAAGTTTCCTTTGTGAACGGGGCCGTGCAACGGGCAAATCATCGCGATGTCCAAGGCAGACGCTTTTTCCAAAACTTTAAGCACCTGGGGTCCGTATTTTCCAACGATGTTCGCGTAATACCGTCTCGTTTCCGCGATGTCGAAGTTCTTGTCCGAGGCAAAGACATCCCCATTCAAGGCGCCGAACGAGCCGAACGCGTCCGCGGTGAAGAGGATCTTTTCCGTTTTGTCGTAGGTGAACATGACTTCCGGCCAGTGCACCATCTGAGCGGTGATGAACGTGAGCTCGTGCTTGCCGACGGAGAGGACGTCCCCTTCTTTCACGACGAGTTTCTTCGGGCTCAGTTTCGGGAAGAAATTCGAGAGGAAGCGGAAGGCCAAGGCATTCGTAACCAAAGTCGCCTCCGGGTGGCGGAGCAGAATCTCGCCAATCGTCGCCCCGTGATCGGGTTCCATGTGGTGGATGACGATGTAGTCGAGCGGCCTGCCCGCCAACACGTGATCGATCGTCTCGAAGAAAACGGAGGAAACGCTTTCGTCGACCCCGTCGAAAAGGACGGTCTTCTCATCAAGCAAAAGATAGCTGTTGTAGGACGCGCCTTCCGGAACCGGATAAACGTTTTCGAAGAGGGCCAAACGCCGGTTGGAACCACCGACGTAATAGAGGCCATCTGTAATTTTGATTTCATTATGCATGGAAAATACCTCGTGGAAATAATTGTAAAAGCGTTATCGCGGGTGCGCAACGTGCGAGAATGAAAAAACGCCGAAGGCGGGCTTCGGCGTTTCTTGGTCGGGTGCTTTATTCGGACTTTGCGACGCCTTTGGCGGCCATCACGTCATCGATGAGTTTGAGGGCGCGGCGGAAGCTGAGGTCGGACTTGACCTTCATGCAAGCGGGGAGATCTTCGAACTTCTTGGAATCGACTTTCTCGATCGGGAGTTTGGTGTTTTCGTAAGAAACGGGATCCAAGGCAAAGTAGGCTTTGATGTGCTTGCCGGCGATCGTCAAGAACACATAGCGCTCGCGGTGGGCAGAGAAGGTATCGCCCGGGATGGAGACGCGGCTCTTGACGCCATAGGAGAGGATGTAGTTGCGGAGTTCCTGATACTTCTTGCGAAGATCCTCATCCGCGGAGGCGAGCTTTTCTTCGAAGGGGACGCGTTTGATGGCGCTGAAGGCGTCGAAGCGGTTGCCTTCTTTTTCCTCTTCGTCGGGCGCTTCTTCGGCGACCGGAGCTTCTTCGACGGGAGCGGGTTCCGCAGCCGGTTCTTCAGCCGGTTCTTCTTCCGCGGCTTCCTCGTCGACATATTCGGTGTGGAGTTCTTCGACGTGCTTTTCGATGGCTTTGGTGACGATGCCTTCCACCTTCTTTTCATCGAGCTCGTGGGAAGTGGTTTCAACGTGCTTCTGGATTTCTTCGTCCGCGAGACGACGGCAGGTTTCTTCGTCGAAAGCAGGGGCTTCTTCGACTTCTTCGACTTCTTCTTTCGCTTCGCCGATGCAGCCAATCTTAACGCCGAAGACGGCAGCGATGACGTCAATGGTCAAGATGGCCCAGGAGAAGACGCCGATGAGAAGGGCGATGCCATACCAGAAGGCGGAGCAACGCCAGAGGACCTGATGGACAAGGCCATTGAGGACGATGGAGCCAACGCAGTTAATCACGATGGAACCAAGGAACCAGAACACGACGCTCAAGATCTTGTTCTTCTTGGCCTTCTTCACGAGAACGACAATCGCCATGATGGCGAGGATGAGTTCGATAATCGTGATGAACGCGGCAAGCGATCCGCCGATGGATTGGGCATCGGCCCACCAAATGGTTCCAAGGCCGAGGAGGCCCGGATCAGGGACGAAGCAAAGGAAATAGTGTTTGATACCCGTGAGGAGACCAATACGGATGCCGTTCTTTACGCCGTGGGCAGGAATGACGCCAACCGCGCACATAATGGCGAGAAGCACCATGCCAACCACACCGAGAATGACGGCAAGGATGAGAGGATGAGAAGATTTCTTGTTCTTTTCCGACATAACGATGTCCTTTCTTTGTGTTTTAATTTAATCACGTGCGTGCGGTTTGAGAAGGAAAAAACGCGGGAACGTATGGCGTTTTCTTTAAAATCTCAATGGAAAAGTAAGTTTTTAAATAAAAATACGCTAGGGGGTTGCCTATTTTTTACAAAACAGACATACGTCTAGCGTGTTTTTAGTCGAATTCCAAAGCGCGATTATTTTCCTTGTTTTGCAAGGTACGCGGCGTAGGCATCCGCTTGTTCATGGGCTCTCTTGAAAGCCTTTTGCTGCTTTTCGATGAACTTCCTATTCTCAAAGTAATCGATGCCCATGGCGCGCCTAGCACGCAAAGCGATGGAACGTGCCTTCTCTTCCGCCTTGCGAGACCCTTCCTCCAGAATCGTGTAGACATCCGCGATGCGGGATTCGTAGTCCCGACGCTTGATGCGCATCGGTTCCAAGGTGTCATTCAACACGAAAGCCAAGAACTTCTTCACAGCAACGTCGCCAAGGCCACCCGCGCGATATTTCTCTTCCATTTCCGACAAAGAGGCGAAACCCGTGTCGTATTTTTGGAAATGTTCATCGCGAGCGAAAGCCTCCAAATATTGGAAAACCGGATTGCCTTCGGTATGGCCAGGATCCTCGGGGCGTAGGTGCGTGGGGTCGGTGAACATCGACATGACCTTTTTCTCGACCGTTTTCGCATCATCGGACAGATAGATGCAATTGCCCACGGATTTGCTCATCTTGAGCTTGCCATCCGTTCCCGGCAACCGCCGGCAAACCGCATTCTTCGGGAGAAGGATCTTGGGCTCGGGGAACACCTCTTTGTAAGTGGCATTGAACTTATGGGCGATTTCCGCGGCTTGCTCGATCATCGGGGCTTGGTCTTCGCCCGCGGGAATGACGGTCGCACCGAACGCGAGGATATCCGCGGCTTGGGAAATCGGATAGGTCAAGAAACCAACAGGGATACTCTCGCCGAATTCGCGAACCGCGAGCTCGCTTTTCACCGTGGGGTTGCGAACAAGACGCGAATAGGTGACAAGATCCATGAAATAGCACGTGAGTTCGAAGAGCTCGGGAACGCGGGATTGAACGAAAAGAGTGACTTTGGTGGGGTCAATTCCCGCGGCAAGGTAATCAAGCGCAACCTCGATCACGTTATCGCGCACCTTTTGGATATTCCCGGCGTTGTCCGTAAGGGCCTGGGTATCCGCGATCATGATGTACATTTCGTCAAAGCCGCCTTCGTTCTGCAAGGCAACCCTCTCGCGGAGGGATCCCACATAATGGCCGATGTGGAGTTTTCCCGTCGGACGGTCGCCCGTCAACATAACGGAGGGGATTTTCTTTTCTTCTTCCATGTTCGTTTCTCTTTTCGCGAACAAATCTTATCACGCGCGTCTAGAAAGTGCGTGACAATTCCGCTCCTTGGTGATTTTTCATTCAGGCTCTACAATATCCAATGTTGCGAGAGAATCATATGAAACGTGCCTTTGAAGTTGTTCGTGGGAAAGACCCCGCTTCCATCCAGTTGCCGAAACGCGCGACCGCATGTTCGGCTGGTTACGACTTTTTCGTGTCGGAAACCCGCGAAATCCCCGCGAGGGGCACGGCACTTCTGCCAACCGGGGTCAAAGCGAAAATGCCACAGGGGGAAGTGCTGCTCCTTTTCATTCGCAGCTCTCTTGGCATCAAGAGAGGTTTGAGCCTCGCTAACGGGGTCGGTGTCATCGATGCCGATTATTATGGCAATCCATCCAATGACGGCGAAATCTCCATCGCGATCCGCAATTGCACGGACGCCCCTGTCATCATCGAAAAAGGGGAACGGGTCGCCCAAGGCATTTTCGTCCCTTATGCCATCGTAGACGATGATGACGTCGAAACAACCCGGCAGGGCGGTTTCGGGTCCTCGGGCAAATAAACGCCTGATCAGCTTTGTTTTTCTTTGGCCTTTTCCTTGGCCTCTAGGATTCTCTTCCCCCTTCGGAACGAATCGAAATAGAAATCTTTCAACGCGAGAAGCATCGTTTTGATTTTTCTGCGATCTTCTTGAGGATAGGAACGCAAGACCTTGGGAATTTGGACAAGATCAGCGACTCCGAAAACGATCAATTCGTAGACGTTCTCCCTCTGCTCGAAGACTTGGAAAAGGAAGTGAATCAAGAGTTTCTTGTCCTCGTCGGACATGGAAGCCAGCCATTCCATCATGACCTTGGCATTTCGTTTGCTCGATTTGCTGGTGTCGGTAACCGTCCGAAAAGCGGGCTTATCTTTTTCGAGTTGCCAATAAAAGGGGTCATGGCCACCAAACATGAGGCCCGTCGAATATACGATTTTCGTCGCGGGCATGACGTTGAAT
>JAQYPI010000094.1 GCA_028726925.1 Caryophanales bacterium | reverse complement strand
GCCGTTCGTGTCTTCTTGGTTGCCTTTCATGACGTGGTCGAGAGCGAAGACGTAGGGATCTTCCCCGATCGTCTTCCCTTCCGGGTAGGTGTTGTTCTCCTTCTCGGGGAAGTTGGCCGGGGTAAACGTGGCGTCCGTCGGCACGTGTTCCGAGCCGGGATAAGGGGTCATGATCTCGCTTTCCGATTCAACGCTCGATTCTTCGGAGGTGGGGGAGGAAAGGGATTCTTCTTCTATGGACGACTCCTCGGGGGAGGTCTCTTCGATGAGCGAGGTTTCTTCGGAAGGGATTTCCTCGATGAGCGAGGTTTCTTCGGAAGGGATTTCCTTAGAGAGGGAGGATTCTTCGGAAGGGATTTCCGTCGACGCCTTGTTCGAGAGGCTGATTTCGGGATCGGGCGAGGCGCAGGAAGCAAGGAGTGTGAGGGCCGATAGGGCAAGAAGGAAGGGTTTCATGGCCTCATTATGGCCTTGGCGCATAAGAAAGGCAAGACGCGCGGGGCCGCGTAGGGAAGTCAAAAGACTTTCCACGCCCGATTCGTGTAGAATAGGGCGGATGAAAAAGGAGAAATGCATGAAAGAGAATCACGTTTGGGACTTAAGCGTCTTCTACAAGGACGAGGAAAGCTTCCTCGCCGACCTAGCGACCTTCAAGTCCTTGATCCCCGAGGTCAAGGCTTTCGAAGGCAAGATCAAGACCGGGGAGGGGTTAGAAGGATACCTTGCTCTCGACAAGAAGATCACGAAGATCTACATCAAGCTCGCCTTCTTCTCGGGGATGCGGGCGGACAAGAACCGCAAGAACGCCGACGCGGTCGCGGACGAATCGAAAGTCGAGATCGCTTTGCAGGCGCTTCTTGCCGCGAGCGCCTATTTCGAGCCGGAACTCCTCGCCTATGGCAAGGAAAACGTCGAGGCGTTCCTCGCCTCCCATCCCGAGTTCGGGGAATATTCCTTCCAGTTCGAGAAGCTTTTCCGCGGACAGGAGCACGTCTTAAGCGCCGATAAGGAAGCCCTCCTCTCGAACTTCGGTTCCTATGGCAGCGAAGCCGGGAACCTCTATTCCCTCCTCACGGTCGCGGACTACCGGCCCAAGAAGGCAAAGCTTAGCGATGGCCGCGAAATCGAGGTGACCCAGTCCAACTGGACTTCCCTCGTTGCCAAGGAAGCGAAAGCAGAAGACCGCAAAGCCATCTTCGAGTCCCTCTATTCCTATTACGACGAGCACAAGAACGTCTACGGGGAAATCTACAACACCGGACTACAAGCCCAGCTCGCGACCAAGAAGAGCAGGGGCTATGCCTCGATCCTCGAGGAGCACCTCTATGGCAACGCCATCCCCCTCGACGTCTTCCATAACCTCGTGGATGTCGCTTCTAGCGAGGAGGGCACCGCGCCTTTGAAACGGTACTACGAGCTCCGTCGCAAGGCCCTCGGTCTCGAGAAACACCGTTCCTACGACCGCTTCCTCCAGATCGCGAAATCGGAGAAGACCTACACCTACGAAGAGGCCCGCGACCTCTTCTTCGCCTCGATCGCCTCGTTCCCCGCGGATTTCCAGGCCAAGGCCCACGAGGTGTTGAAAGAAGGTTACGTCGACGTCTATCCGGGCCCGGGCAAGCGGACGGGCGCCTATTCGAACGGTGGTTACGACTTCCACCCGTTCATCCTCCTCAACTGGAACGGGGAACTCGATGACGCCTTCACCCTCGCCCACGAATCCGGCCACTCGATCCACACCCTCTATAGCGAGGAGGCCCAGCCGACCCTCAAGCAGAATTACACGATCTTCGTCGCGGAGATCGCCTCGACCTTCAACGAGCATAACCTCCTCGATTACCTCCTCCAGGGGGATTCCCTTTCCCATCAGGACCGCATCGCCCTCTTACAGAAAGCGATCGACGAGATCTGCTCCACCTTCTACCGTCAGACCCTGTTTGGCCATTACGAATTGCTCGCAAGCGAGCTCGCCGAGAAGGGCGAACCCGTCAACGCGGCCGCCCTCTCCGCCATCATGGTCGACCTCTACAAGCGCTACTACGGCATCGACATCGCCGAGGAAGGGCTCAAGCCCCTCGTCTGGTGCTACATCCCCCACCTCTTCTACACCCCCTTCTACGTCTACCAGTACGCGACGAGCTTCACGAGCTCCATGCTCATCTACGAGCGCGTCAAGAACAAGGAAGCCGGGGCGTTCGAGGGCTATATCGACCTTCTGCGCAGCGGGGGCAGCGATTACCCCGTCGAGCAGGTCAAGAAAGCCGGCGTCGACCTCACGACCAAAGCGCCCTTCGAGGCCGTCGTCCGTCGCATGAACGAGCTCGTCGACCTCCTTGAGAAGGAACTCGGGGAATAAGGGGATCCCAAATGAAAAAGCTGAGATTCGGTTTCTCAGCTTTTTTCGTCATTTCTTTTCTTGTTTCCACGCTTCCCCGATGGGCGAGGCGGGCTTCGGGGCGGGCTTGGGCGCCGGCTTCGGGGCCGGGGCGGGCGCCGGGGCTGGCTGCGGCTTAGGCAATTGGGGTTGCGAGACGGGGGGTTGCGCGGCCGGGGCTTGCGGGGCGGGGCTCGTTTCGTTTTTCTTCACGAGATCGAAGAAGGCGCGGTCCTCGGTGGCTTTCCTCTGGCCGATGTCCTTGGTCTTGGAAAGGGCAAGCATCCGTTCGTAGAGGAGGGAGAGCAACTTGAAGTCGTTTTCCCCATAGAGGAATTCGAGTTCCTCGGTGCGGGCTTTGGCTTCGAGCCTGCAGGTGAATTCGGCGAAGTGGTGGAATTCGTCCTGGGTGAGTTTGCCCGTCCTCGCTTTCTCGAAGACATGGGAATAGAGGAGGTCGATCAAGGCTTTGTAATTCTTCTTGCGATAGAGGGACGAGAAGGCTTTCCGCACGTCCCGGGGGGTCCGTTCTTCGCCGGTCAAGGGATCCTTGAGGTTGCCGTCCCTGGCGTCCACGATGCGGTCGCGGCGGAGGCGGTAGATCTCCC
>JAQYPI010000093.1 GCA_028726925.1 Caryophanales bacterium | reverse complement strand
CCCCTGCTTGCGAACGTCGTGGTCTATCAGATCTGCTTTTATTCCAACTTCGCCTTTTTCTTCGCTAACGATGGCTCCTTCCATCCCGGTCGTCTCGGTTATAGCGCCTTTGCCTTCACCTTGCTTTCCATCGCCGCGGTCCTTTATGAGGTCTTCCGCCGCGTCGACTGGGCGAGGAAACGCGAAACCATCATGCCTTTCATTGTGGGGACCATCCTCCTCGCCGCGGTCCTCTTTGATTTGATCGGCCTCACGAGATCGACCCCGCTCATTCCGTTCGCCTCCCTCCTTTGCATGGCGATTTTCTATTTCGTCCTTCGCGTCCAGGAGACCGCCCACGACCCGCTCACGGGGCTATACAACCGCCAAGCGTTCTTCGATGACGAGAAGACCCTCGGCCCATCCGTGAACGCCATCGCCTCGATTGACCTAAACGGCCTCAAGCGCACGAACGACACCCTTGGCCATAGCGCGGGGGACGCGGCCCTCAAGGACGTGGCCGACGCCATCTTCGCCGCCAAAAGCAAGACGTGCTACGCCTATCGCGTCGGCGGGGACGAATTCGTGATCCTTTTCACGAAGACGACCGAGGAAGAAACCTTGTCCATGGTGCGTTCCTTCGAGCAAACCCTCGCCAAGAAAGGCCATAGCGTCTCCCTTGGGCTCGCCTTCCGTTCCCCCGGAGAAAGCCCCGCCGCCCTCCTCAAGCGGTCCGACGAAGCGATGTACGCCGAAAAAAGCGCCTTCTACCGGGATTCCCCGTTTGACCGGCGCCTTGAAAAATGACCCTGCTCCCCCTTCGAGGGGAGTTTTTTGATATCCCTTAACAGACCGTGAGGGGCACCTCGAGGATGCCTTCCCGGTGATGGATGATGATCCTCGCAGGCGTTTCTTTCTTGACGGGCAAGGAACGGACGTAGATCGCGACGTCGCCCGCGACCAGGGAAACGACCTTGGGACTCAAAAGGGCGATCGGCCCTTCCGTCTCGACGACGAGAGAATCATCCGCGAAATCCACGCGGTTCCCGAACTGGTCCGCCTTCTCGACGAGGATGGAAGCCATGTCGTAGGTGTCCCCGTTTCTTAGGAGGGTAGAAGAAGGAGTCACCAGGAAAGACGTCGTCTCGACCGGCCCGAAGGATTGCGAGGCGAAGCATTGGCCGTCTTTATAGGCCTTCACTTCAATTCTCGCCGCGTTCCCGGTGCCCCAGGACCCGATATATTTGTAATAGAGCTTCTCGAAATAGTCTTTGCCGACTTTGTGCTTCATCATGAAAGCCCCGACGAAAAGGAGTTGGGAGAAACTAAGCCCCCGTTCCATGAGCTCGGGTTTGCCGTTAAGGATCTTCTTGATTTCCCTTTCCTCGTGCTTAGAGAGCCCTTCCTCGGCGAAATTCTCCCCGACGTTCTCGCTTAGGATAATCGGGGGATGTTTGAGGTGGGGGTAACGGGCGAAATCGGGGTAATACGACCCGACTTTCTCCCCGTTTCGGTAAAGCTCGACACGGTCGGCGTTCGTGAAGACCACGGGTTTCGGCAAAGACGCCCCGTCATAAGGGAAGGAGCAGAAATGGGTGTTGACCCGCATCATCGGCTCGTCCCCCTGGCTCGCATAGAAATCCCCGGCGAGCTTGCGGGCGCGGAAAAGGTCGCACACCCCATGGTAGCAAACGTGGTCGAGGGACCCGAAATCGCGATGGGTCGCGTAATCGAAGGCGCACCAGCCGATGACCCCGGCGTAAGAGGGGTCGGCAAACGCTTCCTCGATCACGAGTGCGTGGCGCAAGGCATGTTCCGTCTGGCGGGTCAAGGAATCGCTTTTCTTCGTGGGGAACATGTGGCCGTTATGCTCCGTGATGAGCTTGGCTTTGCCCTTGGCCCCCTTCAAGGAAGCGGAGGGATCCGCCCCATGGGTCAAGTCGCTGCAGGAGAAGTCGTTGTACCCGTAGATGTCCTCGAGACATTCGGAATCCTTGAAATTGCGCACCCCGATCGTCGGACGATGCGGGTCGGTTTCGTGAGCGATGCGGTTTGTTTCCGCGTAGAGCTCGTGGTCGTCTTTCGATTCATCGACGCGCACCCCATAAGCGAGAAGGCAGGGGTGGTTGCGTTCTTTTTCCACGAGGCGCCGGGTGAAATCGAGCAACCGGGAACGCCACAAGGGATCCTTCGAGATGGTTTGCCAACCCGGGATCTCGTCGATGACATAGAGACCGAGGCGGTCGCATTCGGAAAGGAAACTCTCGTCGTCCGCGTAATGGGAGGTGCGGACGAGGTCGATGCCAAGATTCTTGAGGATGCGGGCGTCTTCCTTCTGGAGGGAAGCGGTGGCCGCGGCCCCGATGTAAGGAAAGGTTTGATGACGGTTGAGGCCGAGCAATTTGCGTTTCTTGCCGAGTTCATAGAACCCGTCTTCCGCGAAATGGCGGTCCTCGAAGCCGAAGAGGACTTCCTCTTCGTCGCTTGGGGTCGAGGCGACGAGGCGATAGAGCTTCGGGTTGCTCGGGGTCCAGACCTCGAAGGCGTCCAGCTTGCCCTTGCTCCCCTCAAAGGTAAGAATCTCTTTTTCCCCGTCGAATACATG
>JAQYPI010000092.1 GCA_028726925.1 Caryophanales bacterium | reverse complement strand
GCTCGGCTTCTGAGACCGTGTCGGAATCGAGCTCGTTGTCCTTGCCATAACGGTAGATCGTCTTCGGGCGAAGCTGATGGGGGGTCAGGAAGCGATAACGGATGGAATAGAAAAGGGATTTGAGAGACACCACGACGCGGTATTGCTTGAGGCCGCCGCCGGTGGAACCGACGCCACCGCCCATGAACATCGCGAGGATCGAGGCGAAGAACAAGGGCTTTCCAAGGGCCATAAAGGTCGGGAGATCCGTGTTGGAGAAACCGGAAGTCGTCGCGCTGCCCACAAGATAGAAGGCGATGTCCATCGCAGCCTTGTCGAGAGGAATCGAGGGATGCTCGAGATGGTTGATGAGCAGGAAGCCCCCGAAAGAGAAGGCGAAGAGGACGAGGAAGGAACAGATCCCGAAGATGGTCTCGGAATCGCGGAAGAACTTCTTCCACTTTCCGGAAAGGAAGAACGTGTGGAGGACGAAGCTGACCGCGGAGAGGGTCACGAGGACCATCATGACGATTTCGATGCTTAAGAAGTTCACGGGGAAGAAAGCCCCGTTTCCGATTTCCTCGACGCGGACGCCGTTCTCGAAATGGTAATTGAGAATCTGGCCTTCATAGGCTTCATAGAAGGCGATGTTTGAGGAACGGAGGGAGAGGCCGCCGCCGGAAAGGGCACACATCGACACGTTGAAGGCATCGAAGAGGGGGAGTCCCGAGAACCATAACGCCAAGGCGCCGAGGACCATGTAGGCGGTATAGATGCCGAGGATCACCTGGGCCGTTTTGCGCAAGGAAGCGAGGATGCGGTCGTTATGCCCTTCCCCTTGGTAAAGGGCCATGGAAGCGTTGCCCCCGAGCAAAGAGGCGAGAATCAAAACGAAGCCGACGCCCCCGATGAATTGCATCCAGGAACGGGCGAAGGTGTAGACGTGGGGGCAGAAGGCGTCCGGGGAATCGAGGAAGTCCTTGAAGACGTTGAGGCCGGTCGTGGAATAGGCCGAGGTGACCTCGAACATGGATTCGCCGAACGTCATTTGCATTTGCCCGCGCATTCCCGCGATGAACATCGGGGCAGCCCCGGAAAGGATGGCGGTAAGCCAAACGAGGACGAGGAGCATCGCGTCTTGGTGACGAACGAATTTGGTTCTCTTGCGCTTGAAAAGGAACACGAAATAGAGGAACAGGCCGAGCACGACGTCGATGCCGGTGGGCAAGACGAAATTGAACCAGCAAGCCGTTTCCCCGGGATAAACCATCATGACCATCGGGAAAGCGGTGATGAATCCGACGAGCACGAGGAAAATGCCGAGATATCCTAACAGCATTTTCACGCCGGAAACTTCCTTTTTCACAGGTTATTCTCCGCTTTTCGCTTCCTTGGCAGCCGATTTCGCGAGAGCCTTCAAAGCATCCTCGTCAAGTTCTTTCGAAAGGAAGGCGGTGACCTTCGCGGAATTCTCCGGGGCGCAGACGTAAAGGAGGACGTCCATCGGGAGGAGGACGATGTCGCCGTTAGGGATGATGACCTCGTAATCGCGCTTGATCGCGGCAATCGAGGCGATCTTGTTCGGGAAGCGGATGTCACGAATCTTCTGATTGGCGATGACGTGCTTCGAAAGGACCGTGAATTCGGTGACGTTGATCTTGTCGTTATCGATGCTGAGCGTTTTGACGAGGGATTCCATCGTGGTCTCACTACGAATGGATTGCGCGAGCAGGTAGGTGCTTGAAAGGACGGAATCGATGCCGAGTTGCTCATAGAGGTCGACGTTCTTCGGGTTGTTGACGACGCAAATGCATTTCTTCGCGTTGAACACTTTCTTGGCGAGGAGGCACACGGCGAAATTGTCCGTATCCTTGTCGCAAAGGGAAACAAAGATGTCCGCGTCATAGGCATCCGCCTCATCGAGGATGTAGCGACGCCAAGGATCGCCGCAAGTGACGTTCACGCGGCAACGTTTCTTGAGGAGGTCGGCGACGTTCGGGTCCCCGTTTATGACGATGAGCTCGTTGTTCTTCCCCTTGAACATCGAGAGGATGAATTCGGCCTGGGAATCCCCGCCTGCAATGACGATTTTCATTCTTCGCGGCCTCCGGTCTTGAACGTGAAATAGCGGGAGCGGGATAGCTGGAACGGATAGATGATTTTCGCAGGCATGCCTTGGACGAGGAAGCCCTTATCCGGGTCGTCGAAGCGGACGAAGATGTGGGGGACATGGTATTTCTTGGCGCAGAGATAGGTGACGAGCAGATTGATGTTGTCGTCCCCGGTCGTGATGACGACTTCCCCGGCGTTCTCGATCCCGATTTCTTCGAGGTCCTCGGTCGAGGTGCAATCCCCGACGGTAAAGATGCCAGAAAACTGCTCGTCGAGGCGAGAAAAGGAGGATTTGTCCGTATCCATGACGAGAACGTCATCTCCCTTTCGGGAATTCTCGTTCGCGATGGAGGAACCGAGCCTTCCGCAGCCGATGACTATGATTTTGTTTTTCATCCAAGTCTCCTAAGGCCGATATTATATATCGGGTTTCAACGTTGGCAAATCTCCAAATGGGCGGAGCGTTTCCCGTACCTCGATTTCCGGGGTCCTTGAGGCGATTTCGCGGTACTTCTCCTTGGTGAGCTTTTTCTTGAGTCCCTTCCATTCAAAGAGGGCAAACTGCTCCAAGCACCATTCGATGAATTCCTTCGTTCGAGCCGTCATGATATAAGCGTCTTTAAAACGGCGAAAATACGCTAACGGGGTCTCTCTTTTGAAGGATTCCGGGTGATAGCAATAGGAAGCGCTCAACATATCCGCGACGTATTCCATCGCCCAATTCCAGGGCATGGATTTCACGATGATCCGACCCGCGAAGAAATCGGTCCAGTATTCCCAGTGATGCTTGTTGCGCTTCACGTGATGCTGACAAACCGTCGAAAAGTAATGATTTCGCAACCGCTCTTCGTAAACGGGGGAATGGTCCCCGACGTAATAGCGCGCGGATACGACGAATTCAGAACGGGAGAATTTGCTCAGGTCATGACGCAAAGCTTGAAAGAAAATGCCGAGATGGGAGGCATTCGCGATCACGCGATGCCGATGTTTCAAGACGAGGCGGAGATGCCGAAAAGAATGTCCCATCATAAACCCTCCAAGATGGCCGACAAAGCCGTTCCGACGTCCTCGTGGATCACGAAATCGAACCGATCGTCGAGCGGGGTTTCGTCACGGTTGATGAGGATGGACAAGCTGCCGGAAAAAAGGCGGGGAAGGGCGTTGATCGGGTAAACTTGCAGCGAGGTTCCCCCGACGATCAAGGCGTCCGCGTATTCCGTCGCGGCTTTCGCCCCCATCAGTTCTTCTTCCCCGAGGGGCTCGCCATAAAGGACGACATCCGGTTTGAAAGGAGCATGGCAAATCGGGCACATAGGCACCCCATGGTGGGGAATTTCATTCAAAGTCGCCTTTCTTCCGCAGCACGTGCAGGTGTAGGAATGGATGGTTCCGTGGACGGGGATGACGCGTTGGGAGCCTGCGAGCTCATGCAGGTCATCGATGTTCTGCGTCACGATGAACAGGATGTGGCGGTCGCCATATTCCTTGAGAACTCGATGGGCGAGATTCGGTTTCGCGTCTTCGTGGACCATACTCGACCAATAGAAATCGTAAAAAAGATCCGTGTGCTCGAAAAAGAAGCGATGGGAAAGGATGGTCTCATAGGGGATCCCATAGCGTTCCGTCGTCTTGGCGATGCCTTCTTCCGACCGGAAATCCGGGATGCCCGAAGCGGTGGAAACCCCGGCTCCCCCGAGGAAAACGACGCGTTTGGCCTTCGAAAGGCGGGCGCGGATCGATTCCAAAACCTCACGTTCCATAAACGCGAACATTATAACGCGCCTTCGCGCGAATGGGGTTTTTGCTTAACGGGAAATCGCTTCCCGGATGGTCGAGACGGGCAAATCCTGAAACGTGATCATATCCGCGTGGGGGGCGACTTTAGCGAGTTTCTCCTCCGTATCGATTGTCCAGACGTTCACGGGATACCCTTTCTTTTTCCATTTCAGTACTCTCGGATCCTCGACGAGGCAGTCT
>JAQYPI010000091.1 GCA_028726925.1 Caryophanales bacterium | reverse complement strand
CGGGCTCGGGCTCTTCTTCCGGGGCCGTCGGGAAAAGGGGTTTTAGTCCCGGGCCGGTGTCGAGGCCAGCCCCGCCGGGGCCGACAAGATAAGCGGGCTGCAATCCGACGTGGCGGACGGGGGCATCCGAAAAGGGGCCCGGCATCGGGGTTGGAAGGTCTTTGGGGAGGCCAGGCGCGCTTGAGGAAGGGGTCGCCTTCCCGGCGTTTTCGCTTCCCTGGCCCTTGGCCTGTGGGGAATAAAAGGCGTTAGAAGCCCGGACAAAGCGCCGAGTTTCACGGGTGGGACGGGGCGGTTCGGGAGCAAACGGGGGTTCCGGGTCGAATTCTTCTTCCTCGGGGCGTTCGTAATGGAACACGGGGACGGGGATCTCGTGAGGCATCGGAGCGGATTCGCCGTTTTGGGCGTCCGGGGAGCCATAGTCGTTGATCTCCCGTTCCAAGGATTCCCTTTGGGCCCGTTCTTCTTCCTCGATGCGTTTCCGTTTGGAACGCAAGATCGCGCGCCGCGAACGGAGGCCGCGGACGAATGCGAGAATCGCGGGGAAGAAAAGGACGAGGAAGGCGATGAGGAAAAGGACGGCGAAGAGAGCGATGAGCCAGCCTTGGCCGGCATATTGGGCGACGAAGCCCGCGAGAACGAAGCCGAGCACCCCGCCGTAGATACCGGTTTCGAGGAAGAAACCCGCGAACGAATTCCCGGCCCCGTTATAACGGGCGAAGAAATCAGAGAAAGAAGCAAGGGAAACGGTTTCCTTGGACAAGGCAAAGGTTAAGGTCAATGACAAGGCAAAGGAAAGCAAGGCGGCGCCAACCCAAACGCGGGCGGGGATGCGCCCGGTCGACTTGTCGAAGCGGATCAAGGCGATGCCTTCGGCGAAGAGGGCGAGGACGAGGAAGGCGAAAGAAGCAATCCCAAGCGGGAAATAAGCGACGTAAGAAAGGCCCCAAAGGCGCGAGACGGGGGAAAGCCCGAACAGAAGGGCAAGCAAAACGAGAAGGAATCCGCCGGCTTTGGCGATCTTCTGGATATTGGGGGCTGGCTTCTTCTTTTTCTTGGTCATAAAAAGGCGGGAAAACCCGGCTTCTTTATTATAAATAAAACCCTCCCTTTGTGAAGGGGCGTATATCGCTCCGGGGAGGGTGTTTGGGAATCAATCGATCTCGATGAGAAGGGGAAGGACCATCGGTTCTTTCCCGCTGATGCGGCGGATGGCGCGGAGGGTGCGCTCGTAGACGTTCTGGCGCACTTCGCCGATGTTGTAGTCGCGGTCGAGGAACTCGGCGACGGTCACGTCGAAGACCTTGGTGACCTCGCGGATGAGGACTTCGGCGTCTTTCCCATAGAGGAAGCCGCGCATCTGGACGTCGGGCCCCGCGACGACTTGCTGGCGGGAACGCGAAATCGTGGCCGCGATGATGACGACGCCTTCGGCGAGGCGCTGGCGGTCCCCAAGGACCTCAGGGGAGACGTCGCCGACCCCGGCCCCGTCGATCATGACGTCGCCGTGGGGGATCTTCTCGTCGATGAGCTTGGCGCCTTTCTCGTCGATGCGGAGGGTGAGGCCGTTCTCGAGGACGAAAACGCTGTTGTGGTTCAAATTGATGCCCATCGAGAGGGCGAGCTGCGCGTTGGCAAGCAAATCCTTGAAGAGGCCTTTGACGGGGACGTAATACTTCGGCTTGAGGATGGAGGCCATCATCTTGAGGTCTTCTTCCGAGGCGTGCATCTTGAGGAAGGACTTCTTCGGGATGATTTGGACGGAAGCGGGGGAACGGTAGAGTTCGTCGGCGGCGTCCACGTACTCGATCTCGGTGTTGTCGTTGCTCGGGTTCGCGAGAATGAAGGTGTCCGTCTCCTTGAGGCGGATGCGGCGATCCTCGTTCTGGCCGGAAGCGAGCAAGGCGATCTTGCGGAAGAGGCGCGAACCGAATCCGAGCATCACGATGACAAGGTCCTGGTCGCGGGTGCGCAAGATGTCGTCGGTGGTCCCGTAATTCGCGGGCGGGATGATGAGCTGGCCACAGGAAGACATTTCGTCGATCGTGTTCCTGGTGGCTTCGTCATAGCAAACCACTTTCTTGCGGTAAGCCCGAGCGAGACGGACGATTTCCTCCAGGTTGTAGAGGTTCGTCTGGGAAAGGGAGACGAAGATGCGCCCGGGGGCGTTCTTGAACGTTTCCTCGATGTGCGGGGTGAGCTTGTAAAGCGGGGCGGTGTAGCCCGGGCGGGTCGCGTAGACGGATTCCGTCAGAAGGGCGAGGGTGGGGGATTCGGAGAGCTTGGCGATCGCGTTCATGTCATTTAGATAGTTCGGGTCCGCGCTGTTCTCGATCACGAAATCGCCCGTGAAAACGACGTTCCCGAGGGTCGTCTCGATGGCGAGGCCGCAGGAATCCGCGATGTTGTGCGCCGTATGGAAGAAATGGAAAACACGGCTCCCGATGCGGAATGACGAGGTTGCCGGGACGGGATGAAGGTCGAACATCGACGGGTCTTTCTTCACGTGCTGGGTGAAGATCTTGAGCATTTGGAGGGTGATGGGGCTCCCGTAGACCGGGGCGGGCACCTGCTCATAGATGAAGGGGAGCGCCCCGAGCTCGTCGTCGTGGCCGTGGAGGAGCAAATAGGCTTTCACTTGGCTCTTGTGGGCGACGAGGTAATCGATGCCGGGGATCACGTAATCGATGCCGGGCATCGTCTTGTCCGGGATGAGGGCGCCAGTGCCGACGACGTAGATATCGTCGTTGACCTGGACGCAGATCATGCATTTGCCGTTCTCGTCGAGGCCGCCGAGAGCGTAGATTTTTACAATGTCGTTCATGGTGTTTCCTTTCCGCCATGGCAAAGCATGGCTCGGGGTGTTTGCGGGTAGAATCAATAAAGGTCGAGGGAGCAGATGGGCAAGTCGTCATCGAGCTTCCGGATTTCGAGGTGAAGCCCCTCGATCACCCCATAGGTCGGGGGGTTGCCGTTTTTGGGGAACGAGGGGGACCCGGGGTTGAAATATACCACGCCGTCCATCTTCTTCAACATCGGAACGTGCGTGTGGCCGAACATGAGGATGTCCCCTCGCTCGACCTCGAGCAGGTCGCTCGAGAGCAAATCCCCGTGGATGAGGTCGCAGCGGAAGCCGTTGATGTAGATGACTTTGGAGTCCTCGGAGATGTCGAAATGGAGCAGGGTCTGGTCGACGCGCGAATCGCAATTCCCGCGGACCGCGACGATTTTGCGCGACCATTTGTTAAGGATCTGGGCGCAGGCCATCGGGTCGTAATCGATGGGGACTCCGTTGCGCGGCCCGTTGTTGAGCGCATCGCCCAAGAAGACGATCTGGTCCGGCCCAAAAGACTGGAAAAGCCGATCCAGTTTCTTGACGGCCTCGAGGCGGCCGTGGGTGTCGCTGATGAGTAAAACGCGCAAGCGGGTTTCCTTTCGGTAATGATGGTTATTCGAGGAGATCGCGGGTGGCGACGACATCGACGCCCGTGCCGGCGACGTCGTGAATCAAAACGTCTCCAACGTGAACGGGAACCGTGGCGCGGACGGCGTTGATGGCAGCCATGACTTCGGCCATCTTGGCCTTCGGGACCGGGTCTTTCGTCTTGACCGGGCACACCTTGAACGAAACGGAATTCGAGGGAACGGTCGAGGTGACGGTCCGACGGGGATCGAGGACCTCTTGTTTGCCATAGGCTGCGCCGCGGGGGCAGGAATTCCCCTCGACGGTCAAATCATCATGCACGACGAGGTGGCATCCCCGGGGGCAGACGATGCAAGTGAGTTCAACGGACATGGGCGGCATCCTCCTTTGCAACCAGAGAGACCTCCAAGGGTTCTTGGGAATTTTCCAGTGCTTTTCTAGGAATCTTGATGATTTCCATTTCACTCGGAATCATTGCGAGTTTATAGAGTTTTTTAATGACTTTTTCACCTTGCTTGACGATGAGATAGACGTTCTTCGACGGAGCGCGGCAACGGAATTTCAAGGAGACGCCTCCTTCTTCCCCGAGAGCCACGCTTCCGGGGACGACGTAACCGATGCCATTCCCCGCCTTCGTGGGGACCTTTGCCCCTTCCTCGAGCGTGCCGAGGATATAGGCGGCGGCGTTCTTGCCGGCGACCTTCCCTTCCTCGACGACGTAATCGACGAGGTCGTGGACGTGGAGGACGTTGCCGCAGGTGAAGATCCCAGGGATCGACGTCATGAGGGCATCGTCGACCTCCGCCCCGCGGGCAGGACCGATTTTGGCGCCCGCCTTATCGAGCAAAGCGCAGTTCGGGATGAGGCCGATCGAGAGCATGAGGGTGTCGACTTCGAACCGTTTCTCGGTGCCGGGAATGGGGTTCTTCTTCTCGTCGACTTGGGAGATTTCAATCGCCTCGAGTTTCCCTTTTCCGATGACGTTGGTGACGGTGTGGGAAAGGTAGAGGGGGATGTCGAAATCCTTCAAGCACTGCTGGATGTTTCGGTTGAGCCCGTTGGAATAGGGCATCAGCTCGGCGACCCCGAGGACCTTCGCCCCTTCGAGGGTCATGCGGCGGGCCATGATGAGACCGATGTCGCCCGAGCCGAGGATGAACACCCTCTTCCCGACGAGATAACCGTATTGATTGAGATAAAGCTGGGCCTGGCCCGCGGTGATGACGCCGGCCGGGCGTTCCCCCGGCATCGAGATCGCCCCGGCGCTGCGTTCGTAGCAGCCCGTCGCGACGACGATCGCCTTGGCCTGGACTTCGAAGCTCCCTTTCGGGGAAACGTAAGTCACGATCTTGCTTTTCTTGATGGAGAGGACGCTCGCCTTCGTTTCGTAATGGATGTGGCGTTCCTCGACCTGATGGACGAAACGGGTCAGGAATTCCGGGCCCGTCAGCTCTTCCTTGAATTCGTGGAGGCCGAAGCCGTTATGGATGCATTGGTTGAGGATGCCCCCTAGATATGGGCTCCTTTCAAGGAGGAGGATGTCTTGGACGCCGGCGTCATAGGCGCTCACGGCGGCCGCCATGCCGGCGGACCCGCCGCCGACGATCACGAGATCGACGTGTTTCATTTCTTGACCTCCTCTTCGAGAACTTGGGAATCACCGCGCCCATAAAGGACTTCTAGGGGCGAGATGCCATATCGCTTGGCTAGCAAGAGCAACACCCTAGGCTGGCAGAAGCCGCCTTGGCATTTGCCAAAGCCGGCGCGCGTGCGTTTTTTGACGGCCTTGATGGTGAGACACGGGACAGAACGGTTGAGGGCGTCGTTGATTTCCCCGACGCTCACTTTCTCGCAATTGCAAACCATATCCCCGAAGGAAGGATCCGCGTGGATGAGTTCGTTCTTCTTCGCCTGAGTCATGAGTTGCAGGTGGACATAAGGACGGATGCAAGGGTTCCACGATTCCTTTTTCTTGAGCCCGAGGATCTTGGCCGCCATTTCCTCAGCGACGTGCTTGCCGATGGCAGGGGCGCTTGCGAGGCCAGGGGATTCGATGCCCGCGACGTTGATGAATTCCTTATAGGTTTTGCTGCTCTCGATGATGAAATCCTTCGTGGACGGCGTCGAGCGGAGCCCCGCGAAAACGCGGATCTGCTGGGAGAAGGGGATGCCCGGGACCATCGCTTTGGCTTGGGCGCGCACCTCGTTCAGGGTAAGGGTGTCGGTCGCGAAATCCTCCTCGCTTTGGACGAATTCGCTCGAAGGGCCGACAAGATAATTCATGGAGGTGGTCATCGTGACGAGGACCCCTTTGCCTTTCTTGGTCGGGAGGGGGAAGAGGACATGTTTCACGAGGCCCGGCCCAAAATGGTCGAGGACGTAATATTCCCCTTTCCGGGGGGTAATCGTCCAATCGATCGGCTCGATCATCGCGGCGACTTTCGCCGAAGCGAGGCCCGCGGCGTTGATGACCATGCGGCAGCAATACTGCTCTATCGGGGTCTCGACGAGGAAATGGTCCCCTTGGCGCTCGATGCCGAGGACCGGTTCGTTCAAATGGAGCTCGACGCCGTTATCGCAGGCGTTTTCCATCGCGTGGGCGGTCAAGGTGAAGGGGTTCACGATGCCGGCGGTCGGGCAAAGGATGCCGGCGACGACGGTCGGGGAGACATTGGGCTCGAGGCGCAGGATTTCTTCCTTGCCGAGCATTTGGTAAGGCACGCCGTTTTTCTCCGCGCGGTCCCGAAGTTCCTCAAGCAAGGGGAGCTGGGCCTCGTCGAAGGCGAGGTTCATCGAACCGACGCGGGCAAAGGAAACGTCGAGTTCCTTGCTCACTTGGTCGAACATGGCGTTCCCGAGGACGTTGAATTTGGCTTTCAAGGTTCCCGGGACCGGGTCATCCCCGGAGTGGACGATGGCGCTGTTGGCCATCGAGGTGACGTCGCCGACGTCATTTTCTTTTTCGAGGACGAGAACGCTAGCCTCATATTGGGATAGGTAACGAGCGATGAAAGCGCCAATAACGCCACCGCCGACAACGATAATGTCTTTCATGGTGCTTTCATTATAGGCATATTCCTTTCTTTCGTGAAAGGAAATCGGTCTCAAAAGGCGCTCGCTTTCCTTGACGGGGTTCTTTCCCTCGGCCTAAACTTGCTCCGTGAAGCATCTAACCCAAGCCGAGGAGCGCGCGTTGAAACGAAACGTTGAGCGCAGCGCCCTCGCCGATCGATTCGAAAACGAGATCCTCTTCCCCCTGTCCCTCGACATGGGGGATATCCTCGCTTCCCGAGGCGGAGATTATTCGAAAACTCTCCTTTCTTCCTTGGCCGAATTCGCCGACGGAAAGACCGCTCGCCTAGGGAAGGCCCTGGAGCGAGAAGGGTTTTTCCTGATCGAGGAAAAAGACCCGGCAATCTACGAAAACGAGCCGTATTTCCGCTTGCTTTCCGCCTTGGATGGGGTGCGTGTCGATGACGTTTCCTTCGGCTTCGAGACCATTGAGGCCCACGCCCTGTTCGCAAGCGCAGACAAAACCAGCCTCGGCGAAGGCAAGGACATCTCGCCCCTAGGGTATTTTTCTCATTCCTTCCGCTTCCCATGCATCCAAAAAGCCGGGCGGACGTGGATGAGCCTCGTCCCCCACGAGATCGAGACGATGGAGGAACCGCTTGGCAAGGCCTTCGGCAGAGTCGCCGTCCTCGGCCTAGGCCTTGGCTATTTTGCCTTCGCCGCGAGTCAGAAGGAGGAGGTCTCCGAAGTCGTCGTCTTCGAGAAAGACCCCGCGATCATCGCTTTGTTCCAAACTCATCTCCTTCCCCGTTTCCCGCGGAAAGACAAAATCCGCATCCTAAAGAAGGACGCTTTGGATTACCTGGAGGATGGGCCGTTTGATTTCGTGTTCGCCGATCTTTGGCACGATGTCGAAGACGGTTTACCTCTATACGAAAAGCTCGTGAAAATCGAGCCATCTACTTGTCCGGTTTCCTATTGGATCGAGGATACGATACGCCTTGTTTTTGCCCGATTCCTCTTGCTTTTGGAGCTCGGTGAACCCCTTGAATCCCTCGTTCAGGAAATGCCAGAATGGGGTGAAATCCTTGAAAAGTGCGCGCGATTGCCACTTGAAGAAAGGAAATCGGCCCAAAAGGACAATGCTTCGCTTCGAGCGTTGCTCAGCAAAGCATAAAGAAAGGCAGCCGGGTGGCTGCCTTTCGTTTTAGCGGTCTTTCTTGGGGCCACGAGGACCATTTGAGTTTCCACGCGGTCCGTGGGAATCGCGGTTCCCTTTGCCCTGGAATCCGTTATGTCCCTTGGGGCGGGATTCGCGTTCGGGACGCTCGACGTAGCCTTCGGGCTTTTCCTCGAATTCGCGGTGGCTCACCTTGACTTTGCCCTTCTCGTCGAGGCCAATGACGACGACTTTGAGGGAATCGCCGACCTTGACGATGCTCGAGGCGTTATCGACGTAATCCCACTTGAGACGGGAGACGTGGCAGAGGCCGTCGGTGTCGCCGAAGAGGTTGACGAACGCGCCGTAATCCTCGACGCGGGTGACCTTGCCCTCGAAGATTTCGCCGACGCGGGCTTCGCGGGTGATCTCGTCGATCATGGCTTTGGCTTTCTCGATCATCGCGCGGTCGCTGTGATAGATCGTGATGGTGCCATCGTCCTCGACGTCGATCGCGGCGCCGCCGCATTCGCGGACCATGCCTTGGATCGTTTCGCCGCCTTTGCCGATGACATCGCGGATCTTGTCCGTCGGGATCTTGAAGGTGACCATCTTGGGAGCGTACTCCGAGACTTCCTTGCGCGGTTCGGGGATGCATTCCGCGATCTTGGCGCGGATTTCGGCGCGGGCGCGATTGGCTTGGGCGAGCGCCTCAGAGAGGACTTCGCGGGTGACGCCGTGGATCTTGATGTCCATCTGGAGGGCGGTGAGGCCTTTCGCGGTGCCAGCGCACTTGAAGTCCATGTCGCCGAAGTGGTCCTCGAGGCCTTGGATGTCGGTCAGGATGGTGTAGGGGTGGTTGCCGTCAAGCGGGCCGCTCGTGATGAGGCCCATCGCGATGCCGGAGACGATGCCCTTGATGGGGACGCCGGCGGCCATG
>JAQYPI010000090.1 GCA_028726925.1 Caryophanales bacterium | reverse complement strand
CCGATCGAAGACGTCATGACCATCTCCGGCCGTGGCACCGTCGTCACCGGCCGTGTCGAGCGTGGTATGATCAAGATGAACGACGAAGCTGAAATCGTCGGCATCCGTCCTACCCAGAAGACCGTCGTCACCGGCCTCGAGATGTTCCGCAAGACCCTCGACTTCGCTGAATCCGGCGACAACATCGGCGCCCTCCTCCGTGGCATCACCCACGACCAGGTCGAGCGTGGCCAGGTCCTTGCCAAGCCGGGATCCATCATCCCCCACGACAAGTTCACCGCTACCACCTACATCCTCAAGAAAGAAGAAGGCGGCCGTCACACCCACTTCCTCAACGGCTACCGTCCGCAATTCTTCTTCCACACCACCGACATCACTGGCTCCATCACGCTCCCCGCGGGCGTTGACATGGTCATGCCGGGCGACAACGTCACCTTCACCGTCGAACTCATCCACCCGATCGCTATGGAAAAGGGCACCAAGTTCTCCATCCGTGAAGGCGGCCGCACCGTCGGCGCCGGCACCGTTGCCGAGATTCTCCACTGAGTTTCTGAAGCAAAAGCCGAACCACCCGAGTAAAATCGGGTGGTTTTTTCGTTTTTACGGCGAATTCTTTAGGTGTTATGACGTCTGAAGAGTATGATATCGCTATGAATTTATTGTGCGAGAAGCAGGGGGGACGTTCCTCTCGCCCAAAGGACTCCATTAGCACTTTTGTCCTTCTGGAAAAGAACGTGGCTTCCAATTGGAGAGCCTATGAGGCTTTTCTTCTTTTAATCATCGCCCTTGAGCTTTTCATGGTGGGCTATGGCATTCTTAATTTCGAGTTTTCCGACCCTCGACGGATCGCGTATTTCTCCGGTTACATCCTCTTGATCGTGCTTTCCCTCGTCGCCTTGGTCATCAACCGTCTTTGCAACGCCAAGCAAAAGAACCTTCGCCTCGCGACCTGGATCACCACGATCTATAGTGTCTTCCTTGTTTGCTGGGGCGCCGTGATCTCGGGCCTCGATGTCGTGGGAGGCGGCTACATCGTGACCTTTTTGACCCTTCTTGCGGCGATGGGCGCGGTCATCACGTTCCGGCCTTATGCATTCTTGCTCATCGAGGTCTTGTCCACGGGGATTATGCTGGCCACCGCCGCCTGTTTCGGCGTTTTCCCGCTCGAAATGCCTTTCTGGTTGAATCTCGGCATCTTCCTGCTTGTCGCATTTGTCGTCGAGGCGAGGAATTACCAATCTTCTTGCAAACAATATCGCATGACGAACCAATTGCAGGAACTCGCGAACAAAGACGGCCTCACGAAGGTCTTGAATCGCCGTAGCCTGGACCGTTATATCGGCGAACTCATCCAAGAAGGCAAGACGTTCACCTTTTCCTTAATGGATATCGACAATTTCAAAATCATCAACGACACGTTCGGCCATGGTGAAGGCGATGCTTCCCTCGTGCTTCTTGCGGATTCCCTCTCGAGCGCTTTCGGGGATCGCGTCTTCCGTTACGGCGGGGACGAATTCGCGATCGTTTCCTTTGAGGGAACCGAGGAAGTCGCCCGGAAGATCGCCGAGATCAACGAAACCCTTGGGAGCCTCGAAAACCGCTTCATTTTGGCTTTGTCTGCCGGCATTTGCTTGGTGGAAGATGAACCGGACGAGAAAAAGATCTTCGAAAAGGCGGATGCCGCGCTCTATAAAGCCAAGCAAGAAGGAAAGGCCAAAAGCGTGATTGCCTGAAAAGAGGACACCCGGTCCTCTTTTTTTTCTTGGAAAACAATATCTTCTCCCTTTATCTTTGATAAGATATAGCCATTATGAAAGAAAAGAAATCCCTACCCGTTTACATTTCCCAAGCATCCTTCGGAAAAGAGATCGGCGCCTTTGCGATCGATGCGTTGTTCGCCCTCGTCCTCGGCACCGTCATCCGCTATACGCTCGGCAGCTACGTCATCGCCCCTGCGGCGGGATATAACGAAGCCAAAGAAGCCTATTATTCCCTCGCGGAAGCGTCCGGCTTATACGAACGCAACGACGGGAATCTCCAACTCATCTCTTACGAAGGAAAAGGGGCAGAACTCTATAACCATTATCGCGACCTGAACAATACCATCTGGCATTATTATTTCTCCGCCTGCGGGCAAGGAGACGGGACGAACGAGAACGATTTTGTCGTCGATGGGTTCGAAACAGAACTCGAGGTTGGCGCCTCGGGCTACGCGGAAGAGCTCGGCAAGCACATCCTCTATACCGTTTATGACATCGAGATCGACGAAGAACGCTCTCCCAAGGTCCCGAACCCGTATTTCACCATCGCATCGAAAGACGGGTCTTCCGATCCCGATTACACCTCCGCCCCCGTCTTGAACGCGGATACGCAAACGAAACTGAACGATTCCGCCGCCGATGAGGATGCCCGCCTTGCCCTTCTTAAGAGCATCTACGAGGTTTTCATGGGAGATGGCCAAACCACGGCCGGCCTTTACGGGAAAGCCTGCAATTCGTTTGTGAGGCAGCCTAGCGCCGTGGCTTATGAATCCATTGGGTCGAAAGCGATGTATCTCGCGAGCGTCCCCGGCACCCTCGCCGCGCCCCTTATCTTCTTTTTCCTGATCCCTTGCTTCACGAAACGGGGCAAAACGCTCGGGAAACTCTTCCTCAAGATGTCCGTCATTCACGCGGATGGGTACAAAGCAGGCAAGGTGAACATCCTGCTTCACGCCTTCCTCACGATGCTGCCGATGGCTTTGCTGCTTTTGCCTTTCAGCCAAATGCTGACGTTCTTGATGGTCGCGCTCGTATACCTCGTGGAATACATCGTCATGCTCATGAACCACCGCCATCAATGCATCCACGACATGCTCTCTCAAACGATTGTCATCGATGATCGCACGACCGAAGCCATCTTTGACGACGCTGAAGAAGAAGCGGAATACGCAAGGACGAATTCCGATGACCTCGCGCGCATGATCCGCGGGGAAGACGAGAACAATTCCGCGCCCTCCGTTCCTGCCGCCCCGGTCATCCTGGATTCCCGGACGATCGGCGCCGCGAGAGAAGAAGCGAAGAGCATCGAGAACTTCGACGAATTCGAGGCGAGGAAAAACGCGGAACCCGCGCCTTCTGATTCCCCCAAGGCGGAGGCTCCCAAAGAGGCACGATCTGAAGAAAAGGTTCTCGACGAAGAGCGCTGGAAAGAGGATCCCGAAATGGCGGACATGATGGCTATGGATGGGGTTTCCCCAAAAGAGGCCGAGGCCGAAAACGTTCCGAACGAAACGGAAACGGAGAAGGCGGACGCCGAACCGGAAGAAGCCAATTCTGACGACTTCGTCGACGCGAAATAAAGAAAAAATGCGAGGCTTGAAACCTCGCATTTCTTTTGGGCGGCGAATCCTATGCGGCCGAGCCTTTTCCTGCCTCTTTGAGCGCGTTTAGCTCTTGGGTTAGGGATTTTATCCGCTTGGTTCTCAAAACCATCTGGACGGACCCCAAAACAAGCAAAGCGAGAGAGGCGGCGCCCGTGATGAGACAGGCGATGAATTCCATACTTTGGGGAGCGAAACGCTTTTGCCCGATGGAGTTGTATTTGAAGGAAATGAAAAGGAAGATGAGGGAAATCACGAGGAGAATGCCCCCGAGCACGAGATGGGAAGCACTATAGGTTTTCGCCATCCTTGTCTCGTGGATTTGGGTGCAGATTCGCTCCTTTTCCAAACGGAAAGAAGGGGAGGATGACTCCCCTTCTTGGCGTTGTTTTGTGCGAAGGTTTTCCTCTTCCATCCTTCTTTTAGGCGAGAATCGTGTTCTTCGCGCTGGCGAACTGGGCATCGACCATGGCGCGGATGTCCGCGTCACTCGTCTTGGCAACGTCGTTGAAGAGGTTGCGAAGGATGCCGGTGACCGCGCTGCGAACCTTACCGGAGAGTTCGTTGACCGGGGACATGAAGTATTCGCGCTTGGCCGTGACGTCGTCGTTCAGGAGAAGAATTTCGCCGAGATAAGCGGACTGCTTGTCAGCATAGGCGGTTTCGAAGGTGACGGTCTTCCCGGCGTCTTCGACGGCTTTCTTGATGGCTTCGACTTCCGAAGAGCTCTTGCGGGTCGGGAAGTAGTAGGTTTCAAGAGCGAGACGGGCGGTGTTCTCTTTTTTAGTCAAGAAATCGTAGAACTTAAGAGCCCCTTCGAGTTCCTTGGGATTCGCGTGGTTGAAGAATGCGATACTCGGGCCTTGCGAAAGGGTGCGATAAGCCGAGGAATCCTCCCACTTCGGGACCTTGGTGAAGCCGATGGAATAGCCATCCGCGGCGTCCCAAGGGGCGTTGGCGGTGGAGGTGATCATGACGAAGGATTTGCCGTTGCCAACGAAGGTGGACGGATATTCGTGGCTGTGCTCGTTGAGCATCGGAAGCTGATCCGCGGTGGCGAGGAGACCCTCGTTGGACCATTTCTTGAGTTGGACACAGATATCTTTCACGCGCTGATCATCGAGGAAGACCGCGGATTGAGCCGGGGACTTCGAGATATCGAGGAAGGGGATGCCGGCGGATTCGAGAACCGTGACGAAGAGGTTCATCGCGGATTCGTAGATGACCGGGACGGCTTTGTAGTAGCCATCTTCCCCACGACCCCAATCGATGGAGGGGTAATCGGTCTTGATTTGGCTCGACAAGGCCATCATCTCGGCGAAGGTGGTCGGGACGCTGTAGGCTTTCTTTTCCGCGCGGGCTTTCGGGGCGGGATAGCCGTTTTCGACCGCAGCGCCAGGAACCGCGTCGCCGACGGCGGCGAAGGCCTCGACGTTGTACTGGAGGGTTTCGCCAGACTTGGAATAAGGAAGAGAGTAGTAGGCGGTGTTGTTGTATTGCTGCTTTTCGACTTTGAGGTAATCTTGGTTGAAATCCGCATCGGCTTCCAAAGCCACGCCATGGGAGGTGACGTCAGCGACCGCTTCCGGGGCAGCTTTGCGCCAAGCGGCGACATAAGTGCCGTAGGTGGTGACCATGGTCGGGGTGTTACCGCCGGTCAATGCATCGGAAACCGCGCCGGCAGCGCCGTTATAGTCGTTGCTGCGGGAACCCTTGGAGGTCACTTTAACCTTGATGTCCGGATTCGCTTCCGTGAAAGCAGCGGCCATTTCGCTGCAATAGGCATAGATGTTGTTGCCCGTGGTGTCGGAACCGCAGGGAACCCACCACTCAACTTCGACGTTCTCATCCGCGGTGGGGTTGCCACAAGCGGACAAGCCCACGATGCCAAGCAACGCCAAGACGAACGCTTTGGTTTTCGTTTGCTTCATTTTCTCTGTCTCTCCTTTATGAATGCTCTCTTGAGACGGGAATCATTATAAACGCTTTCCAAAAAAATCCACTATGAAAGCGTTATCGTTTTACTTAACGATAACAAACTGTAATTTTTCACCCTTTGATGCCGGCTTTGCTCGTCCCGGACATGATGTATTTACGGAAGGCGATGAAGAGGATGAGAAGGGGGACGACCGTGAGGACGGAGGCCGTCATTTGCCACGGGAGCATCGTCACCCAGTTGCCGGTTTCGTCCTGAATAGTCAAAACCCCGGTGCGGATGATGACGGAGATGACCTGGTAATTCTGGTTGGAAACCGCGCGACTCGGCCAAACATAGGAATTCCAAGAGCCGATGAAGGAAAGAATCGCGATCGTGATAAGCGTCGGGCTCGACAGGGGCGCCATGACTTTCCAAAGGAATTGCCAGTCGCTTTTTCCGTCGACTTTCGCCGCGAGGTAGAGCTCTTCCGGGATTTGCTTGAAGTTCTGCCGAAGGAGATAGATGTAGAAGGAGGAGGCGATGAGGGGGAGAATCATGACGAGCAAGGCTTGCCAATAGGTTTGGTTCTTGCCGATGAGATGCATGTTGGCCATCGTGGTGTAATTCGCGATCGCGAGCAATTCCCCGGGAACCATCATGGTGGCCAAGAAGAGAAGGAACAGGACATCGCGCCCTCGAAAACGAAGCCGCGCGAAGGCGAAAGAAGCGAGAACGGTGGTCAGCAATTGAAGGATGGTCGTGGCAATCGCAACGATCAACGTCGTCCCCACGTGCTCCATGAATTGCAAACGGGTGAAGGTGTTCGTGTAGTTGTAGATGGCGTTTTCCCAAGCGCTTGATAGAGCGGGGAGCCAGGCGCCGCTATTGGCTTCCTGCTGGGTCATGAAGGAAGCTGCGATCATGTAATAGAAAGGGAACAAAACGACGACGGCCATAAGGGCGAGGAAGGCATAAACGAAGAAAAGCCCAACCGCTTTTCGGATTTTCTGGGCGCGTTCCACGCTTTTGGGGGACGCGTCTTTGGAAGGTCCCTTTCGTCTTTTTGAAACGGGAGGAACGAGTTTTAACGTGGTGGAAACCCTGCCTTGTTTCATCGGTATACCACCTTCTTTTTCGAAATCCAAAGCTCGATGAGCGTGAAGAGGAAAATGACCGCGAGCAAGATCATGGCGGCCGCGTCGGCGAATTGGGATTGGGTGTTCCAACTGTCCTTTTTCATCTGGTCGTAAATCCAATAAACGGCCGTGTACATGT
>JAQYPI010000089.1 GCA_028726925.1 Caryophanales bacterium | reverse complement strand
GGCAGGAAGAGCTGGTCGCTCACCTTGGGGTCGAGGAGCTCGAAGCAATATTGCATGTAATGGGGGAAGGAATCAAAGCAGCGGGCATAGCCTTCGTAAAGGTGGACGTGGCACTGGTATTCCCCTTCTTCGGCCGCCTGGTAGATCAAGGTGCGGATGTCGAGGGTCGGGTTCGCGGGCAGGAAGCGGTGGATCATGTCCGCGAGGACCGTGCGGTTGATGACGTAGGCGGACATCGAGACGATGCCGGGGCCTTTCTCGTCGCCGGGATTGCGGTAATTGTCGAGGACATACCCATCCTTCGACACCTTGAGGACGTTCTCGGAAAGGAATTCCTGGCTCTTGTCCTTGACCTTGGTCGCGATGACCGTGATCTTCTCGTGGCGCGCGATGTGCTCGGCGATGATCGGGCGGAAATCGATGGGGGCGACGATGTGGGCGGGGGCGACGACGATCAGGTTCGCGTTCGAGTCGTAGAGGGCCCAGTCGTTTTCCTTGATGTTTTGGAGGTCCGTGTTGATGCCGGGACGTTCATGCCCGGGTTCGTTATACATGATGATTTCCTTGCTCGTCTTCGTGTTGCGGACCCAGGCGTCCATCGATCCGAGGTGCTTGAGGATGGAGCGTTGGTGGTCCTTGACGAGCAACCCGACCGTATCGATGCCGGAATTGCAGAAATTGGAGAGGGCGAAGTCGCAAAGCGCGTAACGCCCGAGGAAAGAGGTGCTCCCTAGAGGGCGCGAATCCGTGATGGGGGAGACGTCCGGGGACGAATGGAAATTGACGAGGCCGATGACGTTTTTCATGATCGTTAGTTCCTTTCCGCCTTGGAATTGCACACTAAGGCGATGCCGTTATGGTCGAGATTGACCGCTTCGCCTTCTTCGATCAGGGTGTTCGGGCCGATGATGGCGTCCTCGACGCGGGCCCCTTTCTTTAGGATCGCCCCGCCCATGATGACGGCGTTATGCGCCTTGGCCCCTTCCTCGATCACGACGTCGCTTGAGACGACGCAGTGGTCGATTTCCCCGAGGATACGGGCCCCTTGGTTTACGAGGGAATCCTTGACCGAGGCCTTCGGGCCGATGTATTGGGGGGTCGCGTGGTTGTCTTCGCTGTAGATCGTGTTGCCGCGGGCCACCGTGAAGAGGTTCGTCTCGGGGTCGCCAGATAGGAGGAGGTCCATGTTGGCTTGGTGGAGGCTCGCGATCGTGCCGACGTCCTTCCAGTAGCCATCATACGTATAGGCCACCATCTTCTTCCCTTGGGCAAGCATCGTCGGGATGATGTTCTTGCCGAAGTCGTGGTCGCTACTATCATCCTTCGCGTCCGCGACGAGGGCGGCGCGCAAGGATTTGTACGAGAAGATGTAGATGCCCATCGAGGCGAGGTTGCTCTTCGGCTGCTTGGGCTTTTCCTTGAAGGCGACGATGTTTCCTTCCGCATCCGTCTCGAGGATGCCGAAGCGGGAGGCCTCTTCGATGGGGACCTCATAGACGGCGATCGTGCAATCCGCGTTCTTCTCGATTGCGGTCTCTAACATCTCGTTATAGGTGCAGGAATAGATGTGGTCGCCCGAGAGGATCAAGACGTATTCGGGGTTCAGCTCGTCGAGCCAATCGAGGTTCTCGTAGATCGCATCCGCGGTCCCGCGGTACCAGCTCGAGCCTTCCTCGGTCTGCTTCGGGGTGAGAATGCTCGTGAGGGCGTTCACCCCGTTGATGCCCCAGCTCTTGCCGGAACCGATGTAGCTATTGAGGGCGCTGGATTCGTATTGGGTGAGGACCCCGACGTGGTTGATCCCCGAGTTCGCGCAGTTGGAAAGGGGGAAGTCGATGATGCGGTATTTGCCGGCATAGGAAACCGCCGGCTTGGCCGTTTTCCGCGTCAAAGCTTGGAGACGTGTCCCCTTGCCTCCCGCGAGAATCATGGCCGCGATTTGAATGGACATGAGCAACTCCTTATGAGAAATGGTGGCTCCATTATAGCGCCTTCCCGCCTCTAATTTAAGACGGAGAAACGAAAAATCATCGATTGTTCCTTGTCTTTTCTCGTGGCTTCGTTTCAAAATCGGGGGATTTCCTCTTCGCTACCCGCCCGCGGACACGAAACGCGTAAAAAACCTCGACATTTTTCTTCCCTTATGGTATATTCCTTACCGCGTTTGCAAAGCGTTTAGAAAAGAGGTACCAGCATGTCCAAGTATTGTCCTATCACGGGCAAAGGCCCGATGACCGGGAACAACCGTTCCCACTCCCTCCGCGCGACCCGTCGCCGCTGGAACGTCAACCTCCAGAAGAGGAAGATCAACATCAACGGCCAAGTCGTCGTGATCCGCATGTCCAACCGCGCTTATCGCACCTTGAAGAAGACCGTCAAGGCCGCGGAAGCCGAATAAGGAACGTAGCCGGAACTCTTGTAAAAAAAGGACCTGGGCGACCGGGTCCTTTTTTGGCGTCTTCTTCTCTTTAGCGAAGCACCAAGAAGGCGTAAGTAAGGAGCATCCCGCCGGTCAAAAGGGCGGAAAGGAGATTCAAGAGGAAGAGACCCCATTCCGTCGCGGCCAGGACGAACACCTTGGGACGCGAGGTGTAGGTGCTGCCATCCTCGTTCATCGTGGAGGTAAGGCGCGTCCAATCCGCCATCTTGGGGTTCATCAGTAACAGGGCGGAAAGGAGGGCGAGGACGAGCAAGACAAGCATGAAGACGAAACCCGGCATCTTCCATTCGGGGAATGCCTTGGCGAGGTTGAGCCCCATGAGGGCGTCGATGACCATCCCGATGAGGGTGGCGGCCCCATAGAAAGGGACGAGGGCGAGGTGATGGCGGTTTTCGATGACCGGGGCGAGGCAAAGGAAGCAAAAGAGGGCAAGCGTCGCGGCGGAAAGGAGAGCGCTAAGGATCCCTAGGGGCAAAAGGAAAGAGAAATCCGGGATGCCCTGCAGGAAGAGGGGGTAGCAAGCAAGGAGCAAGAAAAAGCCCGCGAACCCGAAGAGGAACACCTTGGGGAGGATGGATTCGCGTTTCTCGCCTTCATAGAGCTCGAAGGGGAAGTCGTGAAGGAAGGAATAACGTTCCCCGCGATGGAAGCGCGCGAAGCGCTTGCGGGGCATTAGGAGGCTCAAAAGCAGGCAAAGAAGCCCCGGGATAGCCGAAGCGAGGAAGAGGGACAAGGCAAAACTAAGCATCTCGTTCATTTTTCTTGAAGCCTTTCGATGCGGGATTTCGCGTCTTCTTGTAGGGCGAGGTAGGTGCCGGCGACGAGAACGTCCGCTCCCGCGTCCTTAGCAAGGCGCGCGGTCTCTTCCTTAATCCCCCCATCGACCTCGATGAGGAAGGATAGGCCTTTTTCTTCGCGGACTTTCTTTAGGTAAGCGATGCGCGAAAGGGCGGAAGGAAGGAACGCCTGTCCCCCTTTCCCGGGCTCGACGGACATCACGAGGACAAGGTCGACAAGTGGGAGAAAGGGAAGCAAGGCTTCGATTGGCGTGCCAGGACGCAACGAAATCCCCGCCTTTACTTTAATTTCACGAAGGAACGAAAGCAAAGAAAACGATTCGTCCTCGGAACAGGCCTCAAGATGGAAGGTGATGCGCGGGGCCCCGGCCTCTACGTAGGCCTTGATCGCCTCCCGGGGGTTTTCGACCATGAGGTGGACGTCGGCTTTTTCCTTGGCGGCTTCTAAAAGAGGCAAGGCTTCCTCGAACGGCAAGGAAACCGCGGGCACGAAACGCCCGTCCATGACGTCGAGGTGTAGCCAATCGGCCCCGAGGGAGAGAAGGCGCTTGGCTTCCTCGAGCCGCATGGGACCCGGGACGCTTAGGATGCTAGGAGATACGAGAGCCATCACTTGAACCCGAAGAGTTTGGAGAAAAACCCTTTCCTTTCCTTGAAATTGTCGCGGTCCTTCATCGTCTCGAGGATCGCCTCGCGGAAGGCATCCGCGGTGATGAAACGCTCGCTCGGGTGCTTGCGGCACGCCGTCGCGATGAGCTTGTCGATAGAATGGGGGAGGGAGGGGATTGCCTTGGAGGCCTCGGGGAAGCGGGTCTTTAGCTGCTTCATGGCGACCTCGTCTGGGGTGGATCCATCAAAAGGGACGGTCCCGGTCAAAAGCTCGAAGAAGACGACGCCCATCGAATAGATGTCGTTGCTGATTTCCGCGGGCTTGCCGAGGAGCACTTCCGGGGCGCAGTAATAGATGGTGCCTTGGATCGCGTCCCCCGCGGGCAAGGTGCCGATCGGGATCGAGATGCCGAAATCGCTCACCTTGACGGTGCCATCGCTTAAATAAAAGAGGTTGTCCGGCTTGATGTCGCGGTGGACAAGCCCATGATTATGGATGTAGCCGATGGCGCTTGTGAGCTGGAGCATGACTTCGCATGCGTCGCTTAGGGACAGTGTGACCGCGAAATTGAGCTTGTCGCGCAGCGTCTGGCCCTTGACGAATTCCGTAGCCATGTAAGGGCGGCCCTCGACGAACCCGCGCCCGTAGACGCGGACGATGTTTGGGTGAGCGAAAGAGGCCGCGACCGCGGTTTCGTTTGCGAAGCGCTCGACGTTGCGGGGGTCCCGCAAAAGCGCTTCCTTCATGACCTTGAGGCAGACGACGCGCTTCATGATGAGGTCGTTGGCCTCGTAAATGTCTGCCATGCCGCCGGTCGCGACGCGGGAAAGGATGCGGAAGCGATCGTCGACCTTGTCGCCGATCTTAATCATGGAACGCCTCCCAATAGGCGACCCCGATGTTGTCGCTGCCGCCGTTGTTGTTCGCGTCGATGATGAGGGATCGGGCCTTCTGGTCCGGGCGGTCGTCGGTCTGGAGGATCGCGCGGATTTCGGGATCGCTTAGGTTGTTATAGAGGCCATCGCTGCAAAGGAGCAACGATTCGCCATGGTAATCGAGGATATCAATGTCCATCGAGGCGGTCGGGTAGATGCCGAGGGCGTTCATGAGGACGTGGCGGTCCGGGTGGGCGGCGGTCTTCTCCTTGTCGACCTTGCCGGTGCGGACGAGGTAATCGACGTAGGTTTGATCGCGGGTGAGGCGCTTAAGCCCCTGGGCGCGGGAATAGCTGTAGCAGCGGGAATCCCCGACGTTTGCGACCACGAGCTTGTTTTTCGTGATCAAAGCCGCGACGAGGGTCGTGCCCATCCCTTGGTAGGAGGGGTCGCCATCCCCCTCGAGGAAGATCGCGCGGTTGGCTTTCTTGATGGCGGCGTTAAGGAACCGAGCCGGGAAAAGGACGCGGGAGCGGCGCGAAAAGGAATCGACGATCGACTCGATCGCCGTCTTGGAGGCGTAGCCCCCCTTCTTGTTGCCACCCATCCCATCGCAGACGACGAGCAAAACGTCCCCGCGCTCGTTGGTGAGGGCGGTGGCCTGGTCTTCGTTGGTTAGGCGGACGCGACCGCGGTCGGTCAAGCAGGCGAAACTGCCTTCGTAACGTTTCATGAACGATCCTCCTTGAGCACCTTGGCGCGGAGCTGGCCGCAGGCGGCGTCGATGTCCCCGCCGAATTCCTTGCGGACGGTCGTCGGGACCCCTTTCTTCATGAGCCGGTCGGCGAAGGCCTTGATTCTCTCCTTCGGGGTGCGGCGGAACGGCTTTTCCTTCACCTCGTTATAAGGGATCAGGTTCACGTAGCTGCAAAGCTCGTAACGATGGATGAGGGCGGCAAGGGCATCGGCATCCTCGAAGGAATCGTTGAGGCCGGAAAGCAAAATGTATTCGAACGTGACGCGTCTCCCGGCGCTTTCTTCGTAATCCTTGACCGCGGCGAACAGGGTCTCGATGTCATAGGCCCTAGCGATCGGCATGATCGAGGCGCGCTTCTCCTGGGTCGGGGCGTGGAGGGAGATCGCGAGGTTGAATTGGAGCCCTTCCTTGCCATAGCGGCGGATGCCTTCGGGAAGGCCACACGTCGAGACCGTGATGTGGCGGGCGCCGATCGAAAGCCCAAAGGGAGAATTCGCGCAGCGCAGAAAGGAAAGGACGTTATCGTAATTGTCAAACGGCTCGCCGGTCCCCATGACGACGATGTGGGTGACGCGTTCCCCGCGCTCGGCAAGAATGCCATTCATGACGATCAATTGGCCCATCATCTCGGCAGGGGTGAGGTTCCGTTCCTTCTTGTGGAGGCCAGAGGCGCAGAAAGCGCAGCCCATGGAGCAGCCGACTTCGCTTGAGACGCAGATGGCATTGCCGTAATTATAGGGCATGAGGACCGTCTCGACCTTGGCCCCGTCTTCCATCTCGAGGAGCAATTTAATCGTGCCGTCGCTAGCGACTTGCTTGCGGTAAATGGAAGGGAGGGAAAGGGAATAGGATTCCTTCAAGGTCGTGCGAAAGGCTTTCGACACGTCGGTCATGGCGTCGAAGTCGAGGACGTTTTTCTGGTAGATCCAGGAATAGAGTTGCTTGGCGCGGTAAGGCGTTTGGCCGAGGGCGACGAATTCCCCCGTGAGTTCCTCTAACGAGATCCCGAGGAGGTTCTTCATGGCCTTATTCGCCTTTCATTTGGGCGCTCGCGGGATGAGCATCCCCTTCGCGCATCCCCGCGGGGGACGGGGCGATCGTCAAGGGTTCCTTGCCTTTCTTGAGCTCGGCGACGTAGACGCCGGCGTGGCAGGATTCCTTCTCGAAGGGGAAATGCTGCTTGGCCGAGGAAACGACGAATTCGGGGTGGTCGACAAGGAATTCTTGCAAGGTGCGTTCGCCTTCCTTCTTGGAAATCGTGAACACGACGTAAAGGAGGGTGCCCCCATCCTCGACGAAGGCGCTGCAAGCTTCAAGAGCTTCTTTCTCGCCTTTGAGGATGCCATCCATCGTCTCCTTGTCGAAGCGGAGGAGATAATCCGGGGAGGTCGGGATGTCATCGAAGTTCGTGCTATTGGGGGCGCAGATGACGAGGTCTTGCTTCGTCGAGACGGCGCTCTGTAAGCCTTCCCCGTTGGGGGCGGAGAAGAAATTGACGTTCTTGAGGGCCTGGTCGCGGATGAGGCGGGTGACTTCGGGGCGATCCTCGACCGAGGGGACGGCGATGTTGAGGCCGATGGAGGCGCCGTAGATGTCGATGAGGTCGCGCTCAAGGCCGCTCGTGGGGTTGCCATCGTAAAGCAGGATTTGGCAAGGGGCCTCGACTTTGTGGTCGACGAGGATCTTGTGGGCGATCGGCTTTAAGTCGTAGATGCGGCCTTCGCGATAA
>JAQYPI010000088.1 GCA_028726925.1 Caryophanales bacterium | reverse complement strand
GACATAGCCCGCGACCGCGGCGGGGACGTCCTCGGCGTCGCCGATGCGGAAGTCGACGAGTATCTCCCTGCATAGCGCCTGGATCGGCCATCTCGAGGACAGTTCCGCGATCGCTTGGCATTCGAGCCGGAGGAAGTGACGCATTCCTTCTTTGAACCACCCCCTTTCGCCGAGCAGCCTTTTTTAGCCTGGCCACCTCCATTTCCCGCCTCATCGGCTCGACGGTCGGCTCATCCTTGCCCATCGCCCCGTATCCGGACGGGGCAGGCGCGCCCTCCGGGACCTCGATTGGCTTGCCCTTCCCCGGCCTTTCGAGCCCGGCGGATTCCTCGTGTTCCCCCTCTCCAGTTGCAGGCGCATGTGTAGCCGACGCCGCATTTCTTCATGCAGTCCGGGGCGGAGAGGAGGGAACCTTCGCGCAGTTGCTTCCCAATCAGAAGCCTTCGTTCCCTTTTCATAGGAAAACCTCCTTTCGGCAACCATGCTCCCCTGTGCACTTTTTGCAATACGGCTGTCTACTTAGAGGTTAGCAGTGCCAAAAGCGCAAAGTTCAAAAGGCGAAATTATTCAAAAAGCGCAAAGTTTAAGGACAAATAAAGCACGTTCGAGATAAGATCCCGAAATAAGAACCGCTAGGCCTCTCTTTGCTTTTCGGCGACGAATTGGGCATATAGCCCATCAAGGGCGGAAAGCTGGGCCGAGAGCTCTTTGGGGCCCGTCTCGGGATGCGGCAGCTTCTTGTAGGCGGTCGGGAGGAAATCCTTGACCGTCCTCTGGATTTCGGGCTCCTCGGCGAGGTGCCCTTTTTTGATGCCATCCAAGACATATCCCCCGATCGAGAAAAGGGGGCCGAGATAATCTTCGGGCGGATAATCGTTCCGTTGCATCGCGAGGCGCCACGTCTCGACGGAAAGGAAGGCATCCGCGAGGGGATAATGGGGGATCGAGGCAAGCTCATCGGGGTCCCAATCCGGGAAAGAAACGACCCGCGAATTCTCTCCTTTCCCAAACACGAGTTTCCGTTCGTGAATGACGTTCATCGTCGAAAGCATCGCGGAAAGCCAAAGTTCTTCCGAGGGGATCTTGCCCAGGAAATAGGTGGCCGCGTAAAGCAGGAGCGAAGGCAAGGAATGGGCAGAGGAAAAGACGTTCGCGTTCTCTTCCTCGAGGGCGCGGACGAGAATTCCGAAGGCCATGGCGTCGTGCTCGACCTTGGAAGGATCGAGGGTAATGGTATCGTTGGGGTTCATGGTTTGCATTATAGGCCAAACAGCCCGTTCCTCCTAGAGAAAACCAAAGGATAAAAATCATACATTGGCCTCATACATTCTCTTGTATTTTCCGTTATACATTCCTATACTTTGATGATGAGAAGAAAGATAAACTTATGAAAGACATTCCTGGCTTTAGATTCAGTAAAAACCACGTATTTATCGAAGAAAATGAATTATTCGAATTGCGTGTTCTCGAAGCGGTTTCGGCCGGGATGAACGATGGCGGAGTCGTATTATACTTCGGCATCAAAGAAAACGAGAACGGATACGAGGTCGAGGGCCTAAAGAATCCAGACGCCTTGCTTGCTTCCTTGCATGCTTTGCTTTCGCAGGATCCGCGGCTTTCCTTCCATCGCGTCTCCTCAAGGGATTTCCTTTCGCTGGAGGAAGGGGGAAAGAAAGCTTTATGCCTCTTCGTCCAAGAAGCCGAGGGAAAGGACAAACCGGTGAGCTTCGCGGGCCTTTGCTATTTTTTCGAAAACGGGAAGATCGTCCCGATGCCGGAGAAGGCACGGCAATCGCTGACCGATATCGCACGCCCTATGGAAGCCGATTCGCGTCCTGTTCCCTCCACTTCCTTTTTCGATTTTGACGAGGCGAGTTTCCGTTTATTCCGCAAAGAATTCGAAGCCCGTCATAACCAATTCCGTTTCGCGACGCCAAGCGAGTTTGCAAAGCGCTTGTCTCTCCTTTCCGAAGATGGCTCGTGCACGGAAGCGGGGCTCCTTTTCCTCGGGAAAGAGGAAGCGATTCGCCGCTGCTTCCCTTCTTTCGAGCTGCGCCTCATCGTCAACGGGAAAGGGAGGCAAGAAATCGTTTCTTCGAGCATGGGAGATTGCCCAGGCAACCTCTTTTCCTTCCAGCGCCTTGCCTTAGATTGCGTTAAGAAAACCTTCGGGGAACAGGCGTCTATCGAGGTCGGTGAACTATTGCTAAACGCCATCCAAAACGCGGACTACAACGAAGAAAACCCGCTTGTCATCGAGGTTTCTTCCGAGGAAATCCTCGCTCGAAATGCCGGCATTTGCCTCGATTCTGGGCGCCTTGGCCTCCCTTCTTGCCGTCATCCTCTTCTGCAAAGATGGTTCCTCTCGATCGGAATCGGCGTCCTTCGCGGGATGCGCGATGTTCTTTCTTCCCCCTTCCCCGCTTATTCCATCCAAAGTGATTTCGAGGCCAATGCGACCCTTTCCTCCTTGCGGTTTGCTAAACCCAAGGCCCCGGCTCCTTCTCCCAGGGAAAGCAAGAAAAGGGAAAAGGATGCCTTCTACGAAAGCCTCCTTCCCCTCTTCAAAGAAGAGATCGCGGGAAAGATCCGCGAATTCAAGAAGAAATCCGGGGACGAGGTGTTCGGGAGGGGCGATCTCATGGATGCCACCGGCGTGAGCCCTGCGACCGCGACCCAGATGATCAAGAAATTGCAAAAAGCCAAAAAAATAAGGCCCGTGAAGGGCCAAGGCAAAGGGAAGTTCCGATTCCGTTAATCAGGACTTCCTCTTTTTCTTTTTCGTCTCTTTCCGCGGCCTTTCGAAATAAGGGCCGACAGACGTGACGAGGACATCCCCGGAATAATGGAGGTCCAACTGGAACGGTTTTTCGTGTTCGCTTTCTAGAAGCGGCAAGAAAATGCGGTCACCTTCCCATAAGTTCAGGTTCATCATTACGTTCTTCTTTACCCAAACGAGGTCCCCTTCGTCGCAGGAGGAGAGCTCGCCTTCAAACGCTGTGACCTTGTAAAGGTACATGCGTTCAGGCGGATAAAGGTCGTTCAGGAAATCGATTTTGCCGAGGTAGGCGTATTTCTTCACGCGGAGCCCGGTCTCTTCGAGAATCTCGCGCTTCATGCAGGCGACGGGGGACTCCCCGGGCTCGATATGGCCCCCGACCCCGATATATTTTCCGGCATTCACGTCTTTTTCCTTCTTCACGCGGTGAAGGAAAAGGTATTCGTCGCCTCGCTCGATATAGCAAAGGGTGGTGCGGGAAGCGATGGCTTCCTTTTGACGAAGGACTTCTTCTTTCTTCTTGATGGTTTCGAGGATGGAAGCGACAACGGCATCGAGATTCGTCTCGATCTCATGCCCCCAATAACGCAAGACGGTATACCCTTCGCCCGTCAAAGTCGCGTTCACGATCTTGTCGCGAGCGATGTTGGCTTTGATTTTCGGGATCCAATAGTCTCGATTCGTCTTAATCTTGGCTTCGTTCTCCTCGAAGTGGTAGCCATGCCAAAACTCGGAATCGCAGAAAATCGCGATCTTAAGGCGTGGCAAACAAAGATCTGGATGGCCGAAGACCTTGGAAGAATACAGGCGATAACGGACCCCTTTCTCGGTCAGGGCCTTGCGCAGGGCTTTCTCGATTCCCGTGTTTTTCCCGCGGATGGCGGACATGATGCGGGAAGTGACTTCTTTCGAGCGGACGGCCATTCATTCGCCTTTCTTCGCGTCTTCCTCGTCTTGGAAACGACCCGGGAACGCAAGCTGAAGGAGATGAGAAAAGGAAGTGTCCCCTTGATCGAGGAAGGTGGCCCCGGAAGAGAGGGAAACACGCAGGACCTTGGCTTCGTCCGGGCCGATGGCCACGGTGATGCAGGTCTTTGGATCGTCCACCCGGCAAAGCAAGGCGGTGTCGACCCCGCCATAAGAATTGGCGTAGGCGGCCAAAAGCTTCCAGTCCTCGAAGCGGAAGGCCTCGAGGCTAAGCAAGAAAGGATCCCCGGATGGGACGGGACCCGGGGTGAAAAGGGCGTCAGGATGAAGGGAAAGGGAAGGGAGGGTTCCGAGGGCTTCCTCGACCGTTTTCTCGATCGCGGGGAAAAGGCCGCGGGGATGTTCCAAGGAATAAAGGGAGCAGAAATCCGGGCGGGTCGAGAGGAAAAGAAAGAACGGACAAGGAAGATAGGTTTCCTTCGGCGCGGGGGCTTTTTCCTTCTTAGTAGTTTTGGGTTTCGTCTCGGAAGAGAACGACCCCTTGAGGCTTTTCCAATCGACGGTTTCCGGTTCTTTTTCTTCGTTCGTCTTCGCCTCTTCTTTGGTTTCCTTGACGGGGCGAGATATCGTTTTGGGCTTTCGCTTCCGCGGGGATTCGAAACCACCTTTTAAGGACGCCCAATCCGTGGGGGCGGGTTCTTCCTCCGCTTCCTGCTCGGGCTCGTCGCGGAGGGTTTTCGGCTTCTCGTTTTTGGAAGAAGCAAAACCCCCTTGCATGGATTTCCAATCCACGGGGGAAGGCTCGGGAGAGGTTTCTTCCTTTTGTCTATAAGGCACCCCGCCGATATGGCGCGGCTTCGCGTTGCCGTGAAAGGAAGCCTTGAACGAAGAAAGGTCCACATCGCGAGGCTCTTCTTCGTCCCCTTTTTCTTCGAGGACGGGGTTTGTTTCCTTGAACGAATATTTTTTGGCGGCCTCGAACGTCTTCTTCGTTGCTTTGGCAAGGGCTTCCTCGTCGAGGGCGTCCCCTTCTTCTTCGGGGACGGGCAGATTCTCATCGAGGGAAACGGGTTTGACTTTGCGGACCCCGGTAGAGGGGACAATGAGCTCATATTGTTCAAGCAAGTCCTTGACCGCCTCGGGGACGTCAAATTCCTCGATCGCGACTTCGCCATGGAGTTCATAACGGATGTCGAGGTCCTTCGGCTCGAGGACGAGGCAGAATTTCGGATCGAAACGGGATACGAGGAACAGGCTCGTCGGGTTTTCCTCGTCCAGGGTGGTCGCGGAAAGGAGGATCCAATCGCGGATGGAAAAATCCTCGAGGCGCACTTCTTCCGCGGGGGTCGGGAGATAATCGAGGGGGAGGGTCACCCCATTTTCGGCGAACAAAAGGCGATGCACCCCGGAAAAACGGGAAAGGCAAGTTTCATAGAAGTCGGGGAATTGATCCCCGAGGAAGGAAACGACGAGGCCCGGGAACGAGGGGCCGGAACGATAGATCCACAGATAATCCTTCACGGAACGTTACCCCCTTTCCTCAAGCGTTTACTGCCCTATAATCTTAACCAAAACGGGAGAAAGGTCTAGGGTCAATGCTCAAAATCAAGAAAGCGGGAAGCGAAGAGAAAGAACGCCTCGATTCCCTCTTGCGAAGGGTCGACGCCTCCTTGTCCAAGAAAGGGTTCGGGGAGATCGATTCTAGAAGCGTCGCCCTCGCCCTCGAGGAGGGGCGCCTTTTCGTCCTTTTGAACCATGGCGAGATCCTCGGGGCCTATTCCTTCACCGCGAACGCGAAAGCCGTCCTCTTCCCGGGGGATTCCCCGCGCGCCTACTTTTCCTTTCTCGACGGCCTTGGCGTGGAGGCCCCTTTGACTCTTCTATCCTTCCTTTTCGTCGACCCTTCTCTTCAGGGCAAGGGGCTTGGGAGTCTCATGTTACAAGACGCCCTCTCCGCACGGAAAGAGACGCATTTCGTGGCTTTGATTGAGAACAAGAACCTCGTCGCCGCGTCTTTTTTGCTTCATCACGGTTTCTTGTTCCATCACGAAGAAAAAGGGACGGCATGGTACGTCCGTCCCTATGTTCCCCAAGGTCTTTGCCAAAACGTCCGTTGGTGAATCAGGCCAGCTGCGAGCGATAGAGTTCTGCGAAAAGGCCATCTAAGGCCATGAGTTCCTCGAAATTGCCTTGCTCCTGGATCTTGCCCCCGTTCATCACGAGGATGAGATCCGCGTTTTTAATCGTGGAGAGGCGATGGGCGACGACGACGGACGTCTTGCCTTTCATGAGCTCGTCGAAAGCCCCGCTTAGGAGGAGTTCCGTGCGAAGGTCGATGTTCGAGGTCGCCTCGTCGAGAAGGACGATCTCGGGCTGGAGCAAGAGGATGCGGGCGACGCAGAGCAGCTGCTTTTGCCCCGTCGATAGGCCGGTCGCGTTCGAGACGACGGTATCGTAGCCTTTCGGCAATTGACGGATGAAATCGTCCGCGTGCGCTTTCTTCGCGGCTTCGCGGATTTCTTCAAAGCTTGCATCGGGTTTGCCGAAAGCGATGTTCTCGGCAATCGTTGCTTTCGCGAGCCACGTGTCCTGCAGGACCATGCCGATGTGGGAACGCATTTCCTTCTTGCTGATGTCCTGCGTGGGGATGCCGTTCATGAGGAAGCCGCCTTTTTGCGGGTCGTAGAAGCGCATTAGGAGGTTGATGATCGTGGTCTTGCCGCATCCGGTCGTGCCGACGAGGGCGATCTTGTGGCCGGGACGGATGTCGATGGAGAAGCCCGAGATGACGTCGCGGGAGGAATCGTAACCGAACGTGATGTCCTTGGCTTCGAGAGAGAGGACCTTGTCCCCGAGGGATTTCTTCCCGAGGTCGACGTCCTTTTCCGCGTCAATGACTTCATTCACGCGTCGGAGCGAAGCGGAGGCGACGAGGACGTCCCCCATCGCGTCGGCGATCTCGTTGAAGGG
>JAQYPI010000087.1 GCA_028726925.1 Caryophanales bacterium | reverse complement strand
CCTACGATGGCGAAGTCGCCTCGCTCTCCTTAAACGGGCGTTATAGCCTCACCGAGGAAGGCATCCGAAGCACCTACGCTTACGCCCATTCCTTCCGGGTGGACCTTGCTTTGCGTCGCCTTCTTTCCTTCTCTTCCCTCGTGGAGCAGGAGGACGTGAGCCTCGAGGATGCTAGCGATAAGACGGTTGCGCGCTCGAAAGTCGAGGGCAGCCTCACTTACGGGGAAAAGGCCGAAGCCCCCGTTGACGCCATGCAGGCGAAAGACTATTTCCTGACTTCCATCGAGGAAGTCGCTCTCCTAAACGCCTCTCGCGAAGAAATCGTAGACGAAACCGGGATCGCCCTTGGCTCCACCTCCTATGTCTTCGCAAAGCCGAAAGTTTACCTTCCCTCCACCGCGCGGGACGTTTCCGAATATTCCTTGACCCCCGTGTCCTCCACTTCGGGCGCCGTCATCGCCCTCGAGGAAACCGCGGGCGGGAACTATTTCTCTATCGTGGGGGCCGGGGAAGCGACGTTACGCTTCGCTTATTATGGGCTAAGCGACCTCGGGGTGTACGAGGTTTGCTATCTTGACGTGCCGGTCCGGGTCTATGAGGCCGAGATCGAAAGCGTTTCCTTCTCGAGCATCCTTTCCCCCGAGGCAAGCGACAACACCTTGCTCGTGGGACGTACCTACAAGCAGACGTGCTACGTCTCCCCAAGCTACGCCAGGGGCAGCCTCGAGGCCGTCTCAAGCGATCCTAAGGTCCTGACGGTCACCGTCGAAAACGGGACCTTGTCCTTGACGCCCAAAGCCAAGGGCAGCGCGACCATCCGCGTCTCGGTAGGCGGCAAGCCGGAGGTGTTTAACGAAGAGACCTTCGACGTGATCGATCCCATCTCCCCCGAATCCCTCCCGATCCTTCTGCAAGAAAAGCCTTGGTCCATCGGCGAATCGACCTGGGGTTGGACCGCGACATTCACGTTCCTTAGCGACGGCAAAGGCAAGATCCATTACGTCGATAACGTCGGGCCGGTCGAGGGGACGTTTACCTATGCCGTCACCCTCAAGGGCAACGTCTCCATCAAGGGGATCGCGATGGAAGATTCCTCGTTGAATTCCCTGCTCGCGGTGCGCTTCAGCGAAAACGCCGGGGTCGTCACGATGACCAAGACGATGTACAAGATTTCCTTCTACTCGGATTCGATGTATAGGAACTACGTCCTCTCGCGAGCCATTTAAAGAATCATACGACAAAAAAACCGCGGTGAATTGAGGTGAGCCCCAAATGTTGGACTTCCAACGGGAGGGTCTCATCTAAGAATCCGCGGTTTTTGTTTGCCTATTTTTTCAAGGATGGCGGTAACGCAGGGCGAAGTCCGCGGCAAGGCGCAGCGTTTCGTCCTTGTCGAAGGGCTTGGCGATGTGGGCGTTCATGCCGGCCTCCATCGACATCTCCTTATCCTCTTGGTACGCGTTGGCGCTCATGGCAAGAATCGGGACGCGACGGGCGTCTTCCCGGGGCAAGGCGCGGATGCGGCGCGCGGCATCTAAACCGTTCAGGTTCGGCATCATGATGTCCATGAGAACGAGCCCGTAATGCCCTTCGGGGGAGCGGCCAAACGCCTCGAGCCCTTCAAGGCCGTCGCGAGCCCTTGTTGTCTTGGCTCCGGCTCCTTCAAGGAGGAAGCAAAGGATCTCGGCGTTCAGGTCGTTGTCCTCGACCACGAGCACTTCTTCCCCGCGGAGGGAATCGGGCCTAGAAGCGGGGGGTACCTTCTTCTCCTCGTGGGGGAGGAGGGGGAAATCGAGGATCAGGCGGAAGAGTGTCCCTTTCCCGGGTGCGCTATCAACGGAGAGGGTCCCGCCAAGAAGAGCCACGACCTTAGAAACGATGGATAGCCCAAGGCCCGCGCCGTGGTCGCTTACGGATTCCCCGGCTTGGGAGAACGGCTCGAACATGCGTTTCTGGAACTCCTCGTCCATCCCGATCCCGTCGTCGCGGACGAGGAAAAGGATTTTCGCGGAGGTCTTTTTCTTCTCCAGGAGGACGGCGCTTGCCTCGGCTTTGCCACCGGGGTGATTGTACTTGATCGCGTTAGAAAGGAGGTTGATGAACACGCGCCGGAGCAAAGTCTCGTCCGCGTAAAGGTCTTCGGAAAGGGGCAAAAGGAACGAAGAAAGGTCGAGGATGACGCCTTTTTCGGCGGCTAGGGGCGAAAGGATCTCGAGGAGGGAAGAGGAAAAGTCGTTGAAGGAAAGGCGGCTTGGAGAAAGACGCAGGGCATCGCGCTCAAGCTTCGACATGTCGAGGATGTCGTTGAGGAGGGAGAGTAGATAAGACGAGGCGCGGCGCATCTTGTCCCGGCACGAGGCGAGGAAGGCGACGTCGTTCGAACGGGCATCGCTTAGGTCGAGCATCCCGATGATGCCGTTGAGAGGGGTGCGAAGGTCGTGGGACATGCGGGCGAGGAACGTCGATTTGGCTTCGCTTGCTTCGCTTGCCCGGGCAAGGGCGCTTTCGAGTTCTTCCTTGAGGGCCATTTCCTGGCGGTAGACGCGGTCGATGTTGACGTGGGACCCGTGGAAGACGGTCCCGTCCTTGCGGGCGTCGTCGCGCCAGCCGGTGCAGCGGACGTAAATATTGCCGAGCTCATCGTGGTTATAACGGTAGGTGCATTCGCCGCGCCCTTCAAGCAGCAATTCGCGGTCGTAGGCGGCGAAACGCTCGAGGTCCCGGGGGTCGATGCGCTTCTGGAATTCCTCCATGACCTTCTCGGGGGTATAGGAATGGGGGAGCCCAAGGATATCGAGGCACGTCTTGTCCGCGATAAAACGCTCGGGCTTGCCGGGGATCTTCTCGACGGTCCAAAGGCCCGTCTCGATCGATTTCAGGTTGCGGGTCGTCTCCTCCTTGTAGGCGGCGAGCTCGCCGAGGGCTTTCTCGGTGCGCCAGGATGCTTCTTTCTACTTCGCGATCGCCTCGTCGATGCAGCGGAAGGCGAGAACGAGGGTGGAAGGATCTTCGGGGCAAGGGAGGATCGTGGCTTCCATCGCGGATTGCTTAAGGACGTCCCCTTCCTTCAAAAAGTATCGGAAGGTCGCGGGTTTCCCCTCCTTAGAGAGGCTCTCGAGTTGAGGGAAGGCAAAGAAGGCGGAAGCCTGGGGGAAGGTTCCTTCGACGCAGAGGGACGAGAAATAGGCCTCGACGAACTTCGCAAAGGATGTTCTATCCTTTTCGGGGAGGGTCGAAAGGAGCCCTTCGATTCGGGGGTTCGACTGAATCAAAGTGATGGATCCATCGCGCAAAGACACCCGGTGGATGGAAGCAAAATCAAGGGACAGGGCGCGAGTCACGCAGTCCGTGGGAGAGGCGCTTCCCTCGAGGTCGCGAAGAAGGAAATAGAGGGTGTCGCCCTGGGCCATCCAATCGACGGCGTGCACGTGGCCGGTGCCTTTGCGGCGCGCAAGATAGGATCGGTGCCCTTCGAGGGCGCGCAAGGCATCTTCGCCAGGGTGCGTCCCCTCGAGGGGGGCGAAGCCGCGAGTGAAACGCTCGAGGAATTCGCCGAGGTTCGCGGGGGTGCCAAGGCACTCGCAGGCCCCGTTTTGACCAAACAAAGGCGATAGGAAAACTAACGTTGAGCGTGAGGCCTTGAACCCGAGGACGGATCTTGAGGCAAGAGACTCAAAGAAGGAATCAAGCGGGTCCATGGCTCACTCCAGCTGGGCGATGGCTTCTTGAACCCGGGCGAATTCTCGCTTTAATGCTTCATAGGCTTCTTCGTAACCGACGAGTTTCCGCGGGCGAAGGATTTCGGTGAGGGCGCTTGTCTTCTCGGCGAGCGGGCCAAGATGGAGGTTGAGGGCGACCCCTTTGAGGGTATGGGCCGCGCGGAAGGCGGCTTCCGGGTCCCCGCTTGCGAGGGCAGCCTCGAGATCCGGCATCGACTTGTCGCGGGATAACAGCCTTAAGAGGCGGGCGATGAGGGCATCGCTTCGCAGCGCTTCGTAGATCGCGCCGTAATCCCCTCCGAGGAAAGCGTAGACTTGCTGGACGTTCATGCGTTCTCTCCTTCGCCATAGAGGCGGTATGTCCCCTTTTCTTTCTTGGCTTGGTAAAGGGCCTTGTCCGCCTTGCGGAGCAAGCCTTCGATCGATCCGGTCCCGCGGACCCCGCCGCAGCTCGCGGCGATCGATATGCCTTCGACCGACTCGCCGTGGATGGCTTCAAGGACGCTTTCGAGCTTCTTCTTGAAGATTTCCTCGTCCATGTCGGGGAAGACGATGATGAATTCGTCCCCGCCGAAGCGGATGACCTCGTCGTCGAGGCGGATGCGGGAGCGGATGGCGGAGACGGCTTTCTTGAGGGCGAGGTCCCCGGATTCGTGGCCCACGGTGTCGTTGATCGATTTGAAATTGTCCATGTCGAGCAAGGCGACGCAGTAGGTTCCGACCCGGTCCTTGACCTTGTCGTCGTAATAGCGCCGGGTGCGGCAATCGAGGGTCTAGTCGCGGTAGAGCTTGCGCGAGAAGCTCGCGACGGCGTAGAGGAGGTTGTCGTCCTTCTCAAACGAGGCGAGGGCGTTCTCGTCGATGCGGGAAAGGAGTTCGAGGACGTAAGGCTCCCCCTCGATCAGGATCTTGCGGCTGATGACGAAATAGAGGTTGCTGCCATGGACGCGGAAATGGGTGCTTTTGCCTTTCTCGCGGTCCGTCTGGGACAAAGAATTGCATTCGAGGTTCTGCCCCTTGTCCCAATAGGAATCCTCGCTTTCCCCTTGGCGGAGGGTGAGGTCGTCCCCGATGATGGCCTCGGTCCCGAATTCCTCGCTTACGAGGCGCACGAGGTCGAAATTGCCCCGTTCCGTCTCGAGGATGATCTTGGCCTCGGCGAGGGTGAAATCGTGCCCGAAGGTGAGGAAATCGCCGCTACTCGTGTCCTTGAACGGGGTCAATACCCCTTTGCGGATCCTCTGGTCCGCGGTCGCGTCTTCGATCCGCCCGACGGCGATCAGGTCCTGCCCATCCCCGAAGCCCGCGAGGGTGCTGCCTTCCACGTGGAAGACGCGGCTCTCCCCGTGGAGGATGAGGGGGAATTCGAAGGAGAAAGCGGGGCGGTCCTTGGTCGAGCGCGCAATCTCGCGCTGGATGATTTCCCAGGCTTTCTGGTTCTTCTTGCCCCAAGGGCTCCCGACGTCAAAGGGGTGCTCGCTATACTGGACGAGGCCGAAGCGCTCAACCGCGGCCTTGTTGAAGGAAAGGGTCGTCCGTTCCCCGAAGGTGAACGTGAACCACGCTTCGTCGGTGAGGCCCGTAAAAATATCGTTGATGCGGCGCTCGTCGAGGAGGAGGCGGTAGTCGCGGGAGGCTTCTCCCGATGAAGCGGAAAGCTCCTCGAAGGCGGCCCGGGAAAGGCCGGACCCGCCGAGGAAGGCCTTCGGATCCTTCTCGCTCATCTTCTTCTTGATGGCATCGGAAGATTCAAGCAGCACCGAAAGGAGGAGGGGGTTAAACGCCCCGCATTCGCCGTTTGCAATCATCGCGAGGGCTTCTTCGTGGGTGAACGCCCGCTTGTAGCAGCGCACGCTTGTGAGGGCGTCATAGACGTCCGCGAGGGCTACGACTTGGGCGTGGATGGGGATGTCGTCCCCGCTTTTTCCGGTGGGATATCCCTTGCCGTCATAACGTTCATGATGGTAACGGCAGATATCAATCGCGTAACGCATGAAGGCCTCGCCCTGGACTTCCTCGATGGCCTCGAGCATTTCGGCCCCCTTCTCGCTATGGGACTTGACGATCTCGAATTCCTCGGGGGTGAGTCGCCCGGGCTTGTTGAGAATCGATTCGGGGACCGCGATCTTGCCGATGTCGTGGAAGGCGCTCGCCATGCGGATGAGGGGGATGTCTTTTCGAAGGATCGCGTAACGGTCCGTCTTGGCCAAAAGCCCTTCCAGCAGCATCTCGGTGAGGATGCCGATGTGGAGGACATGCAGGCCACTTTCGGCGTTGCGGAATTCGACGACGTGGGAAAGGATCGAGACCATGAGCTCGTTATCGTGCTGCCTCTGGTGGAATTGGTCCGCGACCGCGGCGGCGAGCTGCTTCTGCTTCGAGAAGAGCATGATTGTGTTCTGGATGCGGCGGAGGATGATCTCGCGGCTATAGGAGGAACGGGGGATGTAATCGACCGCGCCGAGGTCATAGGCCTTCTTCATCGTCTCGGATCCGGTTTCGGTCGAGATCATGACGACCGGGATTTCCTCGATGTAGCCGAGTTGGTTCATCGCCTCGAGGACCTCGATCCCATCCATCGCAGGCATGATGATGTCAAGGAGCATGATGGCGATCTCTCCGCGGCGTGCCCGACAGATCTCGAGAGCCTCGCGCCCGTTTTCCGCCTCGAGGGTGTCGTAATTCCCCGAGAGCATGGACGAAAGGATGACGCGGTTGATTTCCTCGTCATCGACGATCAAGACGGTTTTCCGTTTGGTTTCCTGAGACATATTCGACCCCTCAACGTATCGTATCTTTCGCTTATTTTAAACCCGTCGCGCGTTTCGCGGAACGCACGCGTGAAAAGGCGTAAGACTTAAAAATGCCCCTTTGTTTTCAAAGAAGGGGGGCGTGTATCTGTTTTTTGCATCGTTTCAGGGCCTCTTATCCCCTCGTTCGAGGTCATTTGCCCCGCGCCCGCTTACTTTCTCCTTACCCGAAGCGTCGCGGTGGACAAAAAGGGGCGGGGGACGTAAACTAGGATTGGCCAAAAGCCAGGAAAGGAACCAAATCCATGAAATACGTTTGCCCGATGTGCGGATGGGAATACGACGAGGAAGCCGGCGCGCCGGAACTCGGCATCGCCCCCGGCACGAAATTCGAGGATCTCCCCGCGGACTTCGCCTGCCCGATGTGCGGCGCCGAGAAAGCGGTCTTCGAAAAAGCTGAATAAGGAATCCTTAGGTCAAAGGAAAACGCGGGACGTTCCCGCGTTTTTTCATGCTTGGAGAATCTTTTGGACAAGGGCGGAAGCTAACATGAGCCCCGCGGCAGGCGGCACGAAGGGGCTCGAGCACGGGACCCGCTTGCCCTTCTCGTCGAGGAGGCCCGAAACGATGGGCGGCTCGCTGGAGGCGACGACCGTAAGGGGGGAGATCCCCTCTTTTTTGCAGAAGGAACGGATGATGCGGGCCAAGGGGTCTCCGGAGGTCTTGGAAATGTCCATGACGGACAGGAGCTCTGGATGCATCCGGTTGCCCGCGCCCATGGAGGACACGAGGGGGATATCACGGAGGAAGGCTTCCTTGATGAGGGCTTTCTTGGGGCCGATCGAATCGATCGCGTCGACGATGCCATCCACCTCAAAAGGGAATTCGGCCTTGGTTTCCTCGGAGAAATAACGCGATATGGGGACGACTTCGACCCAGGGGGCGATGTCGCTTAGCTGCTTTGCCATCGCGACCGCCTTCTTCTCTCCGATGGTCGAAACTCTTGCGACCGCCTGGCGGTTTAGGTTCGAGGGGGCAACCTCGTCCGCGTCGATGAGGTAGAGGGTCTTTACCCCAGCCCGGGCAAGGGCCTCGGCCGCGGATCCCCCGACGCCCCCAAGGCCATAGACAGCGACCTTGGAAGAGCGAAGGCGAAGGAACCCTTCTTCTTCAATGAGGGGCAAAAAGCGCGTGAGGGCTTCGTGGACATCAAGTTCAGGCATCGTTTTCCCCCAAGGGTTCGAAAAGAAGGAAGAAAGCATCCCCTTTCTTGGGGTCTTTGATCTTGCGGCCGTAGACTTTCGCGTGGCCAAAGGTCCCGTCGCATCGCCTTACCTCGACTGCGAGGGGGTTCAGGATCAAGCTGCCATCGCCCGTCTTCTCGGCGGAAGGAAGGGCGGCGAGAAACCCGTCCAAGGACGGCCCGGAAAGAAGGCCGTGGAGGGATTTGCGGGTGGACTTTGCGAATTCCTCGGGGGAGGAAGCCCCGGCGAGGGCCCAGACCTTGGGATTCGAGAAAAGGATCTCGAAGGGTTCTTGGGTGGCGGCATAAAGGACGCCTCCAGGCATCGTCTCGAGGAAGGCGTTGCGTCTTGCCTCGAGGGTGGAGTCGCGGAAAGAGGCGTAGCTAAGGATCCCGTTCCCTTGCTCGCGAAGGAAGCGGGCAGACACCTCGATCGTGCGGGGCATCGCCTCCCCAGACAAGGAGATTTCTCCTGACGTCGGGGTGCGAGAAGTTAAGAGGAAGAGGAGGGCGTCGGCCTCCTTTTTGGGCAGGAAGGAAGAGAGGGGGGCGCTTTCTCCGGGCGCCCAGGAAGCGTGGAGGATCTTCTCGAGGGCCAAGGTCGCGGAGAGGACGTAGGCTTCGTCCCCTTCGACGTAGAACACCCCGAACGCCCCAGCGAGGCCCAAAAGGGTCTGAGCCTCGACCCCGCCGTCGAAAAGGAGGCGGGCAAAGCCCGTGCGATCGAGCGGGGCATACAAGAGGGCGGGGGAACCCGTTTGGCGGGGAGAGCCATCCAAAAGCAAGGCGCGGAATTGTTCTTCTGGCATCGGGCGGGCAAAATAGAAACCCTGAATCTCGTCGCAGGAGGTCGAAGAAAGGAACGCCCATTGTTCCTTCTTCTCGACCCCTTCGGCGATGACGAGCATCCCGAGTTCCTTCGCGAGGTCGATGACGTGGCAAAGGGTGCGGTCGGCGCGGGGGTTGCCAATCATGTCGATGAGGGATTTGTCGATCTTGATCGCGTCGAAACGCATGGCGTCGAGGGAATAGAGGCTGCTTTCCCCCGCGCCGAAATCGTCCATGTGGAGGAGGAAGCCGCGGCGGTAGAGGCCCTCGGTGAAATCTTGCAGGTCACGGGCGGATACCGCGGCCGTCTCGGTGATCTCGAGGGGGACGTAGGAAAGGGGGATGTCGCGAGCGGCGGCGATGCGGGCGTAGCGCGAGGCGACGTCGCTTAGGAAGAGCGTATTGCGCGAGAGATTCACCGAGATGGGGAGCAAGGGCAAACCTTCCTCGCGGAGGGAGGAAAGGAACGAGACGACGCGTTCGAAGACGTATTGGTCGAGGACGAAGATGCGTTCGTCCTTCTCGAACACCTTGATGAATTCGTCGGGGCCGACCAGGGTGCCATCTTGCCTCTTCCATCGCACGAGAGCTTCCGCGCCCTGGACCTTGCCGGTTGCGACCGAGAATTTCGGCTGGTAATAGACGACGAAATCCCCGCGGTCGATGGCTTCGGCGAAGTCGCGGCGGAAGCGCTCCTCCTCTTGCAGGTGCTCTTCCATCGCCCGGGTGTAGGTGGCCGCGGCGATCCCGCGGGTTCCATGGATCGAGGAAAGGGCGACCCGGACCCCGGCGAAGGCATCTTCGAGAGAAAGGTACTTCTCGGCGCCGTGGCAGAAGCCGAAATGGAAGGAGGCGTTCTTGATGGGGGCGTGGCGGCGGAGGCGTTCCTCGCATTCGAGGACGGATTCCGCGGTCGCGCGGGGATTGGCTTTGGCGAGGACGGCGATGTGGTCGCCTTCGATCCGCCCGACGGCCTCTGCCCCCGGGGTGAGGAAGCAGGCGCGGGCGAGGTACTGGATGAGATCGTCCCCGACCTCGGTCCCGTAGAGGTCGTTGATTTCCTTGAGACCCACGATGTCGGCGAGGATGAGGGTATAGGATGCGCCGTCGGCGTTCTCGAGTAAAGCGGATGCCTTCTGGAAGAACCCTTGGCGGGTCAAGATTCCCGTGAGCTCGTCTTTCTCAAGCCGAGTTTCCTGCATTTTCTCGGCGGCGGCGAAGAGGATGCTTTGAAGGGTCAAGGCGAGCTCTTGCTTGCTTGGGCGGCCAAGGCAGATGTCGGAAACGCCATATTCCTTGAGCCTTGCTTCTTCTTGCGGGGTGATGGCGTCGACGAGGACAAGGACCGGCAAGTCAGCGAGCAAGGGCGACATGACTTTGTGACGAAGGTAAAGGAGAACCGGCTCGTCGAGGCGCTGGACGGAGAAAACGATGGCCCCGTAGTCGCGGCGGTGCTTCGCGAGACGGTTGAAGGAAGCTTGGTCAAGGGTTAGGGGCTCGACGGGGAAGAGTTCCCGCACGAAGAGGAGGGACCCGCGCTTAGCAAAGCCCTCATATAGGAGGATTTTCTTGGTCTTGGCCTTGTCGAAGGCGGAGAAATGCTTGAGACCTCCTTTTAGGAGATAAGGGTCTTCGCTAGCGAAGCCAAGCACGGCGACGCGGTGATTTTCGTCCCACTGCATGCGGGCGGCCTTGGCTTTGATGAAGTGGATGCCATCCACCTTGGCGATGCGGTAATGGAGAGTAAAAGTCGGGACTTGCTCAAGAATGGACGAGAAGGCGCGCGGGGCGAAGGTCGAGAGGAATTTCTCGCGGTCGGTCGGGACGATGCAGCGGCGCACGTATTCCTCCATCCCGCCTTCAAGATTCCCGGGGATGAAAGCGCCGAGGTTATCTTCCCCTCCGCGGACCGAAAAGATGGTCCCGGCGATCAAGTCCACGACGTAGACCTCGGTGAAATCCTCCGCGAGGAAGGCGCTTTCCCGCGGCAAGGTGATTTCGGTATTGCGTTCGTCCATGCTCCGTCCCCTTTAGCAAGATATTATACAGGCTTCCCTAAGGAAATTTCACGGGGAGTCTCGACATTGGCCTTCTTTTTGTTACCATTATGCCATGTTGCACATCGTCCTTCTCGAGCCCGAAATTCCCCAGAACGCGGGCAACATCGTCCGCACCGCCGCGGCCACGGGGTCGCTGCTCCACCTCGTGGAACCCCTAGGATTCTCCCTGGATGAGAAGCATCTCAAGCGCGCGGGGCTCGATTATTGGGACAAGGCCCGGATCGTCATCCACAAGAACGTCGAGGCTTTCATTTCCTCGATTGAGGGGGGACGTGTGTTCTTCTTTTCCTCGAAAGGCCATCGGCGGTACGACGAAGTTTCCTACCAAGACGGGGACTATCTCGTGTTCGGCAAGGAGTCCGTGGGGATCGACGAAACCCTCTTGAAAGAGCATGAGGGCAATGTCCTTCGGATCCCGATGCTAGAGGGGATCCGCTGCCTCAATCTCTCCAACGCGGTGGCCCTCGTCGTCTACGAGGCTTTACGCCAAAACGGGTTCCCGGGATTCCGGATGGAAGGGACGTTATAAGATCCCATCTAGTTTGAGACTTTCAAGGGCGAGGATCATCTCGCCTCTTTTTCCGCGATCCCGGTTTCCTCGCTTAGCAGAACCCAATGGCCGCTTTTGTGGGAACCGATCCGCTCGGCCATTCCTTTCTGGACCATGGATTGGATGGCCCTCTGGATGGTGATCCGGGATTTGCCTAGTTCTTTCGCGGCATCGCTCGCATTGAGAAGAAGGCCTCCGTTCTCTTCCATGAATCGCCGGAGGAGAACCTCCGACGAGTTATAAGAAACTCTCTTCTCGTCGGTCCTCATGACGTTTTGGGGCACGCGGCACATTTCGTAATCCCGGGAGGGTTTCGCCTTCTTTCCCGCGCTTTCCTTGCCTTCCATGGCGCCAGGCCGAAAGAATTCGAAAGTGAAACCGATTCCATCGGTGCCATAGGCATAGGACACGCCTTGGGCGTCGCAAAGGTCGAACGCCCGGCGGAAACCCGTGCCGAACGCCTCGATCGATTTGGAGCGGTAAAGCGCGGTCGCGATCAAGGGGTTCCGGATTTTGGAGCCCACGTTCCCGTTCGCGAATTCCCTTGGGTCTTTGTTCATCGCGATCAAGCCCGGGTTGTAGATGCGAACCCTCTTGGGGGTGATCGTGATCTCGTTATATTCCCCCGGGGTCACCCGCATGTGCGCGAAACTGTTGATGACGATCTCGCGAATCGCTTCCAAGGGGATCTCGGGCTTCTCGACGCGCTCGAAACCGACGATTTCCGCATGAAAATGGATGTTGCTCGCGACGTATTTCAGGGCTTCCTCGATGCATTCCGGGATATTCCCTTCGAAACGGCGGTTGTCGATGAAGGCAAGCCGCTCGTCGGTCGCGAAGATGGCCAGTTTGACCGCCAAGGGCTTGTTGTTTCCAAACAAATAGAGCCCCGCGTTGTTGAGGAACCCGTCTTTCATGAGTCCAAGGCGCGTCAGGCAATCCTGGACATCTCGATAGCGATAATCCAGTCGATTGGCGTCGTTAGCTTTCTCGACATAGGCGATGAGCTCGTCCTCGTTCACGCAGGATTCCCCATAGGGGGTCAACTGGGTTTCCCATTCGCTATAGGTGGCATCCCTGCTTGAAAAGGCCTTTTCTAGGTCGCTTGGGGACATGGCGAGATCTTGGTCATCGAGCCTCTTGTAGTAGCGGCCATAGGCGCTATAGGGACGCTCATTCCCCAATGCGGTGACCAAAATAACGGACTTCCCGACTTCCTCGATCGTCTCGATTTTCGGGAAGATCGAAGGCTTTATGAAATTCTTGATCTCGTTCGCGATCTTCTTGATCGAGTTCTCCCCGACTTCCTGCCCGAAGACCGTGCCGTCGTTTTTGATTCCGAAGTACAAATGGGCGACACCGCCTTTGTTGAGCATGGACGTCAGCGAGATGATGCCTTCTTTCAGTTCGCTCAGCGTTTTCTTGAATTCAATGGACTCGGTTTCTCGATTGGGTAACATGGGAACCTCCCGATGCATTTATTATATCGTTTATTGTATCGTTTCTTGTATCATTTATTGTTTCACGCATCCTCTCTGAATGAGGCATATCATCAAGAAAAAAGCCCACGACATCTTTTGTTTGGAATGCCGCTTTTATAGATGAGAAAGGCCTTTCAGCAAGGGATGGAAAGGAAGGGGATCAGTCCTTCTTGTATCCGATATTCGAGCCTTTGCTCGGATCGAAGGAAAGGTTGCAGATCGAGGCGACGAGGCCATAGATGCCAAGGGTGAGGATGCTAAGACCGATATAGGCCCCGGTGCGGGAAGTCCAGCCATCCGGTTTGAGGGACGAATGGTTGATGACGAGGCTCCCGATGAAGCCGAGGAAGAAGGTGAGGAGGAAGCGAGCGAGGTTGTCGTTCATGGTTGGACCCCTTTTTTGTTTGTTCTAGGATAATCCAGAAGGGAGGCGACGAAGCTATGATATCCGCTTTTCTTTACCATTCCGAGGGAAGGACGACAAGGGGGTCGTTGAGGAGGGCGGCGAGCCCTTCTTCGAGATTGTGCGCTAGCTAGATGCCTGATGAAAAAGCCGCCCATTTTGGATTGCAGAATCCATCGATTCCCGCAAGAGCAAAAGGATTGAGGGCTAAACAAAATGGATGCCTCCGGCGAAATGCAGGGAAGCATCCATGTAGGCCTTATGGCTCAAATCGATCAACGAGTCCAGGAAACTGGGTGCCTATCGATTCTCAACGCTTTTCTTTTCTGTCCTTTTAATCATCCATTCCGCATGGGGTGGATTTTTTACTTAAGGCTCCATCATTACGGACTGCTTGATAGAATCGGAAACCACCTGCAAAGTTATAAGCATCAAAACCATGGCCCATTAAAATCCTGCTTGCGATATAGCTTCTCAATCCGCTTTGGCAGATAACATACACGGGCTTGTTCCTGTCCAGCTCACCGATACGTTCACGCAGTTCATCAACGGGAATATTGATAAAGCCCTTTGCATGCCCCGTGTTGTATTCCTTTGGCGTACGTGTATCAAGAAGGGTAACGCTCCCGTCACGGGGAAGTGTTTCATCTTCCTCATAATACCATTGCTTTACGATGCCGTTTTTCATGTTTTCAATGATGTAGCCTGCCATATTCACGGGGTCCTTTGCAGAGGAATACGGCGGAGCATAGGCGAGGTCAAGTTCGGTAAGTTCATATGCTTTCATTCCGGCGCGGATAGCGGTTGCAAGCACATCAATCCTCTTATCGACACCGTCAAAACCGACAATTTGTGCGCCTAAAATGCGGTAGCTTCCTTTTTCAAACAGCACTTTCATCGTCATCATTTTGCCGCCGGGATAATATCCCGCGTGGCTCATCGGCGAAAGAATGACTTTGTCTATAGCAATACCAAGGGACTTTGCGGCTTTTTCGTTGATGCCCGTAGCGGCAGCAGTCATGTCGAATATTTTGATGACGGATGAGCCCTGTCCGCCGGCATAATGGCTGTCACCGCCGCAAATATTATCGGCAGCAATTCTACCCTGCTTGTTTGCAGGTCCGGCAAGAGAGATGAGTGTGTCCTTATCCGTTACAAAATTTTTGATCTGAACCGCATCCCCAACCGCATAAACGTCAGGTATGGATGTCTCCATTTTGTCATTGACCACAATGCTGCCTTTTATCCCGAGTTCCAAACCCGCTTCTGTCGCAAGCGTGGTTTCGGGAGCGACGCCGATTGCCATGACGACCATATCGGCATGAAGCCTCGGGGCACGTTGGAGCTTCACATCAATGCCGCAATCGGTATCGACAAAACCTTCCACCATGGTATTAAGCATTAGGCGGATGCCGTTTTTGCGGATTTCAGCATGAATAAACGAGGCCATATCCCTGTCAAACGGAGCCATAAGCTGATCCGAGGCTTCCACGAGCGTTACGTCGATTCCGAGTTCACGCAGATTTTCCGCGACTTCGATTCCGATAAATCCTCCACCGACAACAACGGCCGATTTCGGTTGATGCTCATCCGTATATTTCTTGAGCTTGAGGGTATCCTCAACCGTGCGAAGGGTAAATATCTTATCGCTATCCATACCGTCAAACCCCGGCTTTATCGGCTTCGCACCGGGCGAGAGCAAAAGTTTGTCGTAACTCTCGGTAAAGATTTTTCCGTTTTCAAGATTTTTTACGGTAACCGTTTTGCTATCAGGATGAATGGCCGTGACTTCATGATGAACGTTCACCTTAACCCGAAAACGCCTCCAAAAGCTTTCCGGCGTCTGCAAGGTTAGATCCTTTTCATCTTCAATGGTGCCGCCGATGTAGTACGGCAGACCACAGTTGGCGTACGAGATAAATCCTGAACGCTCAAAAACAACGATTTCCGCTTTTTCGTCAAGCCTGCGTATTCTCGCCGCCGCAGTAGCGCCGCCTGCAACCCCGCCTATAATCACAACTTTCATTTATTTCACCACCTTTCCACGGTAGCTGCTGATACCGCCGATGTTTTTCACATTTGTGTAACCAATTTGCTTCAAATAGGATACCGCCTGTCCGCTTCTGCCACCGCTTAAACAATGCACATAAAGCGGCGTGCTTTTGTCCTTGACGATATTCTCAACGGAAGAAATTCTATCAAGAGGTATGTTGACGCTTCCCTCAATGTGCCCGTCACGGTATTCCTCTGCCGTCCTAACATCGAGCAATACGGCGCCATCGTTTGTTTTGTATTCCGCGACGCCGACGTTCATGTCGGTGGTGTTGCGGAAGAAATGAAACAGTCTCATCTTTTTTCTCCTTCGTGCATTGCTTCCATTTGCTCTTTTGACCCCTAACCAACAACCTGATTTCGAGTTTCCCGTTTTCGATTACAGGGGGCATGGGAATGCTCATTACCTGAAACCGTGCCGCTCGTTCCGGCTGTTCATCCACATTGATTTTGCCGACATTACCATCGTTTCGCTCCTTTGCGATTTCCGATACGATCGGACCTACCATACGGCAGGGACCACGCCAATCAGCATAGAAATCGAGAAGAACGGGTTTCTTGGAATTCAAAACTTCGTTTGCGAAATTTTCTTTACCAATTTTAATTGCAGACATCTCCATGTCTTCCTTTGTTTTTATTATATAAGATTTGAAATCAGGGTTCTGTGATATTAGAAAAATCATAATGAAACGGTATCGAACCATGCCATTTTGGCCATTTTAGGCCTAAAAAAACTAGATATACCAGCAAATGATGGATGCGAAAGCCCCATGCCGTCGACTCTTTTCAGAACAAGTTTGAGGAAACGCCGCTTTTCGCCGTTCCGCAGACGCGGTTGAACAGGTGGTCGACGGTCGCCCTTAGGCCGTGTTTCCTGACGTGGCTCCAGCGGTAGAGGAAGAAGTTCCCGTAGGCCTCGAGCTTGGCGAACTTTATGCCGTTGTGCGACTCGAAGCAGTGCCTGAGGTACGAGCAGCAGTTGCTCATGAGCTTCATCTTCCTCTCGTATTCGTCGTCGCCCGCGGCGAACTTGACCCAGTCGTCGGCCAGCGAGAGCCCCTCGACGATCCCGTTGTGGCTGCTCGCCCCGTCGTGGGTGAGCGTCGACCCGGGCTCGATCCTGGGGGACAGGCATTCGGTGACCATCGCCTTCGAGG
>JAQYPI010000086.1 GCA_028726925.1 Caryophanales bacterium | reverse complement strand
GCCATTGTAGCACGTGTGTGGCCCAGGGCATAAAGGGCATGCTGATTTGACGTCATCCCCACCTTCCTCCGATTTACATCGGCAGTCTCTCCAGAGTCCCCAACTAAATGATGGTAACTGAAGACAAGGGTTGCGCTCGTTGCGGGACTTAACCCAACATCTCACGACACGAGCTGACGACAACCATGCACCACCTGTCACCGGCAATCTCGCCATATCTCTATGGTTAGCACCGGGATGTCAAGCCCTGGTAAGGTTTTCCGCGTAGCGTCGAATTAAACCACATGCTCCACTACTTGTGCGGGGTCCCGTCAATTCCTTTAAGTTTCAGTCTTGCGACCGTACTCCCCAGGCGGATGGCTTAATGCGTTTGCTTCACCACGCCCTTTCGGGCATAGTTAGCCATCATCGTTTACGGCGTGGACTACTAGGGTATCTAATCCTATTTGCTCCCCACGCTTTCGTGACTGAGCGTCAGTATCGCCCTGGTCAACCGCCTTCGCCACCGGTATTCTTCCATATATCTACGCATTTCACCGCTACACATGGAGTTCTGTTGACCTCTGACGTACTCTAGCCTGGCAGTATCCGAAGCTATATGGGGTTGAGCCCCACGCTTTGACTACGGACTTACCATGCCGCCTGCTCACTCTTTACGCCCAATAATTCCGGATAACGCTCGTGACCTACGTATTACCGCGGCTGCTGGCACGTAGTTAGCCGTCACTTTCTGGCGAGGTACTGTCAGGCCATTCCCATTTCCTGAAGTGGCTTTTCATCCCTCGTAACAGAGCTTTACAATCCGAAGACCTTCATCACTCACGCGGCGTTGCTCGGTCAGGCTTTCGCCCATTGCCGAAAACTCCCTACTGCTGCCTCCCGTAGGAGTATGGGCCGTGTCTCAGTCCCATTGTGGCCGGTCACCCTCTCAGGTCGGCTACACATCCTCGCCTTGGTGGGCCGTTACCTCACCAACTAGCTAATGTGCCGCAGGCCCATCTAAGAGCGGTGCTTTGGAGCACCTTTCAAGCGGGGACCATGCGGTCCTCGTTGTTATCCGGTATTAGCCAAGCTTTCGCCTGGGTATCCCAGTCTCAAAGGCAGGTTGCCTACGTGTTACTCACCCGTTCGCCGCTGCAAGGGGATTGCTCCCCAAGCCGCTCGACTTGCATGTATTAGGCACGCCGCCAGCGTTCATCCTGAGCCAGGATCAAACTCTCAATGAAAATATCAATATTCAATTGCGAAGATTGATTGGCCCTTCGTGGAATCATCTGGATTTACGTTCTTTTCTCAATTTAGAATCGACGTAAGTGTTTGTTGTCTGTCTGTCTAGTTCTCAAAGATCAGTTGCACACCCGGCTCTCGTCGGCGGGGTCTCCCCCGATTGCGTGCTTGTTGATTATATGCTCGGTGATCACGCTTTGCAAGAACTTTTTTCGAGAAATTTCGAAGTTTTCTTGAAGCGGATCGACCGGCTTTTGCTGGCCCTCGGAGGTCAGCCCCTAAATAATACTCCGTTCCCTAGAAGCGTCAACAATTTTTTTCAACTTTTTGAAAATTGCCTCGCGCGCATTATACACGCGCGCGTGAGCGCGTTTTTATAAAATAGAAAAGCGGGATCGCTTGGATCCCGCCTTCAACGTTTTTTTCCTTAAAGGGTTGCCGCCCAAAGGCCATGCTTGTTGCAATAGCTGTAAACGCCCTTGAGTTCTTCTCCTTCTTCAAGAAGGATCGTAGCCTTGGGTTCATCGCCCGGCTTCAGGAAACGGAACGTCCCGCCCTTCGTGGTGTCGAAATAAAGCCATTCGATGTAATGGTCTTCCGCCATCGGGTGCAAGACGGACCCGACAACCGCCGTCACGAGGTTTCCTTCCTTGGTGATGACGGGGATGTGCTTCTCGGTCGCGGCCTCGGTAGCCCCGGCCTTGAGTTCCATCATCGGCTCCCCGCAGCAAACGGGTTTCGGGCCGACTTCATTGAGTTTGGCGACGATCGCGCCGCAATGCAAACAACGATAGAATCGAATCATAGTTTTATTCCTCCTATGCTTTTATTCTACGGTCAAAGACCTTCCTTGCCTAGCGAGACGCTTACTCCTTCAACGACCGAACCCCGTCTTTGACGATGCGTTTCGCTTCGCGTCGAGGCAAACCGCCCCGCACGGAAATCCTCGCGTCGAACAAAAGGTTCCATTTCATCCAGGACGCGCTTCGTCGGAATTGGCGAAGGCTTTTTTCGGTTCCGTGGCTTTGTAGGAACTCCTTGATCGCCATAAAAGCGTAAAGATGGTCCTCAAGGCGATGGGGGTTCGCTTTGCCAGTCAAGGAATCATGACTCCCGACCATGTAATGGTAAATCGGCTTAGGAAGGTAGGAGACATCCTTCGCGAAAAAACCTAAGGCAAGCGTGAAGCACGCATCCTCGAACAAACGGTTCGGATACGGGAAGGGATAGACTTCCTCCAAGAGAGAACGGGCGTAGAGCCTCCCCCAGACGAACCCGCGAATCTTGATACCATGGAGGAAACGAGTCAAAAAGCGTTCCTCGTCCATGCGTTCCTTCTTTCCTCGAAAGAGCCAGGGACGCCCTTTCTTTTTTCCTTCTCGATGGGACAAATACGAAGCGATGACCATGCGGGATCCCGTGCGCTTAGCTTCGGAGAGGAGGCTTGAAAGGGCATCGGGTTCCAAGTAATCGTCACTATCTAGGAAAAGGACATAATCCCCCCTTGAAAGCAGGAATCCTTGATAACGGGCTTCCGATTGGCCGCGGTTCGGGCGGTGATAAACCCGGTGTCTTTCCGAGGCGAAGGCATCGAGCGTCGACGCAGTTTCCTCTTTCGATCCGTCGTCATACCAAACCACCTCGAAGTCGGTTTCATCCTGACGATCAAGGGAAAATTTGGCGCGGAGGAGCTTTTCCTTCGCCGTGTTAAAAACGGGAACAATGACAGAAATCACGGAATTAAGAATAAAGCCTCGCACAAGGCGAGGCAATGCTTTCGAGAATCGACGGGTTCAGTCGTTCGATTTCGTAAGAGCGAGGACGTAGAGGACGCGGATGAAGATCACGATGAAATCGCTATACATCGTGAACGCGCAATAGAGGGCGAGGTTATCGTTCATCTGCCCACGGCGGATGATGTTCTTGATGTTGTAGGCGTCCGCGGCGACGACGATGAGCAACACGACCGCGAGGGCGAGCGTGAAGATGAGGTCATACACGAGGACGGCGCCAGGGATCAAGACGAAGAGCAAGAACCCGAAGAGGCCGAAGAGACAGACGATGGAAAGGAACGCCATCCCGATGTAGGCAAGGAAATTCAGGTCCTTCTTCGAGAAATACCCGATGAGGAAGAGAATCCCGAACACCGCGGCCGACAAGGCGGCCGCTTCCCCGATCGTCGCGAAATCGATTCCGAGGACGAGGAAACTCGAGAGGAACACACCCATGAAGACGGCGTAGACGATGTAGGGAGGCCAAGCGGAGCGGTTTGGCCGAGCGAGCGCGCGGCTCATCGCGAAGGAGTCGATCAACAGGCCGACGAAGGAAACGCCCATGATCACGAAATAGGCGATCATGGCATTCCAATTTGCGTCGGTGAATTCGCCGGTGAAAAGATAATCCTTGAAGATGAGGTTCGCGAAGAGATAGCCAACGCCGAACGCGACAGCAGCGGTCACAAGAAGGCCAATCGCCATGTAGCCAAAGCATTTGGCGAGGACTTTCGACGTGTTGACGCTTTCGACAATATCCGGCTGGTCGGTTTGCGGGGACAGCGATGCCAAAGCCATTTATTTCACCAAGCCTTCGATGAGGCCGCGATAGGAATCAAGGGCAAGGGAAGCGCCGCCGACGAGGGCGCCATCGATGTCCGGCTCGGACATGTATTCCGCGATGTTGCCGGGTTTCACAGAACCGCCATAAAGGATGCGGATGGAATCGGCGACGTCGCCGAAGAGATCGCGGAGGATCCCGCGGATGAAGGCAATCGTGTCTTCGGCGATTTCCTTGGTGGCGGATTTCCCGGTTCCGATCGCCCAGATGGGCTCATAGGCGATGACGACGTTCGCGGCGTCTTCCGGGGCAATGCCCGCAAGACCGACGCGGATCTGCTCTTCGACCCAGGCTTTCGTTTGGCCCGCCTCAAAGGTTTCGAGGCTTTCCCCGCAGCAATAGACAGGGACCATATGGGCGGAAAGAAGCGCATGGATCTTCGCGTTGCAGGCTTCCGAGGTTTCGCCGTTATATTCGCGGCGTTCGGAGTGCCCAAGGATAACCCAGGAGATTCCGAGTTCCTGAAGCATCGGGATGGAGATCTCGCCGGTATAGGCGCCATGATCGTGCTCGTTCACGTTTTGAGCGGAGACGATGAGGCGCGGATCGGCGTTTTCTTTCACGGTCTGGAGGCAGACATAGGTCGGGGCGACGCCCACGTCAATGTCGTGGGCGATCGCGTAATCGACCATCTCCTTCGAGCCCAAGGCGAATTCCTTGGCCTCGCGAGGGGTCTTGTTCATTTTCCAGTTGCCAAGAAGCAGTTTCTTACGCATGTTTTTGACCGTTCTTGCTTAGCGGAGGACGTCGACGCCGGGGAGGTGGCCGTCGGTCTCGATCATCTCGAGAGAAGCGCCGCCGCCGGTGGAGACGTGGGAGAAGTTCTTCTTGTAGCCAAGCTGCTTGGCTGCGGAGGCAGAGTCGCCGCCGCCGATGACGGAGAAGGCTTTGCCTTCGAGGTCCTTGATGGCTTCGCAAACAGCGATGGTGCCGGCTTGGAAGTCCTTTTGTTCAAAGACGCCCATCGGGCCGTTCCAGAAGACCATCTTGGCCTTGGAGATGATGTCGGCGTATTTCGCGCGGGTCTTCGGGCCGATGTCGACACCTTCGAAGCCATCGGGGATGCCTTCGCCGAGTTCGACGATGGTATCGACGGTCTTGATGACGCGCTCGGCGTTTTCATCGAAGTTGTCCGTGATGACCGCGTCGATCGGGAGAAGGAGACGGCCGTTGGATTCCTTGAGGCACTTAAGGGCGTATTCGAGTTGCTCGGTTTCGACAGGGGATTTCCCGACGTTGAGGCCGATCGCCTTCTCGAAGGTGTAAGCCATGGCCCCGCCGATCAAGACATAGTCGCATTTCTTGAGGAGGGAATCGATGACCTTGATCTTGTCGGAAACCTTGAAACCGCCGAGGATCGCGACATAGGGGCGATCTTCATCCGCGACTTCGACGCAGCGGGAGAGGTTCTTGACCTCAACTTGCATGAGGTAGCCTTCCGCGACTTGCTTGCCCTCGGCCTTGAGGATGGCCGGAACGCCGACGGTGGAAGCGTGGGCACGGTGGGCAGAGCCGAAGGCATCCATGACGAACGCATCGGCGAGGGACGCCCATTCCTTGGAGAGTTCCGGGGAATTCTTCTCTTCGCCTTTCTCATAACGGGTGTTCTGAACGAGAAGGATTTCGCCGTCTTGGAGGGCATCGACTTTGGCTTTGAGACCTTCGCCCCTGGTTTCCGGGGAGAAGACGACCTTGGTCGGGGCGACGAGCTCGCCGAGGCGGGTGGCGACGCAAGCCATGTCGTTGGCTTTCTTCATGGCCTCGATCTTGGCGGGATCGGGTTCTTTCCATTTGATCTTGCCAAGGTGGGACATGAGGATGACCCTCGCGCCGTGAGAGGTGAGATATTGGATGGTGGGAAGGGCTTTCTGGATGCGGTTGTCATCGCGGATGACACCGGCGGTCTGCGGGACGTTGAAGTCCACGCGGACGAGGACCTTTTTGCCCTTGAGGTCCTTCATTTCTTCGACAGTTAGCATTTTGTTCTGTTCTCCTTGCTAAACGTGGGTAAACCCATACGCAGTTATATTCTAACGTAATTCTTCCTATAAGGAAGAGATTTGGTAATAGAAAACCGAAATATCGATTTCCCGTATGTTTCCGTGTCAACAAGAAAAGCCCCGGCGAACCAGGGCTTCTTCTCTCGTTGAGGGCTCGCGATTAGGCGAGGACTTTCGCGTAGAGCTTCGCGAGGCGGACGTACTGCGCGGTGAAGGACATTTCGTTGTCGTACCAGGCAACGACCTTGACGTGCTGGGTGCCGCTCGGATCCTCGACGATCATCGTGAGGGTGGCATCGAAGATGGAGCCATAGGTGGAACCAAGGATGTCGCTGGAAACGATTTCGTCTTCGGTGTAGCCGAGAACGCCCTTGAGTTCGCCTTCGGCGGCCTCTTTCATCGCAGCGTTGATCTCTTCGACGGTGACCTTCTTCTTGAGGGTGACGGTGACGTCGCAGAGGGAGCCATCGGTGACCGGGACGCGGACGGCAAAGCCGTTGAGGGTGCCGGCGAGTTCCGGGATGACCTTGCCGATCGCCTTGGCGGCGCCAGTGGTGGTCGGGGTGATGTTCGCAGCGGCAGCGCGGCCACGGCGGAGGTTGCCCTTGGCGAGGTCAAGGATGGTCTGGTCGTTGGTGTAGGCGTGGACGGTGGTCATGACGCCGCCTTGGACGCCGAACTTTTCCTGAAGGACTTTCATGACCGGGGCCAAGCAGTTGGTGGTGCAGGAAGCGCCGGAGATGATGGTCTGATCCTTGGTGAGCTTATCGGTGTTGACGCCATAGACATAGGTCGGGATGTCTTTGGAGGAAGACGGGGCGGAGATGATGACGCCCTTGGCGCCATTGGCCAAGTGGATGTCGCCGTCTTCATGGCTCTTGAGGCGGCCGGTGCATTCGAGAACGATCTCGGCGCCGTATTCGCCCCACTTCAATTCGTGCGGATCCTTCTGGCCGAGGACGGGGATCTTGCGGCCTTGGAAGATGATGTTGTGTTCGTCCGCGGAGATTTCGTCAGCGTGCCAGGTGCGGTGGGTGGTGTCGTACTTGAGAAGGTAAGCGAGGGTCTTCGCGTCGACGAGGTCGTTGATCGCGACGACTTCCATGCCTTCTTCGTAAGCGCGACGGAACGCGAGACGTCCGATGCGGCCGAAGCCATTGATTGCTAGTTTGATGGACATTCTTTGAGTCCTCCTTTTGAAACAGCGGAATCATTATACCCAAGCAAAACGGGAAGATAAAGAGAATTGACCCCGGATATATCGCTATATCGGTAATTTTTTCTTATTAAATTTATCTTAAGATAAAAACGGGGAGTCCAGCCGTTCGTCCTTCTCGTCGACCAAGACGGGAACCCCTTCGAAAAGGACGGGGAAACTCACCTGCAGGGCATGCGCGATGCGCACGAGAACGAGCATGGATGGGTTCCGCCTCCCATGTTCAAGATCGCAAAGGTAGTTCTTGGACATCCCCGCGCGCAAAGCGAGGTCCAATTGCGACATCTTGGCCTCGCGACGGAGTTCCATGATGCGGAACCCGAGATGCTCCAGAACCTTGAGGTTTGATCCTTCGAAACCAGAGATCTTCATGACGGCATCTCCTCCTCGTACATCGCGTGGAGGGAACGGAACAGGTGATTGATGTTGCTTTTGGTGACCGTCGTCGCGAGTTCTTCGCTTAACAAGGCGGCCAACTCCTCGAGGGATGCGTCGGGATGGGCGACGCGCAACGCCATGAGGGCCTTGAGTTTGGGGGAGACGTCAATCGAGAAGCCGTGCTCTTCGAAATACTGAATTTCCTTGAGCTGGCGTTCCGCGGCGGCGGTCGTCTTGGACATGTTCGCCGCGTCGAGGTTCACGAGGCGATTGCCGATGTTGGCGTAGTCCCTACTCAACCGTACGTCTTCAAAGCGGAGACAGCATTCGGGGGCTTTCATGAGGACGATGAAATCCGCGATTTCCTCGGAGCGCTTGAGATACACGATGAATTCCTTACGACGGGAGGCGACCTTCGCGGAAAAAGGCCTTGTCTGAAGGCGATTGATCAAATGCATCAGCTTTTTCGCGTAAATAAGATCGGACGTGGCGATTTCGAGGTGGTAATTGCTGCTGGAGGGATCGTTCACGGACCCACTTGAGAGGAACGCACCCGCGAGATAAGCCTCTTTTGTTTCCTCGTTGTGGGCGGTCGCAGGGATTGTGGAAGAGAAGAAATCGACGTGAAGGTCTTCGAGAATCAAATCCGGGTTTTCCACAAGGACGTGGTACTTCGTCTTTTTCCGGAAGCCGATGCCACGGGTATAGGCAAAACGGCATTTGGCACCGTAAATCTGTGAGAAGCTCATGTAGAGCATCTTGGCAATCGTGCTCGATTCCGTCGAGAGTTCGATTTCTTGCTTGGACCCGATGCGAAGGGAACCCCCGCCTTTGACAAACGCGGAAAGAAGGGCCTTTTGCTCCTCAAGAGAGCGTTCGGCGACGGCAACCTCCTCTTTGCACGCCATCGCAAAAGAGATGGTGTCATCCATGGATGGGGCCTCCAAGCAACGGGGGATTGGTCAAACGAAACGACAATGCCATAGTTCCCTTAAAGTATACCGAGTGAGGGGAGAGTGGCAAGAGCCCTCATTTCCCGAGCGTGCGGACGTAACGAATCGCGTTGGTCGCGGCCAAAGCGGCTTCCCCGACGGCGTTGGCGACCTGACGCAAAGCCTTCTTCACGACGTCCCCGCAAGCGAAGACGCCCGGGACGGAGGTGGAGAGATTCCCGTCAACGAGAAGGAAACCTTTCTCTTCCCCGGGATGCAAAGGATAAAGGAACGACACGGCACTACGCCCTTCGGTTAAAGGGAAAACGGCGGAGACAGGTACCCGCGTTTCTTGGCCGTTGACCGAAAGGACCGCCTCGGAGACCTTGTCCGTTCCCGAAACTGCAACAAGCGTGGTAGATGGCATCAATTCCACTTGGGAAAGGCCTTTGAGGATATCCGCGTGCCGTTCAGAAAAAGACGGGGCTTCCGGCATCGCGACATAGACTTTGCGCGCAAGCCCGGAAAGATAGATGGCTTCTTCCGCGACGCGATCCGAGTGTCCGACGACCATGACGTCTTGCCCGCGGAAAAACGCCCCGTCGCAGGAAGCGCAATAAGAGACTCCCTTCCCGAGGAATTCCTTCTCACCGGGCACCTTCTTCTCGTTTTGGGTCATTCCCGAGGCGACGATTATGGCCTTCGCGCGATAAACGTTTGAAGCATAAACGACGAAATGCCTCTCTTCTTTTTCCACTTTCGCCACTTCTTCGTAAGCGATTTCGACGCCGAGATCCAAGGATTGCTGCATCATGTTCACGGCAAGGTCCGGTCCCGCGATGCGAGGAAGGCCTGGATAGTTGTCGATGCGGTGGATGTTCAAAAGGATTCCTCCCGGCGCGCTTTTCTCGAGCACGACGGCTTTGAGGTTGCTCCTGCGCAGATAGATCCCCGCGGTGAGGCCCGCGGCCCCCGCCCCGATCACGACGACATCGCATTGAATTTCCATACGCTTCCTCCTTGTCCTCTTTATTCTAACCCAAGACGAAAAAAGGCGCCTTAGCCATGCTTGGACGCCCATGAATCGACGAACGTCATTCCTCCTTCGGGGGGTCGGTTGTAAATGTTTTTTCTGATTGATTTAGATTTACGTGATAATAAATATGTGGATAGGTAATCCTATCCACTATTTTTCTTATTTTTCCAATACTAAGACGGACTTCTCGAAATTAACGAGGTAATAGCTTTCGAAGATTTTCACGTAGAAATTTTCGTACCCTTCATTCTTCGCCATGTCAATAGAATCAAAGACCAGTCCTTCGTGGAATGTGTAACCGAGTTCGCCATTTCTATCGAGAATGAACATAAAGATCTTTTCTTTTGTCTCAGGATGTTCTTTGTAGAATCCCATGGACTCAAGATCGTCGGAATGAGTTCCAGAGGCCCATACGGGAAGATTATTGCGGCGATCACCCGAGTCATCTGGACCAGGATAGCCGTTTTGTTGGTATACCAACTCAAGCAAAGAAATATCTTCCTCGAT
>JAQYPI010000085.1 GCA_028726925.1 Caryophanales bacterium | reverse complement strand
ACCACCATACGTGTCGACGATGAGTTTCCGTCCCGTGAGGCCGGTATCCCCCGCGGGTCCCCCGACGACGAAGCGGCCGGTCGGGTTCACTAGGACCTCGAAATCCGTGTTGAGACCAAAGGAAAGGGCGACGGGGACCATGATCTCGTCCCGGATGAAATGCCGGAAGGCGGCGAGGTCGACATCCGGGTCGTGCTGGACGGACATGAGCATCGTCTGGATGCGCGGGGATTCGGGGTCCGTGTAATCGACGGTGACTTGGCTTTTCATGTCGGGGCGGGCGCCGGGGAATTTGCCGTCCTTGCGAAGTTTGGTCGCGAGGCGGACGAGTTTGTGGGCAATCGAGATGGGCAAGGGCATGTAGCCGGCGGATTCGTTCGTGGCGTAGCCGAACATGATCCCTTGGTCGCCGGCACCCTGCTCGAGGATGTCCCCGCGGTTCACGCCTTGGGCGATGTCCGGGGATTGTTCCTTGACCAGGACCTTGATCTCGCAGCTGTCGGCCCCGATGCCGAGTTCCGGTTTCGTATAGCCGATGTCGCGCAGAACGCGTCGGGCGATGCCCTCGTAATCGGGTTTGCCGGCGCAGGTGATTTCCCCGCCGATGAGGACGAATTCAGTCGTCGCGAACACCTCGCAGGCGACATGGGATGCCGGGTCGAGGCGCAGGCACTCGTCGAGGATCGCATCGGCGATTTGGTCACAAACCTTGTCGGGATGGCCTTCCGACACGGATTCGCTCGTGAAAAGGATTCTTTCTTTCATATGTTCTCCTTTCGACGAAAAGCCTTCCCACACAGGGGAAGGGCTCTCGTTGGAGCGATTCCAAGGCGACATCGTTCCTCTTGTGGGGAGAGGCTGCGACGAGCACTTACGCGGGCTTTCTCTCCCGGAGTTGCTAGCGCCCTGGATACGTCGCGACGGCGCTTCTTGATGTCCCTTCTTTCGTCGGTGCGGATATGTTAGGGCAACTTGCCCTCTCTTACAAGGAAAAGGATCACCAAAATAGTAAGTCAATTCCCTTTCGCGCACGCGTATGCGCTTTATTTAAATTAAATGGGAAAACGGGAAAAGGATTGTCAAAGAAACCGAATGAAGGATAATAAAAAGGATTCCTTCTAGGAGGTAGATTCCATGAAAGCCTTGAAAAATTTCCTTTGGTGGTTGTGCGGATTCGTGTCCGCTTTCGTTATAGCCGTGGGCGGGGTGGCCATCGCCGCTTTTGCAGTTCCGTCCGGCGTTTATTTCGGTTACAACGAGGATCTGCTCGATGCCGAATTGCAAGGCAAGAGCCTCTTCACCCTCCTCACGGGTTACCAAGACATCCAGATGGGCCAGCTCCCGTTCGTGAAAAAGGCGCTCCAGCAAGCCATCGACGACAACGGCCTCGACAAGTATTTCACGGTCGACTGGGACAAATTCGACGAAATCGCCTTTGCTGACCTCTCTAACGTCGGCGAGACCTTGATGAATTCCGTCACCGTGACCGCGACCCTCGATAACGTCGGTGCCATGGAAGCCCTCGGGGACCTTGCCAAGCTGAACGTCATGAACGAATGGACGCCGCTTACGACCGAGGAGCAAGAAAGCCTCGACCCCGCGGCGGAAGGATTCGTCCCCGCCCTCTACTATTACGCGGTGAGCGAAAGCGAATACGCGAAAGCCTTCGACAAAGACGGGGTTCTCCTTCCCGAAGCGGTGGGCAAAACCCTCTATTACCCGGCGCTCAGGAACGTGAACATCCTCGACCTCATGTCGGTGTTCGCCCCGCGCCTTTCCCAGGAGAAAGTCCGCAACCTCATCGGCCTTTTCTCCGAAGTCGAGGAAGGCAGCCTCATCGACGTCATCCTCAAGGATATGACGGTCGGCGAAATCGGCGGGGTCACCCCGGACGAGCTCATGGACGATCTCTACCTCAAGGACTTCTTCCCGGTCGAGGGCAACGAATCCCTTTATGACATCCTCTTGGACGCGACCGGCAACGGCGGGGCCGATCCCGCGACCCTCACGATCGGGATGATGAACGGCAATCTCGACATCAATGCGATCCGCTTGAACGTCATCCTCGGGTCTTACGAAAGCAATCAAGACCTTTACGACATCCTCATTTCCGCCTGTGGCGACCCAAGCGTCACCGCGGACACGATCAACATCGGCAACCTATCGCATCTTGACATCGACGCGATCCAGCTCAAGGCGATCCTCGGCAACTACGAGGACAGCAAGAGCGTCTATGACATCCTCATCTCCGCGACCGGGGTCTCGGGCTATGAGGAACTCACGGTCGGCAGCCTTTCCTCTTTGGATCCCGGCAATATCGCCCTTTCCGCGGTCATGCCCAAGAGCTCCGAGAACGAGAAGCTCTATAGCATCCTTTCCTCGGCGACCGGCGTCGCGGAAGAGGATCTCACGGTCAACGCCCTCAATTCCTTCAACCCGGATCAAGTCAAAGTCGTCGACGTGATCGATTTCAAGGACGGCGAGACCTACGTGAACGTCGACTTCTATAACATCGTCAAAGCCGTCACCGGGACGTCCACCGACGAGGAAGTCCAAGGCGTCACCATCGCGGATATCGCGAACATGAAAACGAACGACATCCTCCTGAACGCCGTCCTCGATCCCGTCGCGAACGCCGACATCTATGACGTCCTCATCGCGGCCGTCGAGCTCCAGCCGGGCGACCCGCGAACCGAAGTCAACGCGGAAAACCTCTGCATCGGCGACCTCCAGCATTTCCGCATCGCGAAGATCCCCTTCAACCGTTTCGTCTCGGCTTCCGGGAACGAAACCCTCGTCAACATCCTCCTCGAGGCGACGGGCAAAGCGAATTATGACGATCTCGTCGTCGGGGACATCCAAAACGAATCCACCTTCAACATCGGGGCGATCACCCTCAAGAACGTCATGACCGAAGCCGAAGCCGGGTCCCTCGCGGATGTCTTGACCGACCTTACGGGTATGCCTTATGACAGCATCACGATCAATTCCCTCAAGGGCCTCGACATCACCGGCCTCCATCTCTCGAGCGTCCTCACCCCGGACGCCACCCTCGAAAGCATCCTCATCGAGGCCACCGGGGCCGCTTCCTATGATGAGGTCACCATCGATTCCCTCAACCACTTCTCGGTCGACGGCATCAAGCTCGGGACCGTCATGTCCGGCGCGAGCGATGATCTCAAAACCATCGTCGCCGAAGCGACCGGCAAGGCGTTCGCGGACGTCACCGTGAGCGACCTTTCCTCCGGCTTCGTCATCGGACACGTCAAGCTCTCGAGCGTCGTGAACCCGACCGACGCTAAACTCGTCTCCTTCCTCGAGCAGGCGACCGGCAAGGCGTTCGCGGACATCATCCTTTCCGATCTCGATGGCGGATTCAACACGAACAACGTCAAATTGACCGCCTTCCTCCCCGTGACCGGGAACGAGGGGCTTTATAGCTGCCTTATCGATGCCATGGGCGTCTCGAGTGCCGACGAGATCACGATCGGCAGCCTCAATGGCGGATTCAACATCAACGACATCAAGCTCAAGACCGTCCTCCCGTCCTCGAGTTCCTCGATCGTTCAGGCCCTTATCGACCAAGACACGACGATCGGCAACCTCGGGACCGCCGTCGATAGCCTCACCCTCTATGACGTCTACGGCGAGAATTGTTTCACCTCGGACGCCTCGATGAGCGCGACGGGGGACAAATACAAAGCCAATCGCGACGCCGAAGGCAACGTCGTCTCCTACCAATTCGATAGCACCCTCGTCGACGACCCGCTCGTCGAGGACGACGTCTATTACCTAAGCGTCAACGCCAGCGTTTGGGCGCTTCTCGCCTTCAACGTCACGGACAAGGATTCCGCCAACGGGCGCGGCAATGTGTACGCGGTCTCGACTGCGACCATCGCCTCTCTCGAAGGCAACGCCGCGGGCGACGCGCTCAAGAACTCCACCGTCTACCAGCTCGTCGCCGCCGGCCTCATCGACAACAACAGCTACAGCGATGCGCTCCTCCGCCTGACCCTTTCCGAGGTCCTCGACGCCGCCGCGGTGATCGCCTAAGATTCCTCCATCAATGAAAAGCCACGCTCCTGCGTGGTTTTTTCGTTCGCGGGGAAGGCAAAAGAAAAGCGCAACCCTTTCTTGGATCGCGCAACTTCTCTTATTCCTTGCCTTCTTGTTTCAAGATGGCTTCGAGGGCGTAGCTTAGTTGATCCGGGCAAGACGTGCGTTTCGTCCTGCTGCCGGGGCAGAGGATGCCGCGGAGGCGTTTCTTGGCCTCGGGGATCTCCATGCCGACGAGCAAGGCGCCGACGCCTTGGGAATTGCCAGGGCATCCGCGGACCGAGACGTAGCGGGTGATCCGCATCGTCTCGTCATCGTAAACGATGCGCATCTCCTGGGAACAGACGTCTTTCGGGCGGAAAACGAATTCCTTCTCCATTATTTCCCTTCGCAGCAGCAGTGATGGTCTTCGCCTTCGCAGCAGCAATGGTCTTCTTCCCCGCCGCAGCAGCATTCGTCATCGCAATCGCCGTCGATGAAGCAGAGCTCGCCGTAGACTTCGCCGAAGGCCGCGGCGGCGTTGCATTCGTCGGTGTCGATGTGCATCGCGAGGGCAAACGAGGGGGAAACGCGGACGACGGTGTCCCCGAAGATGGTCTCGCGACCGCCTTGTCCCTTGACGTGGACCGCGACGACGTCGCCGTTTTCGACGCCGAAGGCTTCCGCGTCGTCCGGGGTCATGTGGATGTGGCGCTTGGCGATGATGACGCCTTCCTCAAGGTCGACTTCGCCCGCGGGACCCTTGAGGGTGCAGCGGCCGGAGCCGGCGATGTCGCCGGATTCGCGGACGGGGGCAGAGATGCCGAGGGAACGGGCATCCGTGAAGCTCAGCTCGACTTGGTTGGCTTTGCGGACCGGGCCGAGGATCGAGAGGGCGGCGGAAGGACGGGGGCCATTCGGGTCTTTCTTGTTGTAGCCAAGCACCGTCACCTTGTCGGTGGAAGCGTATTGGCCGGGTTGGGAAAGCATCTTGCGAACGGAGAGTTCGTGGCCTTTCCCGAAGAGAATCTCGAGCGTTTCCTGCGTGACGTGGACGTGACGGGCGCTCGTTTCGACTAAAATCTTGTTTTCCATTGGTTGGTGTCTCCTTGACCGAATGATTATAGCACGTTCCCTTTCTTAAGAAAGGAGGACGCGCCGAATGCGCGAAAAAGGCTATTCTTTTTCCTTCGATTTCACTATCCTTATGTGCAGGAAGGAGGCGAAAACCCATGGACGAGAAAGAACAAAAAGAAAGCGAAGAGTTGGACGAGATCGAGGAAGAAGCAGACGATTCCGGCGTCGACGTCGAACGCACCTCGACCGAGGAGCTTCGCTCCCTCATCCAGCGCAAGGACCGGACGGGGCTCGTCCTCGTTTTCGACACGGTCCCGAACATCGACATCGCGGAGGAGGCTAACGACCTCACCCCCGAGGAGCTCATCTACATCTTCCACAACGTCTCGAGCGAATACACCGCGGACTTCTTCGACGACCTCTCCCTCGAGACGAAAGAGAACCTGATCCGGGCGATGACGGACAAGGACCTCGTCAAGATCATCAATTCCCAGGCCGCGGACGACGTGGCTGACACCGTCGGCAGCATGCCCGCGAACCTCGCCTCCAAGGTCCTCATGGCCGCGGACAAGGACATGAGAAAGGACATCAACGCCCTCCTCAAATACAAGGAAGACACCGCCGGGTCCTTGATGACCACGGAATACATCAACCTCCTCGACCAAACGACGGTCAACGAGGCGATTTCCTATCTCCGGGAACGCGGGAAAGACGCGGAGACCATCTTCACGATCTTCGTCCGGAACGCCTCCCGCGAATTCGTCGGGACGGTCGACCTCGACGACCTCATCTTCGCCAAACCCGAGGAAAAACTCGAGGACATCATGAACCGCGACGTCGTAAGCGTCTCGGTCGATACCGACCAAGAGGAAGTCGGTCGCATGTTCCAGCGTTACGACCTGAACGCCCTCGCCGTCCTCAACGACGATGACCGAATCGTGGGCGTCATCACGATCGACGACGCGGTCGACGTCATGGTTGAGGAAACCGACGAAGACATCGCCCGCATGAACTTGATGGAACCGGGCGAGCGGCCGTATCTCGAGACGAGCGTCTTCGAGAACGCGAAGCACTGCGTCCCCTGGATCATCGCCCTCTTGGTGCTTGGGACCTTCACGACGATGGTCCTGAACCGTCTCGAGTCCCAGACGATTTTCGTGAGCCTCCCGATCCTCATCTCCTTCATCCCGACCCTCATGGACACGGGCGGCAACGCGGGCGGCCAGACGACCGGCATGATGATCCGCGGCCTCGCGACCCGCGAATTCACCGCGAAGGACACGTTAAAGGTCCTTTGGAAGGAATTTCGCAGCGCCGTCGTCATCGGCTTCTTCATCGCCCTCTTCTCTTTTGTTTGGATCCTCGTCGAGCAATATACGGGCATCGTGACCCTTGGGGTCATCCAGGAAACAAACGGGACGACTTACGATTTCTCTTCGATGAACATCTGGAACGGCTCGGCCTTCCAGGGCGAGCTCGCGGGGCCCTTTGCCGTCCATGCGTTCACCTTCGCCGGCCTTGTGAGCGTCACGATGTTCCTCGCGGTTTCCTTCTCCAAAGGCATCGGGACGTTGCTATGCATGGCCGCGAGCGCCCTCAAGAAAGACCCCGCGCTCCTCGCCCAGCCGATGCTCACGACCATCATGGACGTCACCACGCTTCTCATTTATTTCGGGATGGCGTGCCTTTTCTTCCCCCGCCTCATCTAGCCTTTCTACCCGTTTCGAGGAGAGGCGAAATTCGTTGTTGCAAGCGGCGCTTCCTTCCCCTATAATTCTTTTCGCTGCGGGAGTGGCGGAATTGGTAGACGCGTACGTTTGAGGGGCGTACGGGGCAACCCGTGTGAGTTCAAATCTCATCCCCCGCACCACAAGAAAGCAAAGGTTTGATACAGACGTGTCAGACCTTTTTTCTTTGCATAAAGGGAGTTCGTTCACAGCAGAGCCTTGTAGGAGTGTTTCACCACACTTTTGCAAGGCTCTTTTCCCTTATATACTAACTACGAAAGAAAGGTCTATCGCTGGAACGAGAAAGTAGAATTTACAGAATGGACGAAACACAAAGGGAGACGGAAAAATATGATTGAACAAGTTTTTAAATTTACACAAGGAAATGAAAGAACCGTTGAAAAGGTGATTCTTGATGAAAACATTCACTATATGCACATGATCTTGAATAAGGGTGAATGTCTGCCGGAACATTTTTCCAATGCAAAGAATGTGTATATTACCGTTGTTCGCGGAACCTTATCCGCGACTTTGAATGAACAGGAAACGCACGAATATCAGGCAGGAACAGTATTGAAAATTCCATTCCATACAAAAATGAGCTTAAGAAATGTTTCGGAAGAAACGCTGGAGTTTATTGTCGTTAAAGCGCCGGCGCCAAACTGCTGAATTCCAATTTGTCGGTCCGTTTAACTGCACGCATTTAGACACAAGAATAATGGCCTCGATCGCGAAATCGGGGCTTTTTTTCTATTCGGAACGCCCCTTGTGAATGGTAAGACATGCCCGTGAGTTCCTTGACACATGGTCTGCGGATACGTTGCAATCATCCCCATAGCCCATCCGAATGCGCAGATCCTCACGGCATCGGACGGGCGTGACAAAGAGAAAAAACAACATGAGAAAACCCCTACTGACCTTGAGCCTATCCTTGCTTTTGCTCGCATCCTGCGCGTTGAAACCGACACCAAGCCCGTCGAAGGAATCCGAAACCGAATCGGAAACCAGAGTTTCGGTGGAATCGACCACCTCGGAAGAATCGACGGTTTCCGAAGAATCGACGCCCAATAGCGAAACTAGCCCCGACGAAGACGTCACGAACGTCCCGACGACCGAGCCCCCTGCCCCCGAAAAGCAGGAATATGGGTATTCCGCCCGCTATACCGATCTTGACGGGTATTCGGAAAAAGTCCAGACGATGATGAAGATGACCTCGCACGTTCTCAAGGCGGAAGCCAAGGAAGCGACTCCCAAGCAAAGGCGCAACGCCATCGTCGCGAGCAGCGACAACGTCCTCGGGTTCGACATCAACTCCTTCGAGACCGTCAAACTGGACGAGCGGCCCGCGTCCGATGGCGAATCCATCGTCTCGAGCAACATTTTCCACCTCCAAAGGAAGATTCTTTCCGTCACGGACATCGTGGACGCCAACCAATACGTCATGGACGAGCTGTCCGGCATCTATACCGGCTTCTATCTGAACGGGGACGAGATGGCTCTATACGACTTCACCAAAGGCGATGACGGCGTCTTCTCGAACATTTCGTTCTTCTATGTTCAGGAAAACGAAAACGGCGTCTTCTATTACGCCTTGATGGCCTTCGATTCTATGAAGCTCGTGAACATCGCGGTGCCGGGACAATACCTCTACGTCGGGACCTCTTCCAGCCAGATGTATTTGGATTGCAGCGAGAAATTCATCCAGAACGAGCGCCATTACGTCTCGACCTGCCAAATCCAAAATGGGAATCCCGCGGAATCGATCGATGCCATCCAGCAATACACGGAGAATCGTTGCGCGGAAATCATCGCGTCCCAAACCAAATCCGAGGTCACGCTTGCGGAATTCCTCGAAAGGACTTCTTCGCCCTACACCTCCGATTTGATCGATAACACCTCGGTCTATTACGTCACGGCCGCCTATCAGGATCCCATCACGACCGTCGGCGAGATCGGCGAATGTTTCTCCGATTTCGGTCTCGATTTCGAGGATCCGTGGACGCTCGACCGGCCCATTGCCCGGGAGCTTTACTACATTGGCAACAGCGAACGAGACGAGATCCTCCACACCAGTGACTTCAAAACCTTGAAACCCTTGGAAACCGCGGAGGATTACATCCAAAACGCCATGATCCAAGTAAGCCCGGAGATTACGCTGACCTTCACGAACTATCGCGTGGATCCTAGTCTCTGCCTCGACTACATGGGATACATGACGTATGTCGATCAACTCATCAACGCCTGCGAGGTCACCGAGGCGAATCGAACCATCCTTCTCGACCTTTGTCGGTACTTCGCTCGCCCCTATGACGACATCAAGGCGAACCCGAATACCGATTTGGGCACAAGAATCGACGCCTTGACGCTCGCCGAGGATTGCACAAATGGCGATGAACTCAAATCCACCGTCAAAGACTTCCTTGCCTACATCATCGCGGGAACCCCGCAATCCTGAGGGTTAAGGATCATCGGGTTGGGAATCACCCAACCCTTTTTTTCATACAAAAAAAGCCACCCTTTCGAGTGGCTAGGATGGGCATTCGCTCCGGATCAACGAGCTTCGTAAAGCCCGAGGTATCCGTCGTTTTCTTCCTCTTTCGAAGAATCTTCCGAAGGATCGATCGGAGTGAAATGGAACCCAGATTCCGCGAGATCGACCAGGCGGTCGGTGTAGCGCTGTTCTTGTTCTTGGTTGTTCATGACAAGACCTCCTTCTTTGGTTTTTCAGGCCCCCTTTTTCGGGAACCGCCTCTGTTATACCCTTGGGAAACGGCTATGCAAGGGGTTTGCTTTTGTAAGCGTTTTCGATAGCGCTTTCCGAAACCGCTTTCAGGTTTTCGGGGCGACAAAAGGCATGTGTTCCCCCTCTTTTCTTTATGCGCGCGCGTTTTCTATGCTAGACTAGGCGTCGTGGCACTGCTCGAAGTCAAAGACCTTTGTTTCAATTACAGCGACAAAGAACTCTACCGGAACGTCTCGTTCAAGTTGAACCACGGGGAACATTGCGTCCTCGTCGGCGTCAACGGGTCTGGGAAAACGACCCTTCTTTCCCTCATCGTCGGAGAGCTTCGGCCCGATAAGGGGAGCGTTTCTTGGGAACCCCACGTCACGTTCAGCTATCTCGATCAGCAGCTCAAGGTCAAGAACGATATGCCCGTCAAGGAATACCTTTACGGGGTTTACCAGGACCTTTTCGACAAGGAACGCCGCATGCAGGAACTCTATGAAAAGGCGGCCTATGGCGAAGAGGGTTACGAAGCCTTGCTCGACAAGGCGATGCGCCTTGGCGACGAGCTCGAGCAAAGCGATTTCTACAGTCTGCAAGAGAAAGTCGGGCGCTTGACCGACGGCCTTGGCTTCGATTCCCAGGATCTCGAGAAGCCCTTGGCTCTCCTTTCAAGCGGCCAAAGGGAAAAGGCGTATCTCGCGAAAATGCTCCTCGAGGAGAAAGACGTCCTCATCATGGACGAGCCCACGAACTTTCTCGACCAAAGCCAGGTCGCGTGGCTGAGCGCCTATCTCGATTCCTATCCTAACGCCTTCCTCGTCGTTTCCCATGACGAGGCGTTCCTCGCGAAAATCGCGAAAGTCACCCTTTGTCTTGAGAATCAAACCATCACCCGTTACAAAGGGACGTTCGAGGAATATCTCCTTCAGCACGAGCTCGACAAGGAGCAATACGCGAAGAATTACGCCGCCCAGCAGCGTTACATCAAAAAGGAAGAGGATTTCATCGCGAAGCACATCGTCCGGGCCACGAGCGCGAAGGCCGCGAAATCCCACCGGGCGCGGCTCGCCCATCTCGAGCGCATGGAACCGCCCGCGAAAGAAGCAGGGAACGTGCACTTCTCCTTTCCCTTCACCCATGACGTCGGGGAGAAACCCCTCGTCGTGGAAGACCTCTCGATCGGGTATGGTGAACCCTTGCTCGAGGGCATCCGTTTCCTTTTGAAAAAGGGTGAGAAAATCGCGATTCTAGGCCAGAACGGGGTGGGTAAAACCACATTTTTGAAGACGATTTTGGGCAAGATTCCCGCCTTGGGCGGAACCTACAAGTTTCTGGAAGGAACGGTCATCAACGAATATTCCCAAGACGAGCAGATCGACCTCTCCTTGTCCCCCTTTGACTTCATTCACGCGTCCTACCCTTCCCTCACAAACACGGAAATCCGGACGTGCCTTGGCAAGGTCGGGGTCCGGAAGGAACTCGCCCTGCGCCCGATGAAGGAGCTCTCGGGCGGAGAAGTCACGAAGGCCCGTTTTGCCCTCATGACCTTGAAGAAATCGAATTTCCTCATCCTTGACGAGCCGACGAACCACCTGGACCAAAAAGCGAAAGACGCCCTGTTCGAGGCGATTTCCTCTTTCCCGGGCGCGGTGATTCTCGTTTCCCACGAGAAGGATTTCTATGACGGACTCGTCGATTACGAGATGACGTTCTAGACGATGGGATCGCGTTTGCGGATCCCAAACAGGAGATTGATCCACCCCGCTAGCGGGATGGAAACCCAATAATTGAGGGCGGCGACGTCCATGTTGTACGAACTCGTCCCCTGGCGAATCGAGCGATCGATTTCCGCGAGGGTCGCAACCCATTCCCGGTATTGGGGATCCTTAAGGATGTCGGGGCGGTCATGTCCCAGGAACGCGAGGCGCGTTTCCGCTTCCCCAAGCATCGTGAGGGCTTTTTTCGCGTCTTTGTAATGCACCGAAGTCAGGTTCATCGTCTTGATGCCGGCAAGGCAAGCCTCGTCCGAGGCGCCGAAAGGGACGCCATAGCGACGGAGCTCGTCCTCCAAAAGGAGCAAGAGACGGCGCTTCTCGCTCATGACGGTCAAGAGGGCTTTCGTCCGGACGCGAAGGGAATGGGCGAACTCGATCCCGTGGCCCGCGACGAAAAGCAGGACGATGAAATACAGGAAAAACGCGATCATGGCGATGAGAAGAATCACTTGCCAGGGTTCCATGGCATTAAGAATAGTGGCAAAAGCTTTCCTTTGCAAACTCGACGGGGGCGAAAATTGACCGTTTTTCCTTGCGCGCCTATAATGGGTGCGCACGCAAGAAAGGATTTTTCCGATGCCGAACCGCAAGCCCATCTGCGCCATCCTCTACGATTTTGATTCCACCCTCGCCACGACCGACATGCAAAACTTCGGGTTCATCCCCCGCATGGGCATGACCCCCGCGGAGTTTTGGGCACGCACCGGGGAATTCGCCAAGAAAACCGGCTGCGAGAAAATCCTTTCCTATCTCTACACGATGAACGAGGTCGCCCGGGAAAAGGGCATCCGGATGGACAAGGCCTTCCTCGCCGAATGCGGCAAGGACATCAAGTTCTTCCCCGGGGTCACGACCTGGTTCTCCCGCATCAACCAATACGCCGCGGAACGGGGGATCCTCGTCGAGCATTACATCGTTTCAAGCGGCAACAAAGAGATCCTCGAGGGCTGCTCCATCGCCAAGGAGTTCAAGGAAATCTACGGCTGCGAATACATCTTTGACGAAAACGGCAACGCGGTCTGGCCGAAATTCGCAATCAACTACACGCAGAAGACCCAATACTTCTTCCGTATCTCGAAAGGCGTCGAGAACCAAAACGACGACGATTCGGTGAACGAGAAAACCCCGCATCGCCGCATCCCTTATAGCAACATGGTCTACATCGGGGACGGGCTCACCGACGTCCCGTCCATGATCATCGTCAAAAGCAACGGGGGCAAATCCATCGCGGTCTATCCCCGCGGTAAGGAAGAGAAGGCCGGCACCTTGCAGGCGGACGGGCGCATCAATTACGCCTGCGTCGCCGACTATTCCAAGGACTCGAGCCTCGAGAAGATCATGAAGCTCATCCTGCAAGGCATCGAGATCAACGAATCCCTGAAAGTGCACGAGAGTAACGGCTGATATGGAAATCCGTCATGTGGCCCTGGTCCTCTTCGGGGGATCCGGGGAACGCTTCGGGGCAAGCGAGCCGAAGCAATTCATCGCCTTGGGGGATCGCCCGATGCTCGTGGTGACTCTCGAAGGCCTTTCCGCGTGCCCGGATATCGAGGAAATCTACGTCGTCGCGAAAGCGGGGACCGTTCAGAAGACCTTGGACATCGTTTCTCGTTACCGAATCCCAAAAATCAAGGCGATCATCCCCGGGGGAAAAACCCGGGAACGAAGCGTCTATGAGGGCATCCTCTACCTTCGCGAAATCGGCTTGCCCGGGAACGCTCTCGTTCTTGTCCACGACGGGGACCGTCCCCTCATCGATCCCAAGGTCGTAAAGGGGAATTTCGACGCGGCTTACAAAACGGGGGCAGCGGTCACGGCGATCCCCGCGACGGACTCCGTGATCCTGAGCGCCTATGGGGACAAGGCGAACCGTTATCTGCCCCGGAAAGAAATCTATCTCGCCCAGACGCCCCAGACGTTCTCTTTCTCCATTCTTTCCTCGTCTTTCGAGCACGTCGCGAAAAGAAATCGATTCGACGATTTCACGGACGACGCAAGTTTGGTAAAATCTCGCGGGCACGAAATCGCAATCGTGCCGGGAAGCCGGGAAAACGTGAAGATCACGACCCGGTTTGACCTTGCGAGCTATTTCGAGGGAAGGAGGCACCTATGAGTCCGTTGCCAAAAGTCGGCGAGATCCATACCGGGACGGTCGTCCGCGTTTGCCAGACTTATGCGATCCTCCTCTTCGACGAGGGCTGGACCGGACTGCTCCACA
>JAQYPI010000084.1 GCA_028726925.1 Caryophanales bacterium | reverse complement strand
GGGCTTATCGGTTGTTTGCACGTCGGTCTTCAAGCCGCCAAGACCTTGGCGATGCTTTATAACAAACCCCTTATCCCGGTTCATCACCTTGCGGGGCATATTTACGCCAACGAGTACGTGGGCGAGTTCCAATTCCCCCTTCTTTGCGTTGTCGTATCCGGGGGAAACACGGAATTCGTCATCATGCGGGATCACATGGATTTCGAGATCATCGGCGAGACCAAGGACGACGCGGTGGGCGAATGCTACGACAAAGTTGCACGCGTCCTCGGGTTCCCCTATCCCGGAGGTCTCCCAATCGACCAGCACGCAAAGCTTGGGGAACACACCTATCCTTTGCCCGTCCCGGCTTCTCCCGATGGAAAATACGACGTTTCGTATTCCGGCTTGAAGACAAGCGTCATCAACCTCGTTCACTCGCTGGAAATGAAAAAAGAGCCCGTCCGCGTTAACGATATGGCGCGTTCCTTCCAAGATGTGGCAATCGGAATGCTCGTCGATCGAGCGATGGAAGCGGCCCACGAATACCACGTGAAACAGGTTATTCTGGCCGGCGGGGTCAGCGCGAACTCCTATCTGCGTTCCGAGATGAAGGCCCATCTCGAAGGGACCGGAATCGACCTGATCATCCCACCCCTTTGGTGCACCACCGATAACGCGGCGATGATCGCGAAAGTCGCCGAAAAGCTTTACGAGCGAAAGGTTTTCGCCCCGTTGACCCTTGGGGTTGACCCCAATTGGCGGATTGATCACTGGTCTGAGTTCGGCGATTCTGGTAAGCCAGAAGTTAAATAAGCCTCAATCTCGTCTACGTAAGCCTCCTGCATCTCGCGCACAGAGAAAGCGGAGGCTTTTCTAATGACGACGTTGCCATTAGGGTCGGCAATCAAACCGAAACGGACGAGGAATCCTTCCGGAAGCGGACTCGATGCGCAAAGAGTCAGCGCCGGGCGGACAATATCCTTCCCAAAGTGCCTTTGCGCATAGTCCCCACCGATCAAAAGGAATGGCAAAATGCCCTTTTCGATGGCGTCGACAAGGGTTTTTTGGTCTGCAAAACAAAGGAACCGTTGCCCCTTTTCCAATTCGTAACGAGTTTTCCAAACTTCCAGAAGGCGCGCTTTGTTCTCCTTGGCCCACAAGTCTTTTTGGGCGTTCAAGGAAAGCATTTTACGGGCGTATTGGCAGGCCTCCGAAACAGCGCCCAGAGAAAGTCCTGTTGTCGAGGACAAATCCCGCATGGATAAGGGCTCATCGGATTGCAATAAGGCCCGATAGACCTTTCCTCCGACGAAAGAGGATGGAGCGAAGAAGTCGAAAGCTTTCTTTTCGGGACGCAATGCCGCCCGGGAAACACGATGGGAGAACCTTCTTTTTCCCAAAGTGAAATCATAGTTACCGAGGGAATCGATATACCCTGCGAAGCGATTACAAATACGATGAGCTGCCTGCAACGGGACGCGATTCGTAATGAGAATCGTGTTCCTCGAAACGTTTGGAAGTTTGGAGAGAATGCTGGGCTCGCATCGTTTGGAATAAACCCACGGGAAAGCAAACGTTTTTCCCGACTTCATATTTGTTAACTGAAGGGTCTCATCGCTGACTTCCAAGGATAAACCTAGGGAGTTTATGTAATAGTTGATTATCTTCCAATTAATGGTTGCCATCTATCTAATTATAAGCGTTCACAAAAATAGTGAACATTCAAAAAAACAAAAGTTCTAGCCATTTTATGGTTGATTTATTTGATAAATAGGAACGGATTTATCTTGCCGCTCGTCAACCAAAAACGTACAAGATAGCCCGAAAGATACGCCTCTTTTCCCGATTGAAAAAACAAGGCGAACGGGTATCCTTTATTCGTATGCAACCAAAATTCACCACCGTTCGAGAATTGTATTCTCGCTTCTCCGCCAAAGAAGACCTCTCCAAACTTGGCAACATCTATCTTTCCGGCTGGATTCGGACCAATCGCGATTCCGGTTCTATCGGCTTCATCGCCTTGAATGATGGAACTTGCTTCAAGAATATCCAGCTCGTCTATAACGGTGATCTTGAGAACCATGATGTCGTTTCCCATCTTTTGACTGGGGCGACCATCGGGGTTCATGGCGAGATTGTCATGACTCCCGAGATGAAACAGCCTTTCGAAATGCATGTCACCTCGATCGAGGTCCTCGGGGAATGCTCCTCGGATTATCCCCTTCAGAAGAAGCGACATTCGTTTGAATACCTTCGTGACGAAGCCTATCTCCGCCCTCGCACGAACACTTTCACCGCGCTTTACCGCCTTCGTTCCGTTCTCGCCTTGGGAGTCCACGAATTCTTCCAAGGGAAAGGGTTCGTTTACGTCCATACGCCGGAAATCACGGCTAATGATGCCGAGGGGGCCGGCCAGGTTTTCACCATCGTCACTCCGGACGATCAAGGCAAAATGAGCGACACGGATTTCTTCGGCCGCCGCGCTTCCCTCACGGTTTCTGGTCAGCTTCATGTCGAGGCGTTCGCCATGGCTTTCCGAGACGTTTACACCTTTGGTCCGACCTTCCGCGCCGAAAAATCGAATACCACCCGCCACGCAAGCGAGTTCTGGATGATCGAACCGGAAATCGCGTTCGCGGATCTCGATGATGACATGGCCCTTATGGAGGAAACCATCAAATTCCTTATCCAATACGCTCTCGACAAGTGCCCCGATGAAATGGCGTTCTTCGATCGCATGATTTCGCCCGGCCTTCTTGATAAGTTGCACCGCGTTTTGAGCACTCCTTTCACCAAAATGGAGTACACGGATGGCATCAAAATCCTTCAAGACGCCGTAAAGTCCGGCAAAAAATTCGAAAACCCGAACATCGAGTGGGGCATGGATCTTCAATCCGAACACGAACGTTATTTGACCGAAGAAGTGGTCAAAGGCCCGATGTTCCTCATCAACTACCCCAAGGAAATCAAATCCTTCTACATGAGGGAGAACGATGACGGGAAAACGGTCGCGGCATGTGACTGCCTCGTTCCGGGCGAAGGAGAGATCATCGGGGGTTCCCAAAGAGAAGAACGCTACGAGATTCTCGAAAAGAAAATGGAAAAGATCGGGAACAAGGAAGGCCTCGAATGGTATCTCAACCTCCGGAAATGGGGCGGATGCATCCATTCCGGCTTCGGCATCGGCTTCGACCGCCTTCTCATGTACATCACGGGCATCGCGAACATCCGTGACACGGAACCCTTCCCGCGCACGAGCTCGCAACTAAAATATTGATGAACAACAATCCGTATCCTCCACAAAACGGCCAAAACCCTTATGAGCAGGGAACGCCCCAAAACGGCGCTCCTTTCGCTCCGCCTTATGGGAATCCGGGATATGGATATCCTTATTATGGGGCGCCCCAAAACCCTGCTCCTCAGCAGAATCCTTATGCTGGGCAAACCCCACCTCCCATGGCTCCTCCTCCACAGCCTCTTGTGGAAGACAAGGATGCCGACGCGACGGAACCAGAAGAGCTGGAGCGACAAGAAAGGATGCGTCGGCGCGTCTATTGGTTGATCATCGGCCTTTGCATCATCGTAACGGCCTTCGTCATCTGGGAAGTCGTCGATTTATTCAGCGGGATCTGATCCCGCTTTTTCTTATTCGCTTGGGGGAAGGGGCTTTTCAGGCGTGACGTGTATGTCTTCTTGCGCTTTGAAGTCCTTCAAGGAGGAATCGAAGATGCTATGAGCGAGGTTGTCAATGCGAACCATTCTCGCGATGAATCCTTGGCAAGCGACGGCATACCAAACGATTGCCACGATGAAGAGGAAGCACTCGATGTAATGGCAGAGGTGTTCGAGGTGGAATTCCGGGTTGTGACTGACGGGCGGGAAGGCGGCGATGATGGGAAGCCCGAAGAATTTCACGATGACGCCTTCGGCACCCCAATCAAACCAGAAGAAGAGGTCCGCGAAATCAGCGAATATGTTGTCGCCCCAGCGCGCCACCGCGATATTTTCAATGATCCAGACAAGCATTCCGACGAAGGCGATGAGGAAAGGCCAAAGGGTATCGCGGAACAAAGCCCTCGCGTTTTTGCGGAACCCGAACCGTTTCAATTCTTTCGGCGTGTTGACGACGTGCGCCCGAACAACGTTGTTGATCATCCCTTCCGCGCGGTCGGATTGGCGCAGGAAAAGGAAACGCAAGGCGCCACCGATGAGGCCGATGATCAAGAAAAGAACCAAAAGGATCACGATGCCGATGATGAGAGCGCGGCGATCCGTCTCGTTCGATGAGGCAAAGAGAACAAAAGGGTTCATGATTCCCCCCTTTCATCGTTTCCGTCATCCGCGGCAGGGAATTGGTTGAGTTTCGGCTTTTGGGGCTCCTCTTCGACGACCTTCGTCGGGTTGGGGGCGGGAATTTGGGCTGGGTTTACGGCAGGAGGCAATGGACCAGGCTGTCCATAATAAGGTTGTCCCGGAATTCCCTGAGGATAAGGGGGCTGCTGAGGAATGCCTTGGGGATAGGGCGTTTGGGATGCGCCCGGGATTCCAGGGGGGACGGGCGGAATCGGTGCTTGGGGGTTCATGTAGTAATTCTGCTGAACGTAGACGTTCTGGCTTTTCGGCTCGGTTTCGCCCGCTTCCTTGGCTCTTTGGGCATCGAGGCTTTGCTGAATCAGGTCCAGGGCCTTCTTGTCTTCCTCGAATAACGGGAAGCATTTCTCGCCGCGGAAGAAGTGGACGATCATGATGACGAGTTCCACGAAGAAAATGGGGACGCCGAGAACGGCGACTAAGGCTATGGCAACGAGAAGGAAGGGCAGGAGCAACGCCCAGAGAATGCCCCAGCCAAACCATTTTAAGAATGTCATGGCTCGTTTATTTTATGTCTCGCGCGTTTTACACGCAACGCGCCATTGATGGCGTTGATCGCAAGGAAAAAAGCAAAGGGAACACCCGTTAGGAGCAAACCCTTGTCTTCGGGAATCGCGGAGAAAAAAGCCGCGAAGATCAAGATGCTGATGAAGATCGACGCGATCTCGGGGGCCAGCATCCATTTCGGTTGGGTGGGCATCTCTTTTACGCAAGTGACGAGAACCCAATAAAAGAAAAACCCGAGAAAGAGGTAAGCAAAACCGGCGCTAACGAAGGAACACCCGATGATTCCGATGAGAGAAACTGAAGCGAAAAGATAGGGCCAAAAAGGCTTCAAACGGTCGAGAGGTTCCTGACGTTTCATTTTCGAGAAAACGAGCCTTGTGAAAAGGTGGGTCAAGAGGGTTTGGGCTAGGGAATAGCTGTAGCAGAAGAGCAAAAACACGTGAGACATGTATGCTTGTTTTTCGGGAGAGGCCGCTTGAAGGAAGAGGTCATAAAAGGAAATCCCGTAAATCCCTTTCCCCAAAAGAAGCGTCAAGAGAAACAAAGCCATGGCCAAGATCGCCTCGAGGAAAAGGTGATAGATCGAAGGCACGCGGAGACGTTCAAAAAGCCCGTATGCCGCCCCGATGATGAGGGCCGGCAAAAGATAAAAAAGCAAGGTCTGAAAATCGAAAAAGGAAACGGCCAAAGAAGTGCCGAACGCGCTTAGAACGAAAAGGGGGAGGGCTTTGAGAGGGCAGGTCATCGCGATGAAAGCCGAGGAAAGGGGAACGACGAGCATCAAGAAGGCCGTGGCGGCCGGGAAGAACGCGGAAAGAAGGGCCAAAGCCGCGTCCAGAGCGGAAAAGAGAGCCATGACGGCGATGATCTCGGCGGGTCTTTCCCTTGCTCTTAGGAAATGCATGGAATCATTTTAATGGGTTTCGGGACGCTTGTCTTTTCGTATTTGCCCCGGGAAAGGCCGTCTTTCCCTCTTTTTCTCCTTTTCCCATGACGCTGTCTAATCCGCCTCGTTTCTTTCTTAAAGAAAAAGCCCATCTCGGGTACAATGAATGTATGCCCATCGATTACGCTTCTCTCCTCAACGAAACCCAGTATGAGGCCGTCACGACCTCCGCTCAACACGTTCGCATCATTGCCGGCGCCGGCTCAGGAAAAACGCGCGTTTTAACCTACCGCATCGCCTATTTGATGGACCGTTTCCACGTGGACCCCTATCGGATATTGGCCGTGACTTTCACGAACAAAGCCGCTCAGGAGATGAAGGATCGCGTCGCCAAACTCGTTCAAGGCGGGTCCGATTTTCTGACCGTCTCCACCTTTCATAGTTTCTGTGCACGTTTCCTTCGCCGCGAAGCTTATCTTCTAGGATATCCCGCCAGTTTCACGATCTTTGATGACGAGGATCAAGACAAACTATTGAAGGAAATCTGTGCCCAGATGGGATATCGCAAGGGGGATGAGATCGTCAAACTCGCCAAGCGCTATATCGGCAGGAGCAAAACGGATGGCAAATACCCGGATGACATCCCCTCCACCGGCATGCGTTTCGCTCAAGAGAAAGAATGCCTCGAGATCTATCGCCGTTATGAAGAAGAAAAAATGAAGCAGCTTGCCTTCGATTTCGATGACCTGCTCCTGCAAACCCTCTTCATCCTCAAGAACTTCGAGGACGTCCACGAGAAATGGTCGCATCGGTTCGAGCACATCTTGGTCGATGAATTTCAGGACACGAACAACGTCCAATACGAACTCATGACCCTCTTATCTTCGCCTTCGACGAACCTTTATGTCGTTGGCGACCCGGACCAAACGATTTACACCTGGCGCGGGGCGAATCAAAAGATCATTTTGGATTTCCCCGTCACCTTCCCCGATTACCAAGACATCATCCTGAACCGCAACTACCGTTCGACCAAGAACATCCTCAACGCGGCGAACCACTTGATTTCCCACAACAAGAAACGCGTTCCAAAGGACCTTTTCACGGAGGCCGAATCGGGGGATGCCATTCAGGCGAAACGGTTCGACACCGCGGAAGAAGAAGCGAGTTGGGTGGTCTCGAAAATCGCGGATCTCGCATCGGATGGGAAGTTCCTCGACGGTTTACGGTATGACAACATCGCCATCCTCTATCGCTCGTCCTATATGACGCGCGCCCTTGAAGCCGAGCTCGCGGCCAACCGCATCCCTTATCGCATCTATGGGGGTCTCCGCTTCTATCAACGCAAAGAAGTGAAGGACGTGTTCGCTTATTTCCGCTTGCTCGTGAACGAAAAAGACGATGTCGCCTTTACCCGCATCGTGAATGTCCCCCGCCGCGGAATCGGGGAAACGACGCAAGCGAGGATTCGTGCCGCCGCCGAACGATACGAGGTTTCCCAATACGAACTCATTCGCGATATCGAGAAATACCCTGACAACGAGATACCCAAGGGAGCCCTTCTCTCCTTGAAGACGATGTCAGAGAGAATCGAGGAAACGAAAGCCAAACTCGCGAACAATTACGAGGCTTATTCCGGCATCCTCAAAGATTTCATCACCGACATCGGTTATTACGCCTACATCGCGGAAGACGAAAACGTCGACGAAGATCGCGCGGGGAACGTGAACGCCCTTTTCGATGACATCACGAACTTCATTCAGAAGAATCCAGAAAGCACGTTTGACGAGTACTTGCAGAACATCTCGCTTCTATCGAGCCAAGACGATATCAACGGGGGCAATTACGTTTCCTTGATGACGATTCACGTCGCGAAAGGCCTCGAATTCGACAACGTCTTCCTCGTGTGCATGAATGAAGGTGCCTTCCCTTCTTTCCGCGCGGTGAACGAAACCGGCCGCGACGGGGAAGAAGAAGAACGACGCCTTGCCTACGTCGCGATGACCCGCGCGAAAAAGAGACTGTTCATGACCACGAATTCGGGTTATTCCTATGTTACGGATACCCATGCTTCCCCAAGCGTTTTCTTCAAGGAGGCCGAAGTTGTGATTCCTAACGATCACGCCTATCGCGGCGCCCAATACGGCGGATCCTCTTACGGGGGTTCTTCCTGGCGAAAGGTGTACGGGGATCCAAAACCCGCCCCGAAGCCTGTTTCTTTTGACGCCCCGACCACGATGGTCAAAGCTCCGGGGAACAACGGAATCAAGGACTGGAAGATCGGGGACCGGGTCAACCATCAAAAGTTTGGTGATGGCACCGTCAAGCAAATCATCAACCAGGATATCATCTTGATCCATTTCGATAGCGGCGAGGAAAAGAGCATCCTCGCCAAGCACCACATGCTTACGCGCAAGCACAGCGCAGGAGGAATTGCATAACCATGGAATTCGAAGAAGCAAAAGCCCGCGCGGCTTTCCTTACCGAGACCCTGAATCGCTGGACCTACGAGTATTACGTACTCGATAATCCTTCTCATAGCGATGCCGAATTCGATCGTTACATGGAGGAATTGCAAAGAATTGAGAAGCAATTCCCGCTTTTGCAGTCCCCCACGTCCCCGACGCAAAGGGTCGGCGGCCAAGTGCTGGATTCCTTCAAGAAGATCCCTCATAAACGCTTGATGCTCTCCCTTGGGGACATCTTCAACGAGGACGAGATTCGCGATTGGGACCGCAAGATTCGCGAAGCCCTCCACAAGGATGTCGTGGACTACATGGGTGAGGTCAAGATTGATGGTCTTGGCATGTCCCTCGTTTACCGCGAGGGCGTTTTGCAGTACTGCGTGACTCGCGGGGACGGCGTTATGGGTGAGGATGTCACCGAGAACGTCAAAAAGATCCCCTCCATTCCCCTCAAAGTGAAAGAAACGCGCCCCTTTGAGGTGCGCGGCGAGGTTTTCATGCCTAAAAGCTCTTTGGAAAGGCTCAACAACGAACGCCTCAAAACTGGGGAGCCTTTGTTCGCGAATGCGAGGAACGCCGCGGCGGGCAGCATTCGCCAACTCGATTCGCGCATCGCCGCGAGCCGTGGCCTCGACGCCTATTGGTATTATCTCGTGAACGCGAAAGAACTCGGCGAACACATCCATTCGAAGAGTCTCGATTATCTCGATGAGCTCGGTTTCAAGACAAACCACGAGAGAAGGAAACTCCATGGGGTTGAGGAATTGATCGCGTACGCCAAGGAATACCACGAAAAACGCGCCTCCCTTGGCTATGACATCGACGGCCTTGTCTTCAAGGTGGACGACATCGATCTTTACGACATCATCGGTTACACCGCGAAGACCCCGAAATGGGCGATCGCGTACAAATTCCCCCCGGAAGAAGTCTCGACCAAATTGCTCGATATCTTCTTGACCGTCGGCCGTACGGGACGCATCACCCCAAATGCGGTGCTCGAGCCTGTTCGCGTCGCGGGAAGCCTTGTCCAAAGAGCGACGCTCAACAACGAGGATTTCATCGCCGAGAAAGGCTTGATGATTGGGGATGAAGTCATCCTTCACAAAGCCGCGGACGTCATCCCGGAAGTCGTTCGCCCTCTTGTTGAGAGACGCGATGGTACCCAACGGCCTTTCGTCATGGCCGAGAATTGTCCCGAATGCGGAAAACCCCTCACGAAAGTCCAAGGTCTCCATTATTGTCTCAACCCCGATTGCCCGAGCCGGAAAATCGAGGGAATGATCCATTTCGCTTCGCGCGATGCCATGGACATCGATGGGATGGGCAGCGCGGTCATCGAAGAATTGTTCGGCGAAGGTTTCCTCCACGACATTCCCGATATCTATGACCTTTATCAACATGCCGCGCGCATCAAAGAGCTCGATGGTTGGAGCAACAAGTCGATGTCGAATCTCCTCGGCGCTATTGAGGAAAGCAAAAGCAAGAGCTTGGAACGGCTCTTGTTCGGCCTTGGCATCAAGGAAGTCGGGAACAAAACCGCGAAAGTCCTGGCCCGTCGGCACCGCAACCTGAATGAATACTTCGCTTTGACGGAGGAGGACTATCAGAAGATCGATGACATCGGCCCGATTGTCGCCGCGAGCATCTATCGCTATTTCCACGACGAGAAAAACATCGCCATGATCGAGCGCCTGCGCGCGGCAGGTGTCAATTTCGAATACCTCGGTACGGATACGATTGACACCACGAACTATTTCTATGGGAAAACCGTCGTTTTAACCGGGACCTTGGAACGTTATTCCCGTGAGGAGATGACTTCCATTTTGGAGGGAATTGGGGCGAAGTGCTCTGGGTCGGTTTCCAAGAAAACGGATATCGTCATCGCGGGACCCGGGGCCGGAAGCAAACTCGCGAAAGCCGAGGCTCTCGGCATCAAAGTGATCGACGAAGAAGAAGCCCTTTCGCATCTTTCGACCTTGAGGTCGTAACGAAAACGCATAGACGCCCCCTTTATTTTGCGCTTTTCGTTGCTCGCTTTTCTCTTGTCTCACATTTGGCGCGCGCACTAACGCGTGAACACGTGTATACTAGAACACGAAACATGGTTTACGGAGATTGCGACGCATGAAAGAAATCAACCTTGATGTATTGCGCGATGCGGCGAACCGCCTTCTTTTCGATATGTCCGATGAAGAATATCGGACTCTTCTAGAGGAATTCGGCGTTTTGACGCGGCAAATGGAAACGATTGGCAGGATCGAAGGCCTTGAGAACTATGAGCCGATGACCTTTCCTTTCGATTGCGAAACGGATTATTTGCGGGAAGACGAACCTGAGACCCCCCTTCCGAGAGAAGAGGCCCTTCGCAACGCGGGAAGCGTCCAGGACAACGAGATTAAATTGCCGAAGGTGGTTTTATGAGTTACTTGGATCAATCGATTCGCGATATTCATCGCGCCTTGGTGGAACGTCTCACCACCCCTCTTGACCTTGCGAAAGAAGTTTTGGCCCGCGCCAAGGCAAGCAAAGATAACGCCTTTGAGATGATTCTCGAGGATGAAGCGCTTGCCTTTGCCTCGTCCCTCACGGAACCGGAAGAAGACAATTTGCTTTGGGGCATCCCCTATTTGGCGAAAGACAATTTCTCCACGAAAGATATCGAAACGACCGCTTCTAGCAACGTCCTCAATGGCTACAAGCCGTTGTTCGATGCCACGGTCATTCGAAAACTCCGCGAGAAGAAATGCGTTCTCATCGGCAAAACCACGCTCGATGAGCTCGCGATGGGCGGCACCGGGACGACCGGCCACAAAGGCATCACCTACAATCCTTACGATCCTTCCCATCAGCGCATGGTCGGGGGATCGAGCTGCGGAAGTGCCGCCGCGGTCGCTGCCGGAATCGTTCCCTTTGCCCTTGGCAGCGATACCGGCGACTCGGTTCGCAAGCCGGCTTCCTATGCCGGTTTGGTCGGCATGAAACCCACTTGGGGTCGCATCAGCCGTTATGGCCTTTTCCCTTTCGCGCCCAGCCTCGATCACGTCGGCTTCTTCACCCGATCCGCGGATGATAGCGCCATTGTCCTTTCCACTTTGGCCGGTCGGGACGACATGGATTCGACGTCCTCGGTGAAGCCCGTTGACGATTATGCCTCCGCTTCCCCGGCCAACCTGACCGGGAAGCGCATCGCCGTCATCCGGGAAATCGTGGATTCCATCACGAATCCCGAAGTGAAAGCGAGCTTCGATCGTTCCATCGATGCCTTGAAAGAGGCGGGAGCGGTGGTTGATTTCGTGTCCTTTGGCCTTCCTGAACTTCAAGCGATTTATCCCACCTACATCGTGATTTCCTGCGCCGAAGCGACAAGCAACGACGCCAATCTCGACGGTATCAAATTCGGTCCGTTCCTCGGCGGAAAAACTTATCAGGAAGTCATGTCCAATGCTCGGACCGCCGGGTTCTCGGAACTCATCAAGAGGCGCTTCGTCATCGGTTCCTTCGCCCTTATGCGCGAGAACCAAGACGTGCTTTTCCTCCGCGCCCAAAAGGTGCGCGCGAAAATCGTGGCCAAGGTCAATGAGATTCTCAAGGACCATGACGTGATTTATGTCCCGGCCGCCCCTGGGGTCGCGCCGAAAATCGCCTCCTCTTCCGACAAGTTGAGCAACGAATATCTCATCGCGGACAACCACCTCGCCCTTGGCAATTTCGCCGGTCTACCGAGCATCACGCTTCCGCTTACCTTGATCGATGGGCTGCCCGTCGGAATCAACTTCATGGGTCGTGCCTTTGAGGAAAAAGAACTCCTCTCGATCGCAGAAGCCTTCGAGAATATTTCCGGTTTATCCGGACTATCCGTCCACGAGAAAAAGGAGGCCCGTCTATGAATTTCGAAGCGGTCATCGGATTAGAGATCCACGTGGAGATGAAGACGAAATCCAAAATGTTTTCGGCTTCCCCCAATTCCTTCTCTCGCGAGCCCAACACGAGTGTCACCCCTTTCGACATGGCTTATCCTGGCACGATGCCGCGGGTGAACAAGCAAGCGGTCATCAACGCGATTCGCGTCGCGAATGCGCTGCACATGACGATTGATCCCCTCGTGCGTTTCGATCGCAAGAACTATTTCTATAGCGACCTTCCCAAGGGTTTCCAAATCACGCAGCAATTCCACCCGATTGGCCGGGATGGGTACCTCGACATCGAAGGCAAAGACGGCCAGAAGAAGCGGATCCGCATCGAGCGCATCCATATGGAAGAGGACACCTGCAAACAGCTTCATTTCGCGGATTATTCCCTTTTGGATTACAACCGCGCCGGCGTCCCCCTCGTCGAGATCGTCTCCATGCCGGACATGCGAAACGGCACGGAAGCCATGCATTACGTCGAAGCCATCCGCAACATCGTCCTTTATTCCGGGACGAGCGATGGCAAGATGGAGGAAGGCTCCCTTCGCGTGGACGTGAACGTCTCGATTCGTCCTTATGGCAGCCAAGAGTTCGGGACGAAAGTTGAACTCAAGAACCTCAACTCCACGAAGAACATCGAGACCGCGCTCGATTACGAGATCGCGCGCCAAAGCGCATGCCTCCTTTCCGGGACCCCGGTTCGCCAAGAAACCCGTCGCTTCGACGAAGCAAGCGGCAGGACCGTTCTCATGCGCGTGAAAACGGATGCCGTGGATTACAAATATTTCCCCGAGCCGAACATCACCCCGATTCGTTTGAGCGATGCGTTCGTGCAAGACGCCATCGACACGTGCCCGGAGCTCTATGATGCCAAACGGGAACGCTATCTTGCCGCGGGACTTTCCGGAACCGACGCGGATATCATCCTTTCAAACATCGACATGGCCGCTTTCTTCGAGGCCTCAATCGCCACGAAACCCGCCCTTTCGAAGATCGTCGCGAACTTCCTCATCGTCGAGATCAACGCCTATCTTAACAAGAAGGGCATCGAGATGAAGGATCTTCCTCTTTTGCCCGCGACCCTCGCGGATATCGCCACCTTCCAAAACGATGGATACACCCATAAGCAATGCGCGGATATCCTCGTTCACGTTCTGGAAAACGGAGGTACCGCAGAAGAGGCGAGAATCGCGCGGAAGATCGAAAAGCAAAGCAGCAACGACGACGAGGTCCTCGCCTTCGTTACCGCCGCTCTCGACGCCAATCCGCAAAGCATCATCGATTTCAAAGCCGGCAAGGATCGCGCGAAAGGATTCTTGGTCGGTCAAGTCATGAAAGCCGCCAAAGGCAAGGTGAATCCCGCTGCGGTGGCCAAGGTACTCGACGCGGAACTCGCCAAGAGGTGACGCCGATGGAAAAAGAGATTAACAAACTCAAAGAATATATCCAGAACGTCATCGATTTCACGTTGCCTTCGTTCAAGGAACTCCCCGGCATCGACCTCTACATGGAACAGGTTTTGACCTACATCAACCAGTCTTTGGAGAGCGTGAGTCCCGACGGGGAGAAGATGCTCACTTCCTTCATGGTGAACAACTACGTGAAGGCCAAGATGGTCGCCGAACCCCAAAAGAAGAAGTATTCGAAAGTCCAGATCGGCTATCTTCTCGCCATCACCCTTTGCAAGACGACCATCTCGATGGCGGACATGTCGTTGCTCCTCGAACTAGACCATGGCATTTCCGACAACGTGTCGCGCATCTATGAGTTCTGGTCCCGCATGGAACGGAATATCCTCAAGGATGCCGCGGTCAAAGTCGGGAAACACCTGGATTCGATTTCCAAACGGTTCGAGGCTTCGAAAGACGAAGATTCGGCACTTGCGCACGCCAACGCTAGAGATGCTCTTGGGCTGCTTGCTTTGCGCCTAGCCATCCAGGCCCAAGCGAACAAACTCCTCAGCGAGTCGATCATCAACGCCTTGCGCAAAGATATGCACGGCGAAGACCTCGCCAAGGTTGCCGCCGAACCTTCGAAAAAGGAAACGAAACACGAGAATCGGCAAGATGCCCATGCCGCGGAACGCCTCGCCCAAATCAAGAAAGAGGCGGAATATCGCAAAAGCGAGAAGAGGAAATCCGCGGACGAAAAGGAAGACAATCCGAAAGAAAAGCCTGCAAAAGCCAAGAATAAAAAACAAAACAAGGAGGAATAAGCATGCGTGTTTTAGTTACGGGGGGCACGGGTTTCATCGGCAGCGAAACCGTCATCGCCCTCCTCGCCTCGGGCCATACGCCCATCATCGTCGACAATCTCTCGAACTCGAAGATTGCGGTCCTCGATCGCATTCAAACGATCACCGGCGTCCGTCCCGCCTTCTACCAGATCGATTGCTGCGACTATGACGCTTTCAAGGAAGTGTTTGAAAAAGAGCCCGTTGACGCGGTCATCCATTTCGCCGGCCTCAAAGCCGTCGGAGAATCCGTTTCCAAGCCAATTGAATACTATTCGAACAACTTGATCTCTTCGTTGGTCCTCCTTCGCCTCATGAAGGAATTCGGTGTGAAGAACATCGTTTTCTCTTCATCTGCGACCGTTTATGGCGTCCCAGATCGCGTCCCGCTTTCGGAAAGCGACCCCGTCAAAGGCGCGACGAATCCTTATGGTCAAACCAAAGTCATGATCGAGAGGATTCTCGAAGACGTCCATCATGCGGACCCCTCTTTGAATGTCGCCTTGCTCCGTTACTTCAACCCCATCGGAGCCCATCCATCCGGCCTCCTCGGGGAGGATCCTAACGGCATCCCGAACAATTTGATGCCGTATGTCTCCCAAGTCGCGATCGGAAAGCTTCAGGCTTTGCGCGTTTATGGCAATGATTACCCGACCGTCGATGGCACGGGCGTCCGCGATTACATCCACGTTTGCGATTTGGCGGAAGGCCATGTCGCGACCCTGAAGAAACTCGAAACCAAGCCTGGCCTCGTTGTCTACAACCTCGGAACGGGCAAGGGCACCTCGGTCCTCGAGATCGTGAAGGCCTTCGAAGAAGCCAATGGCGTGAAGATCCCCTATGTGATCGCGCCTCGCCGTCCAGGTGATGTCGCGGAGAATTTCGCCAATTGCGACAAGGCGTATCGGGAACTCGGGTGGAAAGCCAAGTTTAACATCATCGACGCCTGCCGCGATGCTTACCGCTTCCAACAGAAGAACCCCAACGGCATTGAGTAAAACGCTTCTCCTTTTCCAAGCTTCGCATTAGACTTATTTCATAAGCGGCGAAGCTTTTTTCGCCATAAGGAGCATAAAGAATGGAGACATTTGAGGTCGTTTTATCCGACGGGACCAAAATGCTGGGCACTTCCTGGTTGTTAGAATCCCCGAAAGCCAACTTTTGCCTCATCACCGGAATGCAGGAATATAGCGCCCGCTATCAGCCCTTTGCCGAATTCCTGAACCAGCACGGATATTCCGTTTATGTCTTGGATGCCCTTGGCCAAGGGAAGAACGCGGAATCCGTGGAACGCCAAATGATTTGGCCTGTCGGAGGATTCGCGAAGAACGTCGAAGGCGTTGCCCGGATGTGCGAACTCGCCAAGAAAAACGGGAAGCTCGTCATCCAAGGCGGCCATTCCATGGGCTCTTTCATCACCCAGCGGCGGCTCGAACTCTATCCCCATGCGAGCGACGCGACGATTCTGATCGGATCTAACGGCGGTCAAAAAGGCTTGATGACCCTTGGCTTCATCGTCGCAAGCCTCATCGTTCACAAAAAGAATTGGGAGAAACCGAACGCTTTCCTGACGAATCTCAGTCTCGGGGCGTATTCCAAGGCCGTGAAGGACGCGAAAACCCCTGCGGATTGGATTTCTTACGACGAGAAGAACATCGAAGCTTACCTCGCGGATCCCTATTGCGGGCATCCTGCCACTGGGGGATTCTGGAAGGAATTCCTCCGCGGGCTAAAGGAAGTCTGGAAAACCAAGGAGATGAAGCGCATTGCAAAGGACGAGAGGATTCTCATCGTCGCGGGTGCGGAAGATCCCGTTGGGCAAAATGGGAAAGGCCTCGAATGGCTTTACGCGAAATACCAGAAGCTTGGACTCAAGGGAACGACGCTTAAGCTCTACCCGAAGATGCGCCACGAGATTATCAACGAGACCGGGAAAGAAGAAGTCTACGCGGATATTCTCGCGTTCCTCGACAAGGTCGTGGGCTGATTCTTTTCGAAACTTAAGGCGGGAAACCGCCTTTTTTTCTTTTCTCGCGCGCGGTTGAGCGTATGATAGGGAAGCCTCGAGGAAGAGAAGATGCCATCCGGAGCCATTGCCACCATCGTCACCTTGATCGCCACCGTCCTTGTCTGGATTCTCGGGATGGTCGCGCGCCAACTCATCGTGAGTTGCGATTTTGTGATGGTCGCGCGCCGTCACGCTTATCTCGACGCCAAGGAATTCATGTTCGACCTCCGCTACGAGGAAGGGGATGGCAAGAGACACGAGTTTTCCGATCTTTCCATTCTCGGATACAAAGATAAAACGTATCGGACCATCGCAGTCCTCGCGAAAACGCCCCTTTCTCTTGATTCCCGCATCCAAGTGCTCGAAAAGGGCGGCAAACCTGTTCTAGTCGTCACGGGAACTCTCGGGGCATCCATCACGGTTTCCTTGCAAGCACTCCCCGGGGTTGCGCTTCAGGATTTTTCGAGTTTTTTCTTGGCCGTTTCCGAAAACGGCGTTACCCGTGTAGCGAAATTCAAAGATCTTTCTTCCACGAAAGAAGGGTCGTTGCGCTTCAAAAAGAAGAAAATCAATTTGCTTTCGACTTGCGCTTCAGATACCGAATCCATCGGATAAGGAGCAATAGAACAAGGAGGAACACCGCCATCGCGAAAGCTCCGGCGGAATCGATCATCACATCGAAGAGGGAAGGTCCCCTGTGAAGAGGGGGGATCATTTGGATGGCTTCGCTCAAGAAAGCGAGCACGACCCCTGCCCCCAAAGCAAAGCCCGCGCTTGCGACTTCGCGAAGGGTTTTTTCCTTTTTGAACGTGAAATAGAAAGCGAGGACCGCGAGCATCGTGGTGATGGCAAACAAAGTGAAATGGCCAATGCTCTTTCGGGTGAAAAGCTGAACTTCGTGACGATTCTCTTCGGTGATGGTCGGGGCGAGTTCCACCTCGACTTCTGCCTGGAAGGTTAACGAGGGATTCGCGACGAGATGGGCTTCAATGGTCGCGATGCCCTTTCCTTGGGCGATGATCGTGACGTTGGAGGAGTGGTTGCCCGTGATCTTCAGGACTTCCTCGGAAGAGACGCTGACTTCGATTGCGGTTTGTAGCGCGTTCTTGGGAAGGCATGAAGCCCGGAGAGAAAGCGATTCTCCGGACAGGATTAGGGGGCGGGTTCCGGGAGCGATGACCGCCCCTTGGTAAGTCAGAGAGAAGGATGCTTCTAGAGGCAATTGGGCATTGGACGTGACCTCGAGTTCAACCACTTGGGTCGGGTCACTGATCAAGGTTCCCCGGATCGTCGCGGTGCCGGCTTTCCGATAGCCGGAAACGATTCCGCCGGGGATGAGATTCCCGTTATTGTCATAATGCTCGTTCGTGACCATGGCGACCAACGGATCGCTTGAAGTCCAGCGGATTGTTTTATCCATGTCTGGGGAGGAATAGGAGACCGAAAGAGGAAGGGCATAGCCTTCTTCGGAAGAAAAATCATAATCCAAGAGATGCACGGTTGGGTCGCTTGGCGGATCAAGGGAAATCGTGCCGGAAGGAAGGACGTTGTTGGTCACCGTGATGGAAGCGACTTGTTTCGCGCCATGGAACAGATTCGCGGTTCCCGGCTGAAGGGCCTTGACGTAGCCGTCTCCTGCTTCAAGGACGGAGGGTTCGCTGCTCGTCAAGGTGATTTCCGTTGGATCGAAGTAGCGACGGAGATAATGGTCGCTCGTCTCGCCCGAAGTATCGGTGATCCCGGGATAAGAAAGGGTGCCTTCCATGAGACACGTCTCCCCGATGCTTAAGGTCGCAGGGAAGGAAAAATCGATCTCTTCCGGCGCTTTCCGGGGGATGACGGAGAATTCATAAGTTGCTTGGTTCCCGACGTCGTCTTCTAAGAAGAAGGAGCAGTGCTCGGCTAGGGATTCCCCCGTGATGCGAACCGTACCCCCGTCCTGGTTCGACGACAAGGAAACGGTATAGACGCTATTGTCGGAGCCGTCGGTCCTCGTGATCTTGACGTTGCCGTATTTGACGCTGTTCTTGCCGAGATTCTCGTAAGAAAGGGAATAATTCAGGACCTTCGTCGTGCCAAGAATCGCCTCGTCTTCTTCGCAGAATTGGTTGGAAGGGGCCAAGGAGATGCCGGAGGGGTAGACCGGGACGGCTTCATGCCTTGGCGTGACCGCGTTGATGAGGTTTTCAAAGATGCTTGCGATCCAGTCGGACTGCGCGACGCTTAGCCAAGCCGGCATCGCGGCTTCGCTTAGAACCGTAAGGGCGGCAAAGCCATAAAGGGCCCAAAAGACAATCGCGGATTTTCTGAGTTTCATAACCTAATATCTCTCGTGAATACCTTCTCCCGATACGGGGCAATCAAATCGTCGAGTCGATTTGCAAGTATGAGGTCACACGAAGAAACGAAATGGGAAAATTCCCAGTCATTTGGGCACCCCATATATTCGTTTTCGGCCCATAAGGGCTCATAGATGACGGGGGTGATTCCTCTTGCTTTCAAAAGGATGATCAAATCATCGATGGAAGAATAGCGGCAGGATTCCGACCCGTTTTCCATACGAATCCGGTAGATGCCAAGCACGGGATTCTCTTTTCCTTTGAGGACAGATGCCACCTCTTCGACAATGTATTCTTTCCGGGTCGCATTGCTTTTAACGACCGCGGTGATGAGTTCTTGAGGGATGCCGAGGTAATTCTTTTCGAGTTGCTTCGTGTCTTTGGGCAGGCAATACCCTCCATAGCCGAACGAGGGGTTGCAATAATGCGTCCCGATCCGTGGATCTAGACCAACCCCTTCGATGATGGCTTTGCTATCGAGACGATGCTTCATCGCGTAGGAATCGAGCTCGTTGAAGAATCCTATCCGTATGGCTAGATAAGCGTTGCTGAAAAGCTTTATGGCTTCCGCTTCCTCGAGGGACACGTGGCGAATCGGGGCATCGTTTTTCACGCAAAGACGAAGGGCGTCCCCCCATGTTTCACTGATTTCTCGATGGACGGCTGACCTTCCGATGATGATGCGGGAGGGGGACGAGGCGTCCTCTTTCGCAGAGCTTTCGCGCAAGAATTCGGGACAGAAGAGAACGGGATTCTCGGGGCATTTCGTTTGGAGAGAAGCACAGAAACCCATGGGTACGGTCGATTTCACGACCAAAACCGCCCCTTTCTTTTTCGTGGCGATCGCCAAGGCGGTTTCCTCCAAGGACGTGGTATCGAATCGGCCCTCGGCATCGTCATAATTCGTGGGGAGGCAAAGCAAAAAATGGTCGGCGAAGGAAATGGCTTCCTCTAACGTTGCCGCTTGCCCCCCTTTCGCGGGATCGATATCAAAGCCGATGGTTGGGAAACAAAAGGCCAGGACATCGAGCATGGCTTTCCCGACGAACCCTAATCCGATGACCGCGATTTTCATGACGATAGCATAGTACAAAAAGGGTCAGGAATTCATCTCGGTTTCGATTTCGTCTCACTATTCTCGCCTGCTTTCCCCTATAATTCGGGCATATGCTGTGCCTATTGTTTGCCATGGAACGCGAATGCGAGGCGTTCCTCCAGAAAATCGAATCCCTGCATACCGCGCGATTTGGTTTCACCAAAGTTATCGAAGCGAGGCATAAAGACCGTTCTTTCTTGGTCGCGATTTCGGGGATTGGCAAGGGTTTCGCGGCCGCGGCCGTTTCGGCCGTCGCGAGCCATTATTCCGTGGACGCTTTCATCAATCTTGGCGTTGCCGGAAGCCAGAACAAGGAAATCGCGGACGTTTTCTCTTGCGTCATTGGTTCCTCTTACGTTGAACACGATCTCGATACTTCCGCGATTGGGGACCCCGTTGGCCTCATTTCGGGGATCAACGTCGTTTCTCTCCCCGCGGATACCCATCTTGTTTCTCTTCTTGAAAAATCCGCCGCCGCGATTGGCATTTCCACCGCGAAAGGTGTGATTTCTAGCGGCGACACCTTCCTCAGCGACCTTGATGCCAAAGCTAGAATCACCGCGATGTTCCATTCCC
>JAQYPI010000083.1 GCA_028726925.1 Caryophanales bacterium | reverse complement strand
CTTCTTTGCTTGTGCCATGGTGTTCTACCTCCTTATCTCGTGGCTTCCTTCTTGTTCGCGATGGTCTTCCTCTTACCTTTGCGGGTACGGGCATTGGTGCGAGTGCGCTGACCACGGACCGGGAGGCCCCTCTTGTGGCGGATGCCGCGATAGCATCCGATTTCCATAAGGCGCTTGATGTTGAGAGCGACTTCGCGGCGGAGGTCGCCTTCGGTGCGATATTTCGCGACCTCGGAACGAAGAGCGGTCAATTGCTCATCGGTGAGGTTTTTGGTGCGGATGTCGACGGAGACGCCGGCGTCCTTGCAGATCTTTTCGGCGGTCGTGTCCCCGATGCCATAGATGTAGGTAAGGGAGATGACGATGCGCTTCTCGTTCGGGATATCAACCCCAGCAATACGTGCCATGTTTGGTTCGTTTCCTTTCTTCGCTCATCAACCCTGACGCTGCTTGTGCTTGGGGTTGGAGCAGATAACCATGACTTTGCCATGGCGCCGAATGACTTTGCACTTGTCGCAAATCGGCTTAACAGACGGTCTGACTTTCATGATTGTTCTCCTGATTTGGATTAGTTCCGATAGCGGAACGTGATGCGCCCACGTGTTAAATCGTACGGTGAGAACTGGACGGTGACCCGATCGCCGGGGAGAATTCGAATGTAGTTCATTCGGATTTTTCCCGAAACGCAGGCTTGGACCACGACGCCCGTTTCTAGTTTCACCTTGAAGTTGGCGTTGGGAAGGCATTCCACAACGGTCGCTTCGACTTCAATGCAGTCTTCTTTGCTCAAACGTTCGTTTTCCTTTCCGCTCCCTAGAGCTTCGTCAATATCTCGCAGCCATCCTTGGTCACCACGAGGGTGTTCTCGTAATGCGCGGTGAGCCCGCCGTCTTTCGCGACCACGGTCCAGCCGTCTTTCATGACGCGGACCTTGTTGCTTTTCTCGAAGATCATCGGCTCGATGCAGATGGTCATTCCTTCGCGCAGGATCGGTCCTGTGCCCGGAACCCCATAGCAGGGAACGTAAGGATCTTCGTGCATGTCGCGGCCGATGCCGTGCCCGGTGTACTCCCTCGCGACGGTGCAACCATGTTTTGCCGCGGTTGTCTCGATCGCGTGACAGACGTCGCCGAGATGCACCCCTGGTATAACCAGGGACATAGCATTATCGAAGCATTCCTTCGCGATGGCAATCATTTTTTTCGCCCTTTCGCCGCAAACGCCTACTTCGTAGGTCCGACAGGCGTCGGCGCAGTAGCCGTTTTTCTTCGCGACAAGGTCGAGCGAGATGATATCGCCATCCTTGAGCACGGTCTTTTTCGAGGGGATTCCGTGGAGAATCACCTCGTTCACGCTCGTGCAAACGGATGCTGGATAACCGTAATAGCCTTTCTCCGCGGGAATAGCTCCCTCGCGCCGGATGATGGACTCGACGGCGGCATCGATGTCCGCCGTGGTCGTCCCCGGGACGAGCAAGGGTTCCACTTCCTGGAAGACCAAGGCCACCACGCGGCCGGCCTCACGGATGAGGTCGATCTCGCGTGGCGACTTGATGATGATCATTGATGAGCCTCAAGGAGAGAATGGATCTCTTCGAAGAGGGCGTCCGCGGTGCAAACGCCCTGGAAGGAGTGATAGAGGCCTTCCTTCGCGTAGAATGCCTGAAGCGGCGCGGTCTGCTTGTAGTAATTCTCCAAGCGGATCTTGAGCGAGGCTTCGTTGTCATCCTTGCGCTGGACGAGGGGGGAACCGCAGCGATCGCAGATGCCTTCCTGCGCGGGCTTCATGTCCTGCACGTGGTAGGACGCGCCGCACTTGGGGCAAACGCGACGCCCGCTGATGCGGCGGACGAGTTCCTCATCGGGGACGGAGATGTCCACGACGAGGGCGACTTCGCGGTCGATCTCCGGGCCGAGGTCCTTGAGGGCCTCCGCCTGGTGGATCGTGCGGGGGAAGCCGTCGAGCAAGTAACCCCGGGCGCAGTCGGGCTGCGAAAGCCGTTCCTTGACGAGGCCGATCGTGATGTCGTCGGGGACGAGATCGCCGCGTTCAATGATGGCTTTGGCCTGAAGGCCGAGAGGGGTTCCTTGGGAGATGGCTTCACGGAACATGTCGCCCGTGGAGATATGCGGGATGTGGAACGCATCGACAATGCGGGTGGCCTGGGTGCCTTTGCCGGCGCCCGGGGGACCCATGAGGATAATGTTTAACATGTTACATGCCTCCTTGGACTTGTTCGAAGCTCTTGCCGGCGAGCAAGCCATCGATCTGGGCGTTCAACTCGATCGCGACGCCGACGACGATGATCATGCCCGTGCCGCCAATCGCGAGGGACGTGTCGTTCCCGAAGATGCCCGAGAGGGTCAAGACGACGGGGAGGGCGCTGATGAAGGCAAGGCCGATGGCGCCAAGGCAAGTCACGCGATTGAGAACTTTACGAACGTACTTTTCCGTTTCCTTGCCCGGACGGATGCCCGGGATGTAGGAACCGTTCTTCTGGAAATTGTCCGCCATCTGCTCGGGGTTCATCTGCAGTTCGGAATAGAAGAACGTGAAGACGACGATGAGCGTGATGTAGATCAGCAAGCCCCACGGCATGCTCCATTCGTTGCCGTCGATCGGCGGCATCGGGTACATGGCGGAGTAATTGAAGATCTGGAGCCATTGCGCTTGCGAGGCTTCCGCCGAGAAGAAACTCGCGATGACCGAAGGGGCCATCAGGATGGAGGAAGCGAAGATGACGGGAATGACACCGGCGGAATTGATCTTGATCGGGAGGAAGGAGGCTTTGGCCATGGAAGCCGTCTGCCCGCCTTTTCCCGCGTGCTGGACCGGAATCTTCCTCTTCGAGAGCTCGAAGAAGACGACACCCGCGGTGATCGCGATGAGGGCCAACACATAGACGACGAAGATGAACGAGCCGCGGATGAGGGCGTTGGAACCCATTCCTTGGTTCTGGGATACCCACTTGCCAAAAGCGGTGGAAATCTGGAGGGGGAGGCTGCGAACGCAACCCGCAAAGATGATGACGGAGATACCGTTGCCGAGGCCTTTCTCCGTGATTTGGTCGCCGAGCCACATGGTGAGCATCGCGCCCGCCAACATGACGGTGACAATGTAGAGATAGGTCCAGAACGTATCGGCAAGCGTCAAGGTAATGTAGCTCGAATTCTGCATCGTCTTGATGATGCCGTAAGCCTGGACGGCGCCAAGAAGGAGGGCGAGATAGCGCGTGGCCATCTCGATCTTCTTGCGGCCGTATTGGCCTTGTTTCGACAGTTCCGTCAAAGCAGGGAGAACGTCTTTGGAAAGAAGTTCGACGATGATCTGAGCGGTGATATAAGGCGAGACGCCCAGGGCGAAGACGGAGAAATTGCTTAGCGCGCCGCCGCCCATCAAATCCATCAAGGCGATGGCGTTCCCAGAATTCATGGCTTGCGCCAATTGTTCCTCGACACGAACGCCCGGAACCGTGATGGCCGCCCCGATCCTGATGACGAAGAGAATCATGATCGTGAAGAAAATACGACCGACGATTTCCTTGTTTTTGAAGATCGAGACGAACTTATGCATCAGGCAATCACCTTGGCTTCGCCGCCGAGGTCCTCAATGGCCTTCTTCGCGGACGCGGAGAAAGCTTTAGCTTCGACGATGAGCTTCTTGGTAAGCTTGCCATTGCCGAGGACTTTGATACCGGAGAGTTCCTTCTTCACGATTTTCTTCTCGATGAGGGCGGCCGCGTTCACGGTCGCGCCTTCCTCGAAATACTTCTCGAGGGTGGAAAGATTGATCTCCGCGTAGACGATCGGGGTGTTGTGGTGCGTCTTGCGAGCGCCGAATTTCGGAAGACGGCGGGCGATCGGGGTCTGACCACCTTCGAAGCCGTTCTTCTTCGTGACGTTGTGGGCGCCTTGGCCCTTCATGCCTTTGCCGGCGGTCTTGCCGTTTCCGGAACCGCGGCCGCGGCCGACGCGGAAGCCTTCGGTCTTCGCGCCTTTGACGTTGTGGAGATTATCGAGGGAATGCATGATTACTTATCTCCTTTCGGGGCCTTGTCCGCGGCGGCTTTGCGCTGCGCGCGTTCCGCCTCGTGCTTGGCCTTGATCTGCTCCGGGGTCTTCTTGCCGCGAAGGACCATGATGCGATCATATTCCTTCAAGGACTGGAGACCGGCAGAGGTCGCGCGGATGACGTTGATCGGGGTGCGGGAGCCGTAAACCTTGGCGACGACGTTCTTGATGCCAGCGAGCTCGACGACAGCGCGGACCGCGCCGCCGGCGACGATGCCGGTGCCGGCCGGGGCCGGTTTGAGAACGACTTTGGTGGCGCCGTAAACGCCTTCGACGTCATGGGCGATCGTGCCCTTGACGAGCTGGACGCTCATCATGTACTTGCGAGCGGCGGCAAGCGATTTCTTGATCGCGTCGGGGACTTCCCCGGACTTGGTCATCGCGAAGCCGTATTTGCCCTTGCCATCGCCGACGACGGCGAGAGCGGAGAAACGAACGTGTTTGCCGCCTTGGACGGTTTTCGAGACGCGGTTGATGGCGACGACCCTCTCGGTGAGGCCGTCATCGTTGCCGTTGCGGAATCCGCCGCGGCCGCCACGACGCTCGGAGGGGCGTCCACGATGGGAGCCGTCCTTGCGGTCGCCGGGACGGGGGGCAGAAGCGGAGCCGTGGGGCTCGTATCCGCCCTTGTTGGCGGTATCCTCCGTCGATTCCTCGACGGGGGCGTTGACTTTGTTTTCTTCTTCCATGTTCTTTCTCCTTAGAACTTGAGTCCGCCTTCGCGGGCGGCGTCGGCCAAAGCGGCGACGCGACCGTGGTAGAGGTATCCACCGCGATCGAAGGCAACGATTTCGATGCCTTTCGCGAGGGCCTTGGCGGCGAGATCGGCACCAACCTTGGCAGCCGCTTCGCAGTTGCCGCCGTTGGCGAGTTTGAGCTGGACGGAAGAGCTCGAGACCAAGGTGACGCCCTTGACGTCATCGATGATCTGAGCCTCGATGTGCTTGTTGGAGCGGAAGACGCAGAGGCGCGGCTTTTCGGCGGTGCCGGACACCTTGGCGCGGACACGAGCGTGCTTGCGGAGGCGAGCGACGTTCCTAGATTCTTTTTCGATCATACCATTCCTCTCCTATTACTTCTTACCGCCCGCGGCGCGCTTACCTTCCTTGCGGATGATAACTTCGCCTTTGTACTTGATGCCTTTGCCACCATAGGGTTCGGGGCGCTTGGTATCGTGGATGAGGGCGGCCATTTGGCCGACTTTTTGCTTGTCGATGCCTTCGACGACGATGTGGGTTTCGTCCTTGGCGGTGACCTTGACGCCTTCGATCGGGGTCAAGACAACCTCGTGGGAGAAGCCAACATTGAGGACCAGGTTGCCGTTGCGGATGGCGCAGCGGTAACCGATGCCGACGATTTCGAGCTCCTTGACGAAGCCGTCCTTGACGCCGACAACCGCGTTGTGGATGTTGGCGCGGACGGTGCCGTGCTGGGTGCGCTCTTCGATCTCATTGCCCTTCACGGTGCAGTGGATCGCGCCGTCTTTCACCTCGACGCTCACGAGAGCGGGGAAGCTCACGCTTAATTCGCCTTTGGGTCCTTTGACGGTGATGACGCCATTCGCGATTTCCGCGGTGACGCCTTCGGGAAGAACGACGGGTTTAAATCCGATACGAGACATAATTTTCTTCCTTTCTTTTTACCAAACGAAGCAGAGGACTTCGCCGCCGACGTTGGCCTTGCGGGCTTGCTTGTCGGTGAGGAGGCCATTCGGGGTCGAGAGGATCGCGACGCCGAGTCCATGGAGGACGGACGGGATCTTGTCGGCCGGGGCGTAGACGCGGAGGCCAGGTTTGGAAATTCTCTTCAGGTTGGTGATGACACGGTCGCCCGCGTCGGAGTATTTGAGGGTGAGGGCAAGGGTCTTCTTGCCTTCGACTTCCTCGGTTTTGTAGCTTTCGATGAAGCCTTCGTTCTTGAGGATCTTGGCGATGCCTTCCTTGATCTTGGAATGCGGCATGGAGACCTCTTCATAACGAAGAGCGTTCGCGTTGCGGATGCGGGTGAGCATATCCGCGATGGGGTCTGCGTTCATTGTATCGATCTCCTTTCAATTACCAAGAAGCCTTCTTCATGCCCGGGATCTCGCCCTTGTAAGCGAGCTCGCGGAGGCAGATGCGGCAGAGGCCGAAGCGGCGGAGGACGCCGTGGGGACGTCCGCAGCGCTTGCAGCGGGTGTACTCGCGGGTAGAGAACTTCGCCGGACGTTCGGACTTGTTGATCAAACTTTTCTTAGCCATGGGTCGTTCTCCTTATTTGCGGAAGGGCATGCCGAGCTTCTCGAGCAAGGCGACCGCTTCCTTGTCGCTGCGAGCCGTGGTGACGATGACGATGTCCATGCCACGGACTTTCGAGACCTTATCGTAGTCGATCTCGGGGAAGATGAGCTGTTCCTTGACGCCGACGGTGTAGTTGCCGTGGCCGTCGAAGGAATTGCGGCTGATGCCGCGGAAGTCGCGGACGCGGGGGAGGGCGATGCTCACGAGCTTGTCGAGGAATTCGTACATGCGCTGGCCGCGGAGGGTGACCTTGCAGCCGATGGGCATGCCTTCGCGAACCTTGAAGGTCGCGATGGACTTCTTCGCCTTCGTGACGACCGGGCGCTGACCCGTGATGGTCGCGAGATCCGCGACGGCGTCGTCGAGGGCTTTCGAGTTCGAGGTGGCGTCGCCAACGCCCATGTTGATGACGATCTTCTCAAGGCGGGGAGCCATCATGATCGTGGAGTAGTTGAATTCCTTCACGAGAGCCGGACGGATCTCTTCCTTGTATTTCTTTTCAAGACGGTTGACGTACTTGACGGGGGCCGCTTCAACGGCGGTTTTCTTTTCTGCCATGTGTTGCAACTCCTTCCTTAGTCAAGAGCCTCGCCGCTCTTGGCGACGCGGATCTTCTTGCCGTCCACGACCTTGTGGTAGACGCGGGTCGGCTTCTTGGTCTTGGGATCGATGACCATGACTTTGCTGGCATCGAGGGGGGCATAGATGTCGACGATGCTGCCCTCGGGGACAGACTGGCTCGGCTTCTTGTGCTTCTTGCGGACGTTCACGCCCTCGACGACGACTTTGTTGAGCTTCGGATAAGCGCGTTGGACGATGCCTTCCTTGCCTTTGTCGGCGCCGGAGATCACGACGACCTTATCGCCTTTTTTGATGTTCATGTCTTCTCTCCTTATAGGACCTCGGGGGCAAGCGAGACGATCTTCATGTAACCGGCCTCGCGGAGTTCGCGGGCGACCGGCCCGAAGACGCGGGTGCCGACGGGATTGCCGTCATTGTCGATGATGACGACGGCGTTGTCGTCGAAGGCAATCGTGGAGCCGTCCTTGCGCTGCACGGGGTGCTTGACGCGGACGATGACGCCTTTGACGACGTCGCTCTTCTTCACTTTGCCGTTCGGGATGGCGTCCTTGACGGCGCAGAGGACGACGTCGCCGAGCGAAGAGGATTTGCGGTGGCTGCCGCCGTAGAGGCGGAAGACGCGGACCGAGCGGGCGCCGGAGTTATCGGCGACCACGAGATTCGTTTCGTTCTGAACCATTATTTTCCCTCCTCGGCGGAGATAGCCGCCTCAGAGCCTTCAGCGGCTTCGAGCTGGGCTTCGGCCTCGTCGACCTTCTCGGCGGCGATGGCCTTCTTGTCGATGCTCACGAGACGGAACTTGACCATCTTGGAGATCGGGCGGGTGGCCATGATGGTGACGACGTCGCCGAGCTGGGCTTCGTTGTTCTCATCGTGGGCATAGAATTTCTTGCGGTAACCGACGCGCTTTCCGTAAAGCGGGTGGTTGCGCTCCGTGGAGACGGTCACGACGATCGTCTTGTTCATCTTGACCGAGGTGACGGTGCCTTGAACGGAGATACGATTGTTTCTTTCCATGTTTGTCTCCTCACTTGCTCAGGTCAAGTTCGCGTTCGCGCTTGACCGTCTCGGCTTTGGCGAGGTCCTTGCGGACGCCGCGCACGACGTTGCCGTTCTCGAGGTTGCCGACCGCTTTCATGCGACGGTACTCGAAGAGTTGCTGCTTCAACTCGTAGATCTTTGCGTCCAGCTCCTCGGGAGTCAAGGCGCGGATTTCTTTGATTTCCATTACTTAACCTCCGTTTCGCGTTTGACGACTTTGCACTTGATCGGGAGTTTGTAGGCCGCGAGGCGAAGCGCTTCCTGGGCGATCTTGCCATCGATGCCGCCAATCTCGAACATGACGGTGCCCGCCTTGACGACGGCGGCCCAGCCTTCGGGGCTGCCTTTGCCGGAACCCATACGGACTTCGGCCGGCTTCTTCGTCATCGCAAGGTGCGGGAAGATGCGAATCCAGACTTTGCCCGCGCGGTCCGTGTAACGGGAGAGCACGATACGGGCGGATTCGATTTGGTGGTCGGTGATGTAAGCGCCTTCCATAGCCATGAGGCCGTAGTCACCGAAGTTGACTTTCGTGCCTCCTTTGGGCTTGCCCTCATAGCTGAGACCGTGGGGGCGACGGTACTTAACGCGCTTTGGCTGCAGCATTTTCGCTTCCTCCTTTGCGTTCGGGGCGACGGGTGCCACCGCGGCGATCTTGCCCGCGGAAGGTGCGGCCCGCGTTCGGAGCTTCCTCGTTCACGATGGCCTTGTCGGTCTTGTTGAGCGAGCGGCAGATCCAAACCTTGACGCCGATGTTGCCGTAAGTGGTCATCGCGGTGACGTGAGCGAAGTCGATGTCAGCGCGAATCGTGTGTAGGGGAACGACGCCTTCTTTGTAGCCTTCGGCACGGGCGATTTCCGCACCGCCGAGACGGCCGGAGCAAAGGGTCTTGCAACCCTTGGCGCCAGCGCGGCGCATCCTCTGGATGGCTTTCTTCATGGTGCTGCGGAAGGCGGCGCGGTTTTCGAGCTCGCTTGCGATCCACTGGGCCATGAGGTTGGCATCGAGGTCCGGGTTCTTGATCTCAACGACGTTGAGGTGGACGTTCTCGGACTTGAGGAGGGCTTTGACGGCTTCGGTGACGCGCTTGATGTTCGCGCCTTCCTGGCCGAGGACTTCGCCCGGGCGGGCGACGTAGACCGAGACTTTGACGTCTTGGCCCTTATCGGTCTTCACGCGGCCGATCTCGATGCGGGAGAGAAGGGCGGATTTGAGTTCCTTGGTGAGGTACTTGCGGACGGCGATGTCTTCGTTGAGGAATTTGCTGAATTCCTTCTTCGGAGCATACCATTTGGAATTCCAGTCGCGGTTGATACCAACGCGCATGCCGACGGCATTAACTTTGTGTCCCATAGTTTGATGATGCCCTCCTTAGTTCCTTTCCTTAACCGTGATGCGGATGTTCGCGTTTCTCTTCACGATGCCAGAGGCAGAGCCCTTGGCGCGCGGGATGTAACGCTTGATTTTGAGCCCGTCGCCGACTTGGATCTCGGCGATGTAGAGCTTGTTGCCGTCCATGTGGAAGTTGTTGACGGCGTTCGCGGCCGCGCTGCGGATGAGTTTCTCGACCGGGGCGACGGCGGCTTTGTTCGTGACGGCGAGGATGCCGAGGGCGTCCTTAACGTCCTTGCCGCGGACGAGGTCGACGACGAGGCGGACCTTGCGCGGGGTGACGCGGACGTCACGGGCGAAGGCCTTCGCTTCGGTGACGGCCGGCTTGGCCGGCTCTTCGACCTTCGGGGCCTTCTTCTCAGCCTTGACGGCCTTCTTGGCCGGGGCTTTCTTCGGGGTCTCCGTCGCGACGGGGGTTGCTTCTTCGACCGGCGTTTCCGCCTTCTTCGCGGCGGCCTTCTTGGCCGGGGCTTTCTTTGCCGGAGCCTTCTTCACGGTCTTCTTTTGTTCTTCAGCCATGATGGTTCTCCTTATTTCTTGGCGGCTTTGTCGCCGACGTTATTGCCGTGGTGGCCAGGGAAGTTGCGGGTCGGGGCGAATTCGCCGAGCTTGTGGCCGACCATGTCTTCCGTGACGTAGACGGTGATGTGTTCGTGGCCGTTGTAGACCGCGAAGGTTTCTTCGACGAAGGCGGGATAGATCGTCGAGCGGCGAGACCAAGTCTTGATGATCTCTTTCTTGCCGGCTTTCTTGTTCGCTTCGACCTTCTTCAGAAGGTATTCATCCACGAACGGGCCTTTTTTAGACGAGCGAGACATGTTGTTCTATCTCTCCTTTCTTTACTTCTTGGAAGCGCGACGGACGATGAGACGCGTCGAGTTCTTCTTGTTGTGGCGGGTCTTGACGCCTTGGCAGCGCTTGCCCCAGGGGCTGCGCGGCGCATCGCGTCCGACGGGGCATTTGCCTTCGCCGCCGCCGTGCGGGTGATCGCAGGGGTTCATCGCGGAGCCGCGGACCGTCGGGCGGGTGCCGTTCCAACGGGTCTTGCCGGCTTTGCCGAGATTGACGAGGTTCCAGTCCTCATTGCCGACGATGCCGATCGTCGCGCGGCAGTTCTTGAGGAGCTTGCGGACTTCGCCGGAAGCGAGGCGGACGATGACGTATTTGCCTTCGGCGCCGAGGATCTGGGCGGAGGTGCCGGCGGCACGGCACATTTGCGCGCCTTTGCCGGGTTGGAGCTCCACCGCGTGGATGAAGGTACCTTCGGGGATGTTTTGGAGTTCGAGGCAGTTGCCGACCTTGATGTCGGTGGCCACGCCGGAGACGATGACGTCGCCGACCTTGAGGCCCTGCGGCTCGATGATGTAGCTCTTCACGCCGTCCGCGTAGCAGATGAGCGCGATGTTGGCGTTGCGGTTCGGATCGTATTCGATCGCCTTCACGGTCGCGGGGATGTCGTCCTTGCGGCGGCGGAAGTCGATGATGCGGTAGCGACGCTTGTTGCCCCCGCCGATGTGGCGGCAGGTGATTTTGCCCTGATTGTTGCGCCCGCCGGTTTTCTTGACCTTGGCGAGAAGCGATTTTTCAGGAGTGGATTTGGTGATGTCCTCGAACGTGGAGTTCGTCATGGCACGACGAGACTTGGTGTAAGGACGATACGTTCTGATTGCCATTTCTTGTTTCTCCTATATTGGATGCTTTACCTATATATCTTTATTTATATATAAGAGGGTGTTTCCTTACTCTTTGAAGAGATCAACCGCGGATCCTTCGGCAATCGTCACGATGGCTTTCTTGAAGCCGGAGATGGTGCCTTTGTAGCGGCCGCCGCGAGAGGTCTTCTTCTCGATCTGGTTCGCGATCTTGATGTCGACGACCTTGACCTGGAAGATGTGCTCGAAGGCGTTCTTGATCTCGATCTTGTTGGCAGAGGCGGCGACCTTGACGGTCACTTTGTTCTGCTGTTGCATGAGGGCCATGGATTTCTCCGTGATGAGCGGGGAATCGATGACGTCGAAGTCGTGGAGGGTCGGCTTCGGGAAGCTGACTTTCGTTTCTTCGACTTTCGTTTCGGTGTTGTTAGCCATATTACTTCAGGGCCTCCTCGATTTGGTGGATGCCGTCCTTGCTCACGATGATGTTGTCGAAGTAGAGGACGTCATAGACGGAGATGTTGTCCGCGGTCGTGACGACCAAGGACTCGATGTTGCGGGCCGAGGCGATGACGTTTTCGTTCTCGATGTCGGTGACAAGGAGGTTCTTCTTGCCGCTGACCTTCATGGCCTTGAGGGATTCCGCGAAGGCTTTCGTCGAGATCTTGTCGAGCGCGAGGGCGTCGACGACGACGATGCCTTTGTTTTCGGCCTTCTCAGAGAGGACGCCGCGGAGGGCGAGGTTGTGTTCCTTCTTGTTCTGGGAAAGGCTGTAGTTCTGGTTGCCATCCGGTCCGAAGACGATGCCGCCGCCGACCCAGATCGGGGATTTGACGTCGCCCGCACGAGCGCGGCCGGTTCCTTTTTGTCTCCAGGGCTTCTTGTTGGTGCCGTGGACTTCGTGGCGCTTCTTGGTTTTCGCGGTGGCCTGGCGGAGGTTCGCCTGGTAAACCGTGACGGCATTCTTGACGACTTGCGGATTCACATCCTTGACGCCGAAGACTTCGGCGGAGACTTCAACCGTGCCGGCATCTTCGCCCTTGAGGGTGATGACGTTCAAGCTGATGGTGTTGGCCATGGTTTATTCTCCTTTCTTGCTGAGGTCGACCGGAGCCTTGACCTCGGGTTTCTTGAATTGATGAAGGATCGGGGTGCGGAGCATGACGATGCTCTTCTTCGGTCCGGGGACGCCGCCCTTGACGAGGATGTAGCCTTTTTCGAGGTTGCTCTCGACGACGGTGACGTTCTGAATGGTGACTTGCTCAGGTCCCCAGTGGCCGGACATGTGCTTGCCCGGGATGACGCGGTTGTTGTCGCGGCCGTTGTTCGCGACGGAGCCGATTCCGCGGTGGTATCCGGAGCCATGGCCCTTCGGACCGATGGTCATGTGATACTTCTTGATGGTACCGCTGTAGCCGTGGCCCTTGTTGTGGCCGATGACGTCGACGACGTCGCCCGCTTGGAACATGTCCGCGGTGAGGGTCTCGCCGATCGCCTTGCCGTAGATTTCGTCGCCCTTGAGCTCATAGAGATGGGCCTTGGTCGCGACGTTGGCTTTCTTGTAGATGCCGAGCTCGGCTTTGTTGAGGGTGCGTTCGGCCTTGTCTTCATAGCCGACGACGAGCGCTTCGTAGCCGTTCTTTTCCTTGGTTCTCTTGTCCACGATGACGTTCGGGAGAACTTCGATGACGGTGACGGGATACATGGTTCCGTCGGCGGCGAAGACCTGGGTCATGCCGGCTTTGCGTCCGATGATGGATTTCATGCTTCAGTCCTCCTTATAGCTTGATGTCGATATCGACGCCCGAGGGAAGGTCGAGCTTCCTGAGGGTTTCCACCGTTTCCTTGGTGGGGTTGGTGATGTAGATCAACCGTTTGTGGGTGCGGATCTCGAATTGCTCGCGGCTGTCCTTGTACTTGAAGGTCGCGCGGAGAATCGTGTAGACCTGCTTTTCGGTCGGGAGGGGGATCGGCCCCTTGACCTTGGCATTCGTTTTGCTCGCGACGGTCAGGATCTTCTCGACGGATTGATCGAGAATCTCATGTTCATACGCCGTCAAGCGAATACGAATCGCTTTTTCTTTCGCCATGAATGTTCCTCCTTGATGTGTGTTTCAGGCTTCTAGGCTCTCACTCCATGCGAATTCCCCGACATCCCTTTCATGACAACGCCTGTAGGTGTGTCGGCAACCTCGCACTTCGACGCAAGCGCCAGCGTGTATGAGAATACGCGCATGCGGGTGGGCCGTCAACACTTTTTTTCGCTGATTTTATCGATTTCATCTAGTTTTTCGATCTTTGCCAAAAAGGGCGAAAGAAAAACCCCGAATTCATCGAAATAATTCATGGTTTCAAGAAATTTTTGTGCACAACGCACAAACTTTCATTCTTTTCCGTGTTCTTTTTCCAGGCTTTTTTTGGCCGCGATCCGGACGTTTCTGCCAGCCAATGAATATTCGCATCCGCAGTAATCCTGATTGTAAAGGCCATAGGCGACGCGCATGGCTTTTCCTAACTCGATGCCGCCCTTTTTCTTGAAATCGCTATAAAAATAACGGCAATGCGGATGGCTAGCCTCGAGCTTCTTTCCGATAGCGTTGAGGATCTGACTGTCCTTTTGGCGCGAGATCGTCATGACGGTGCAGAAATAATCGAACCCTTGGGTCTCAGCGAAATCATAGGCTTCCTTCATGCGAGCTTCGTAGCAACGGAAGCAGCGTTCCCCACCTTCCTTGCAAGAAGCGAAAGGACGCAAGGGTTCCATGAAGGCCTCGTGGTCGTAAGGGGGCTCGATCAAATCGACCTCGTAACCATAGTCGCGTTTCAGGTCTGCAAGGAGGCGCCTTAGTTCTTCCCTCCGACGAAAAAATTCTTCCGCGGGATAAATGTTGGAATTCGCGTAATAGATCGTCACGTCGAAATGGGGGCAGAGGAACGTCAAGGGAAAGCAAGAGCAGGGTCCGCAGCAGGCGTGCATCAAAAGGCGGGGCTTTTTGTCCCCGATCCTCTTGAGCTCTTGAAGCGAGACATCGTAATAATTCACGTATGCCTGCATGCCTTTTCCTTTCTAGAACCGGTCGTCCATCGCGTCCTGGCCATCGAAGGACCCGTGGATGAACATGGCGTCCCCGAAACTGAAGAAGCGATACCCTTGGGCGATGGCTTCCTCGTAGCAATGGAGGGTCCAGCGACGGCCCATGAAGGCAGACACGAGCATGACGAGCGTCGATTTGGGTAGGTGGAAGTTCGTGATCAGGGCATCGACGGCGAGAAAACGATATCCCGGGCTGATGAAAATGGAGGTGGCCTCGTCGCAAGGGACGAACCGGCCGTATTTCTGCATCACGGACTCGAGGGTGCGGACGGAAGTCGTGCCGATCGCGATGATGCGACGTCCTTCTTCTTTCGCGCGGTTCAAGGCGTCCGCGGCTTCCTTCGAGACGGAGAAGGTCTCGGAATGCATGTGGTGGTCCTTCGTGTCTTGGACCTTGACGGGCCGGAACGTACCAAGCCCAATGTTCAGGGTGATGTCCACGACCTCAACGCCCTTCTCCCGGAGCTTGGCGAAGAGTTCTTCCGTGAAATGGAAACCCGCGGTCGGCGCTGCGGCGGAACCAGGCACTTTCGCATAGACGGTTTGATAATCCGATTTATCCTCGCACTGTTCCTTGATGTACGGGGGCAACGGCATGAGGCCGAGCGAATCGAGGACTTCGAGGAAAATGCCTTGGTAAAGGAACTTCATGTGGCGGATCCCCTCGGGCAGGACCTTGACGCATTCGGCGCGAAGCTTGCCTTCCCCGAAATTGCAAAGGGACCCCTCCCGGACGGAATGGGCGTTGCCGACGAGGCATTCCCAAACGTCTTCCCCTTCCTCGGGGACTTCGTGGAGGAGCAGGACCTCGACCTTTCCCCCCGTTGCTTCCTTCACGCCGATGAGGCGGGCGGGCAGGACTTTCGTGTTGTTGCGCACAAGGACGTCGCCAGGACGCAGATAATCCACGATATCCCGGAAAACGCGGTGTTCGAACTTGTGATGCTCGCGGTCCACGACCATGAGCTTGGCCTCATCCCGTTGCTTGAGGGGCGTTTGGGCGATGCGGTCTTCCGGCAAAGCAAAATCAAAAAGGGAGATATCCATGTTCAGAATCCTCGTTTGTCCCCGTATTTGGCGAGGCACTCTTCTTTGTATTCCAAGAAGCGATCGTTCTTGATCGCCTCGCGGGCCCCTTCCACGAGGCGGATGAGGAAGCGGATGTTGTGGATGGAATTGAGCGTCTTCCCGAACTCCTCCTTCGCTTTGTGAAGATGATGGAGATAAGCTTTCGTGAAGTGGGTGCAGGTATAGCAATCGCATTCCTCGTCCAGGGGCGTGAAATCTTCCGCGTACTGGGCCCTTTGGATGTTGACGCGGCCGTGGCTCGTCATGAGGGCGCCATGGCGGGCAAGGCGCGTCGGGAGGACGCAGTCCATCATGTCGACCCCGGCCTCGATGCCGTCGAGGATATAGTCGATGGAGCCGACGCCCATGAGATAACGGGGCTTGTCAAACGGCAAAAAACGGATGGCGTCCCTCACCATTTGGTAGCAAACGTCCTTCGGTTCGCCGATGGAAGTGCCCCCAATCGAGAAGCCCGGGAACCCCATCGCGACGAGTTCTTTCGCGGCGTGCTCTCGCAAATCCGAAAAAGCCCCGCCTTGGACGATGCCGAATAGCGCCTGGTCTTCCCTTTTGTGGGCCTCGAGCCCCCGTTTCGCCCAACGAAGCGTCCGTTCCGTGGAGCGGGCGACGTATTCTTTCGTCGCGGGATAGGGGATGCATTCATCGAAACTCATGATGATGTCCGCGCCGATCGCTTCTTGGATCCGGATCGCCTCTTCCGGGGAGAAGAATTCCTTGTTCCCGTTGAGCTCGTTCTGGAACACGACCCCTTCCTCGGTGATCTTGCGGCGGCTCGCCAAAGAGAAAACCTGGAATCCCCCGGAATCCGTGAGGATGGGTCCGTCATACCCCATAAACGCGTGGATGCCCCCCGCCTTTTTGACGATGTCTTCCCCGGGACGGAGATGAAGATGGTAGGTATTCGCGAGGACGACGCCCGAGCCGCAAGCTTTCACTTGCTCCGGGGAGAGGCACTTGACGGTCGCGTTGGTGCCAACCGGCATGAACATGGGGACCTCGACGTCCCCGTGCCAAGTATGCAGCACTCCATATCGCGCGCCGGTCTTGGCATCGATATGTTTGATTTCCAAAGTAAAGTCTTTCGCCATAAGCGCGAGTATTGTACGACATATTGGCTCTATAAGCCAAAACGAAAAGGCCGCTCACCAGTAGCGAACGGCCATCAAGGTCATTTGTTTGTTGACTTCCTCGTCTCTCAAGGATGGGAGGTTATCGATTTCGAAGCCTTTTTTCTTGAGGAGGGCGCGCCCTTCTTTTCCGAGGAACCAGGTGGAGAGCCCCGTTCTTTCGAACCGGTTCTCTTCCGTCATGGGGTAGTATTTCGTCGGCAAATAGAACATCTGGTTGCCGCGAAGCATGAAATTTTGAGGTTCCCAATCGAGGGCGACTTTGGCGAACCGTGCAAAGCGATATAGGGCGAACAAGGCATCGAAATACCGTTCCGGGAGGGGGCCATGGCTAAGGGCGGTCAGACAATCTTCTTCGGGGAAATAGTCGTAGACGACGACGTGGTTGACATCGTCGTGAAAACACATCTTGGCCATGTTGATACCGGCATGCTTCAAGGCCTTGTAATCGGCGAGCGCCTTTTCATAATCCATGGCATAGGTGCGAATGAAATACGTCCTTCCGCTCCAGGAAGCAAGATAGGTCGTGTGGTCCTCGTGTTCTGCGATGACCCTTTCCACGGTGAATTTCTTGTTTTTGATCGAAATGGTATCCATTAACGCCATTATATCAAAAAAGAGAGTCCTTGTACTCTTCAAAGGAAGGCTGGTAGCGCTTTTTGGAACTAATTGCAACGCAAAATCGCCGCAAGTCCGCCTTCCGCGGTTTCCTTGTAGGCGTAAGAGAGGCTGTCGCCGGTCAATTTCATCGCCTCGACGACGTTGTCGAAACTGACTTGGTTTTTGCGAACCGGTTCGATATGGCGGGCGAAAAGATAGCTCGCGGAGGCCCGGATGGCGGCGATGCCGTTCCGCTCGATGCAAGGGATGATGACGTATCCGTCCACGGGATCGCAAGAAAGCCCGAGGAAATGTTCCATCGCGCATTCCGCGGCATATTCCATCTGATGCAAGGAGAGGCCCATGCAATAACAAATCGCCGCGGCGGCCATCGAGGAAGCCGTGCCGATTTCCGCCTGACACCCCCCGATACTTCCGGCGATGGAGGCGTTTTGCTTCACGATGTTGCCGATCATGCCGGCCACGTAAAGGGAATCCCGAAGGGTTTTCAAGGGGACGCGACGATTCACGTGCAAATAATAAAGGCAAGCCGGAAGGACGCCGCTTGAGCCGCAGGTCGGGGCGGTCACGATCGTCTCCCCGCAGGCGCTATTCTCGGCGACCCCATAGGCATAAGCGGATAGCGTGATTTCCTTTTTGCCATCTCGATGCCCGATTTTCTCTGCGGCGGCGAACACCGCTTTCGCCGAGCGATGAAGCTGCAGGCGGGGGTTGCGGTTCGCGGGGATGGGCCCTTCGGCGGATAGGCCCTTTTTGACGGAGGCGAACATCGTTTTCAGAATATCCATGAGATAGTCGTCGATATCGGGATCCTCGTAACGCAGGCAAAGATCCTTGATGGTCGAAAGTCCTTGATCGTTCAGGGCTTTCTTGATGTCGGCAAAAGAACGGAAGGGGTAAATATCTTTCTCGTTCACGGAAGGGTCTTCATCGCTATGGAGCTCGCCTCCCCCAAGGGAATAATAATGGGTTTCCTTAAGGGCGAATCCGTGCTCGTCCAACGCGACGAACAGCATGGTGAGGGGATGACTCACCGGGGTTTTCCGGTCGAAATGAATGGTTGTTGGGAAAGACTTCAACGCGGAAACGACCGCCTTGTGGCTCGCATGGCCCTCCCCCGTCAAAGCCAGAGAACCGTAAAAAGTGATTTCGATGGCGGAAACGGGCAGGCCATGGAGTTGTTTTCGAAAGGCGAGAGCGGCGCGATAGGGAGCAATCGTGTGGCTCGAGCTCGGCCCGGGACCGATTCGGTAGAGTCCTTTGAGACTTTTCATGGGAACGATTATAACGGATTTCCCTTCTTTTCATTCTAGGGGAATTCCGATTCCGTTTGCTTTCGCCGTGGAAATGGATTCGCAGGCGCGTTAACATACGGACGTATGCGCACCTTCATCCTTCTTTCGGCGATCCCAGGCTGCGGGAAATCCACTTGGGCAAAGCGTTATGCTTCCGAGCACCCGAACACCCACATCGTGAGCAGCGACGAGATCCGCCGAACTCATTTCGGCGCGGTGAACAACTTCGACCACGACAAGGAAACGTGGGAAATATTCCTTCAAGAAATTCATCGGTTCGGCGAGGAGGACGGATCGACCGTCATCGCCGACTCCACGAACATCACGAACGCCTATCGCCAATATTACGCGGAGCAAACCCCGGAGTTCGACCGAAAGATCCTCGTCTGTTTCCACATCCCCTATGAGATTGCCCTCAAGCAAAACGCGATGCGGGAAGGGCCAAGCGTGGTCCCTCTCCCCGTCATGGAAAAGATGCGGCGAGAGTTCGAGAAGCCAAACCAAAAGACCATCGATCTCTTCGACGAATACCTCATCATCGGGAAATCCTTCGTTTCCGAAGAGCTGAAAGAAAAGAAATAAGGGAGCAGAAAACAAAAAAACAGGTGGGACATCCACCTGTTTTCGTTGTCGCGTTTGTTTATTGCTCGATGCGCTTCTTAGGCGGGACGATCGTCGTGTAAGCCAAGACGAAGGCAAGGAGAACGAGGAGGCCGCCGACGATGTAAGACATGACGGAGAACTCGATTTGGGCGGTATAGGACGCGCCGTAGAGCTTGGCCATGAAGGAAATGTTCTTCACGCCGTTCTCGTAATGGAGATGCCCGATGAGGCCCGTCACGATAATCGCGATGCCGTTGACACCGACGAGACCGGAGAAGAGGAAGGAATTGAGTTTCTTGACGACGTTGCGGCGTTCCGCCCTCGCGAATCCGAAGAGAGCGAGAAGGCCAAGAAGGGCGGCGACGAGGGGGATAAGCGCGAAGATGCCGGCTTTGGTGAGAACGTCTTTGGAGTAAGCGAAGGTTCCGAGGTTCCCGAGGTTCGCGAGGCAAAGAACCCCGAAGGTCAAGGCAACGGCAAGGTCGGAAGCGACGAAGGCCAAGGTGATGGCATGCATGATCTTGTTCGTGTGCTCTCCTTCGCCATACATGTGGAGGAGGGGGACGTTCGTCGCGATGAGGGCGATGATCGCGAGGATGACGAAGACCGTGATGATGAAGCCGAGATCATTGTCGCCGAGGTTCGAGGAAGTGAGGCGATAGAGCCAGGTGGCGTTGAGCAGGAAGAAGAAGGCGACGATGTACCCGAGGGCGATGTAGCAAGAGAACGTCTTGCGGACCAAATCGTCATTGCCGCCGCGGAAGAAAGCCATGAAGCTGTAAACGAGGCCGATGAGGGAGACGAGCATCCCGGCAAGGCCAAGGGAGCCAAGCATGACACTCAAGCCGACGCTGATTTCGGGGATTTCGATGTTCACCACGCTGTTTTGCACCGTGAGGAGGTTCGGGGTAATCAGGAAAGCAAACCAAACGCCGAGGAAGCCGAATCCGGCGGCCAAGACGGCATTGATGATGATGTTGATGAGGCGGGTGGATGGTGAATACTTCATAGGGTCCTCCGTAGGCGCGCAAAAAAGCGTCGGTGAATATTAAAGTCTATCCGCCGAGGATAGTCAACGCGTTTTCTCTCTTTGAGAGGCATTTCGAAACTCAATTCTCCCGAAGCAAGGATTCCACCGCCCGCAAAGCCCGCTCTCCCGCTTTCATGAGATCGCGGCCGTCCTCCATGCGGGGAAGAGCCGAAAATAGGCCACGCATCCCCACGAATTCGGAGTTTGGTAGATAACGGGAAGTGCCTAACGTGGAGAAGCCCGTAAGAACGTCTCCCGAGCGGGCGAGAAGGGGGAATTTGCGGCCCGCTTGATAGAGGCCATACGTGATGGCGTCGTCGAGGGCGGGAGTCAGAAAGCGATGGAGGTTCGTGAGATAGACGCCGTCCCTGCAGGAAGGCCGAACGTCCCCGAAAAGGAGCGGTTCCTTTTTCGAGAGGAAGTCCCCAAGCGTCTCTGCGGGGCCTGCATAGGGTCGATCGCGGCGGAAGCACGAACGAAGGAACGAGCCGCCAAACGATAGAGAACCGTCCAAAGACATCTTCTCTGCTTCTTCCCCGACCAAGGACACGGACAAGACCGCGATGGCATTGCCGTTGCCAGACCAAGTGTTTTGCCGGAGGCGCAAATCGATAGATCCTTCCTCACATGACCCGTTCACGAGTTCGCTATTTGGGTAAGCGAAAGATAGGCGGATTTCCCTCCCCATCCGATTCGGGAAAGACTCGGTGACAAAGAGGGGCGGCACCTTTCCGGTTTTGCCTCTACCATAGTATTCCGTCTCGAAGTCCCTTCCGTTACATTCGATGAATAAACCGATGGATGGGGTCGCTATTTTTAGCGGGACGCGGCAAAGTTGAGCGGCTTTGATGGAATAGCCAGATGCGCCTGTCGCCAAGATGACGGACGAGGCTTTGGCCGTCTTCCTCGAACCATCTTGAAGATAGGTCACCGCCTTGGGCCACCCGAGGAAACGCTCGACCGAGAGGATCCTGGCCCCATAACGGAACGAGCCGCCTCGCGATTCGATGAACGTTTTCATGACGGAACAAGCGCGCGATAAGTCGGCGCTCGAGCAGAAACGGAACCCTTCGATTTCCGGATAATTCGACAAGCCGATCTCGCGGAACGTTTGGAGCAGGAATTCGTTGCGCGCGGGATCCGTTCCTTGCTCGATGTAACCGCCTAAACTCGCGAAGCTTCCTCCTTCCCCGTTTCGATAATTCGATTCGGGAACCATCTGCTTCCTGGCTTCCAAAAAGGCTCTTGTTTTTTCGCGCTCTGCCATCTTCTCCCCTTGTTCCAAAACCAAGGGTTTGGCACCGACTTTCGCCAAAAGATAAGCGCAAAGGAGGCCGGTAAAGCCAGAGCCGATGACGATGGGTTGCCCCTTCCCGGAAAAGGGGGGCAGCGTCAAAGGGGCATAGCCTTCAAAGAAATGGAGGGAGGGATTCCGAACGAAAGCGAGGGTGTCGACGATCAAGTCGAATTCCATCATGGGGCGATTGTTGACGAGAATGGTCCGCCGCTTCACGAGTTGGAAATAGAAAGAATTCTCGGGAATCCGAAAATCTCGAGATATGAGGGTACGTATCTCCTTTTCGGTCGCATTCAGGGGCGCGACGAGTCGATCAACGCAGTATTTCATGAATCCCTTCCGCGGCGATTAGCGTCGAAAGCAAACACCAAGTGAGGTTATAGCCCCCGCAATCCGCGTCCATGTTCAGACACTCCCCGATGAAGCTCACGCGAGGTTCTTTCTTGGAAGCGAAGGAAGCATCGACATCGAGGCGAGAAACGCCCCCGATCGTGACTTGGGAATCCTCAAAGCCATACGGCTCTTCAAAGGAAAAATCCCAATGCTTGAGTTTATGGGCAAGGCCTTGGCATCCATTCGAGCGGAACTCCGCCAAAAAGTGGTTCGCAAGGGCTTCGGGGAAATACGCGGAAAGGAAGTGGGGGCGCTTAGCATCGCGCTTTAAGGCGGAAACGAGTTCTTCTTCGGTTTTGTTTGGGAACAAATCCAATGTGACGAGGGTCCCTTTCTTCGCCCCGTGCCGGACGAGGAACGATTCCAGATTGAAAATGACGATGCCGGATAGCCCGTCTTTCTTAAAGAGGACTTGCCCTTCTTCCTCAAAAGAGGCGGAAACGGTATGCGAAATGACCTTGGCATCCACGCGGAGTCCCGCTAAGGAAGGATCGGCTTTTTGGGTCTTGATGGGAGATAGACCAGGCCGCAAGGGGACAATCGAATACCCATGGCGCGAGAAGGTCGAGAAAAGCGAGCCATCGCTTCCGAGGTTCTTTCCCGATGCCCCTCCGGAAGCGAAGACGACATAATCGAAATCTTCCTTCCCTTGGCTCGTGGTCACGGAAACGGAATCGCGAGTTGGTCGATAATCCAGAACCTTGGTCGAGAGCGACAGCTTCGCCCCTAGGCTCTTGAGACTTTGCCCCAAATAACGGACAAGGGAAGGAGCGGAATTCGAGAGAGGATAATAGAGCTCTCCCTCCTTCCGAAGGGGGATGCCCCATTCTTCCAAAGTCGATTTGAGCACGTGGAAAGGGACCCTCTGAAGCGAGGAGGCGAACCATTCGGGGTCGCTATATCGCTCGGGGGAAGGCTGATCATGAAGGATATTGCATCTCCCGTTTCCCGTCGCGGCGATCTTCTTGCCGAACTTCGCTTCCTGATCGAAAAGGACCACCTTCCAGGAAGGGTGACGGGAGAGGAGGGATAGGGCTAGGTAAATTCCCGATGCGCTAGCCCCTACAATAGCGACTTTCATCGTGCTCATAAAGTCTAAAAGAGGCTTCCTCAATTGGAAACCTCTTTTTCAAAGAATCCTCACTTTACGAGATAGTTCTCGATTTCCCAAGGGGTGATGAGGCTACGGTAGCTGTCCCACTCCTTCTGCTTGGCTTCGAGGTATTTGTTGTAGGTGTGTTCGCCGAACACGGAGTAGATGAGCGGGTCGCGGGTCATTTCTTTCAAGGCGTCCTTCAGGTTTTCCGGAAGATTGAGGATTCCTTGGTTTTCCCTTTGCTCTCGGGTCAAAGCGAAGATGTTGTCGTAAACGGGCGGGAGGGTTTCGCCATCCGGGGTCGTTTTGATCCCGTCCAAACCGGCAGCCAGAATGGTCGCGAGGGCAAGATAGGGGTTGCAGGTCGCGTCGACGTTTCGCAGCTCGGTTCGGGTTCCTTTCCCCCGACTCGCGGGAATGCGGATCATCGCGGAACGGTTCGCGTCGCTCCAGCAGACGTAGCAAGGGGCCTCGTAACCCGGGATCAGACGCTTGTAGGAATTAACCGTCGGGTTGGTGATCGCCGCGAGGGCGCGGGCATGCTTCATGATGCCTGTGATCCATTTTCGGCAAAGAAGGGAAAGCTTCATGGGGTCGTTGGGATCAAAGAACAAGTTGGCCCCGTCGGCGTCTTCAAGCGAGCAATTGGTATGCATCCCGGATCCGTTGATTCCGGCGATGGGTTTCGGCATGAACGTCGCGAGATAGCCATGCTTCCTCGCGATAACCTTGACGACCTGCTTGAAGGTTTGCACGTTGTCGCAGGCCTCGAGGACGTGGGAGAAGCGGAAATTGATTTCCTCTTGGCCAGCCGCCACCTCGTGATGGGCGGTTTGAATCACGAAGCCGAGTTTCTGGAGTTCCATCGCGATATCCCGACGAACCGAAGAGGCCCCGTCCATCGGGGACAAATCGAAATAGGAAGCGCGGTCGACTGGTTCGAGGGTCGGCGCCCCTTTCTCGTCCAGCTTGAAGAGGAAGAATTCAGGCTCGAAGCCAACCGAGAGGGCGTTGATCCCATAATCGTTGAGCGCCTTGATTTGCTTTTTGAGGATATAACGCGGATCGCCGGGGAATGGCTTGCCATAAGAAGTGTAGACATCGCAAATGAGTCGGGCGACCCGGCCATAGGTATCGTCTTCGAACCCCAAGATCATCCAGGTATCGAGGTCCGGACGCAGAAACATGTCCGCTTCTTTGATACGGACGAACCCCTCGATGGATGAACCGTCGAACATGATTTTGTTATCGAGGGCGTCCTCCAACTGAGCGACTGAAATTTCCACGGCTTTGATGGTACCCAAAATATCCGTAAATTGAAGACGAACATAGCCAACATGCTCTTCTTTGGCCATTTTTAGGATATCGGACTTGCTGTATTTTCTCATAAACGGGATTTCCTCCACTCCATAACGAGAGAATTATGGTTTTATAAGGATTTTTAGCAAGATTTCATTTCTACTATTTTTCATTCTTTCGATTTTATCGTTACTTTTTCAAGACAAAGGTATAGGTCTATTTTCTGTACCCTTTATCAGGATGGAAACCGAAAACGGGAAAATGTATCATTATTTTCAATGAGCGTTTCCAATTCTTCTAAGAAGCTTCTCGCCGAGTTTGGTGAAATGCATAACATCCTCATGGATCTCTATTTTTCTTGCCCGACCGAAATTCGGGCAACGTTGCCCCTATCCGATGCTTCGGCTTTCCAAGGTGCTTTTGACCACACCATGCTTTATGAGCTTCTTCGCGCTTGGGAATCGGTCGCGAAAAAGTCCTATCCCTTATTGGAAAACCTCGCGGGTTTGTCCTCGACGCTCGACGACCTCATGGATTGGGCGAATCGCCGCTGGGCGAGCGAAGGGTTCCTGCTTTCCGCGAATTGGGAAACGTTGCTCTCTTTATCGCCTTCCATGTTCCGGGATGTCATGCACAGCCTCGACGAGCTCGTTGAAGACGAAAGAATCGCTTTCTTTGCGACTCTCATGAGTTTGCCGAAAACCGAAAAAGGACGGCCGTTCCCCGTTCTTTTCGAAGAAATCGTGTGCGAGATGATGGATGACTTTCTCGGGGAATCTGGCGAGAACAGCGAACGTTCCAACAACAACGCGATCGACCAATTGAAAAACGCTTTAATTTACCCGTTCTTTTCCATCGCCTCTCCAGCAGAAGCGTGAGACGCGACAAAGGATTCGATTTGGACGATGGTTTCGTCCGACAAAGCATGCTCCACCTCGCAGCAATCTTTTTCGGCGGTCTCTTCGCTCACGCCGAGAAGCAAGAAGAAACGCTTGAGCAAGCGATGTCGCTTGAGGGTTCGGACGGCCACCTCTCTCCCGGCATCCGTTAAGGCCATGTCCCCGTAATCGATGCGCGTGATAAGCCCCCGGTCAATCAATTCGTGGCCCATCTGATGGACGGCGGGTTTGCTGACGCCGAGAATATGTGCGACCTTCGTGGTTTCGAGGGGTTCCCCTTTTTCCTCTAACATCAACAAAGCTTCGAGAAAATCTTCCTGGGATTTGGAGAAAGGACGGGTGGATTTCATCTTCTCCATTTTAGGTTCTTTTCCCTTTTGCTCAAGTTTTTTCTAAGAAAAAGGAGGAAATGCGAACCAATGTGTCTTATTATACGGGCATGAAGAAACTCGTCCTCGTTTGCGGGCCCGCGGCCATCGGGAAATCAACTTGGTCAAAAGCCTACATCGGGGAACATCCGGAAGAAACGGTTTTCATCCTCTCGGCGGATGAAGTCCGAAAGGAACTTTGCGGCGGATACGACAAATTCCCGGAAAACCACAATATGATGGTCATCTACAACGAGATGATCCGTCGCGGCCACGCCTTGGCCAAAGAGCACGAGAACCTCACGCTGATTCTCGATACCACCATGCTATACGATGAGCGTCGCCTCTTTTTCCGCAGGCACCTGCGAGAATATGAGACCGCGATGCTCGTCCTCCTGAAACTCTCGGATTACCGCATTTGCCTAGAACGGAACAAGATGAGGCCGAAAGAAAAATGGGTTCCCGAAGACGTCATCGTCAACATGGGAAACCATTATTTCGATCCTTCCGCCCGAACGAAAACCCACTTCGACGAGGTGAAGGAAATCTACGTTGATTAGCGTCCCGCTTGATCGGGCGCTTCTTTTTTCGTCGCGGACTTGTAAATGAACAGTTTTCGGGTCACGAAATTCCAAACCATCGTGAAGGCGGTTTTTAGGACAAAGACCGTCGTGAACGCGAAGAACGTCCCGATCTCTTGCTTGAAGAGGGTCGAGAAATCGACCGAGAGGATGTTGATGCCCCATCCGCTCCATTCGAGGCACAGCATGTATCCGATGAATTGGATGGCGGCCCCTCCGACGAGCCCAGCGGTTTGCCAACCGGTATAGATCAGGCTTCCTTTCACGGAATTGGCTTTCTTTTTGGCTTTTTCCTCGACGTTTTGGAATCCCCAAACGCCGGTAAGGGCCCAAGTGGCTGGCGTTGCAACCAACATGCCAATGAAAGAAAGCAGGAAAGCGATGAAGAAGGCGGCGATGTGGTTCGCTTCGTTGGCGCTTACCCAATCGTGAAGGAAGCTCGTGAAGACGAGTTCAACGAGAAAATCGATGAGCGTGCCGTAGACGCCGATGACCGCGAAACGAATGATTTCCCGGAAAAGGCTATTTTTGTCTTTCATATATGGATTCGAAAAGAAGGGATGGAAGTCCCCGTTTCAGTTGGGACCTACCCGTTATTTCGTCGCCTCTTTCTTGTGGACCTGCGTGGTCGAGATGCTGCCTTTGCGCGCGCCCTTCGAGTTGTGGAAAAGGATGGTCCCGTTTTGGTTGGCGCCCAAGGTCTTGCAATAATCCTCCGCCTCTTTCTTCGTATCGAACAGTTTGATGACGGTGTCGCTTCCTTGGATCTTCAAGGCCCACTTGCCGTCCTTTTCACGCTTTGCAACGTGATAAATCTTTCTTCCTTCTTTCTTCGCTTCTGCCATGGCGTTTCTCCTTGTTTTGATATTTTATTTTATTCCTTCTTTCAATTTTATGTCACATACTTATTTCCATGGGTAGTCAAAAAGCGAATTGGCAGATGAATCGCATCTATTCTGTTCTTTTGGGCGGAACCTTTACGACCATGCATATCTGGTCAAAGAGCGTGCAAAACCCCGTTCTTTTGTTCGTTCATGGCGGCCCAGGTTCCCCCAATCGCCATCACATCGCCAACAAGCTCCTGCCTTTGTCGAACCGCTTCACCCTCGTGGGATATGACGAACGCGGGTGCGGGGATTCTCGAATTCCGACCACGTTCCCCCTTCGAATCGAAGACCTAGCGAATCAGCTTCGGGGCGTAATCCTCTATGTAAAATCCTTATTTCCAGCCGCCCCCTTGTTCGTCGTGGGAGAGTCCTTTGGCTCCGCGCTTTCCCTTATTACGCTTTCAACCCATTCCTTGCCGGTCGATGCCTATATCGGGTATGGTCAGGTAGCGGAACGGCGCCCTCTCGAAATCCAAAAAGGAATGTTGTTTTTGGAAGAGTTGATAAAACGAGGGAAAACCAAGGATTTTGAGTTTTGGAAAAAGAAACTCACTTCTCCCTCTTTCCCCTCTTCAAAGGCGGAAACAAATCGTTACCTAGCGGCCTATTATGACCTTTTGGAGAAAAAAGACATCCCTTCCTTCTATGAGCGAGAAATCCTGCCCTATCAGAACTCCCATGAGTTCAGCAAAAAGGCCAAGCGAAATCAGGGACGGGACAATGCCGTGGGCAGAAACGTCCTTTTCCATTCCCTCCCCGATTCCTTCGACCCCTATCTCCGTCTCCCCATGCCGGTCCACATCCTCGCAGGCGAATGGGACATCGTCGTTCCGCCTAGTTACCAAAAAAGCGTTTACGACCGCATTGAGGCTCCTTCTAAGACCATGACAATCGCAAAAGAGGCGGGACATGTGGTCCCTTTTGACAATCCCAAGGCCTTCGAAGACTTCTTGATGAATCTTGTTATCGGGTGCCGAGAAACGAAAAAGCTTTCTTGATGACGTCGCGATCCGAATCGTGGCTGAGCGTGATAAGGGCATCTTCGGGCCGCAACCAGTAGATGTCCTGGACCTCTGTTTTTTGAATGATCGGTTTGCCTTCTTTGACCTCCGCGAGGAAAAAGACGACTTCTTTGATGCAGCCTTCCGCAGGGGAATAATGGACCGAAGTACGGAAGCCAGGAATGAAGGAAGCGACCTCAAGGCCCGTTTCTTCTTTTAGCTCGCGGGCCGCGGTGGCGTGTTCATCGGCATCCTCGGGCTCAACGTGGCCTTTCGGAAGGGAATAATGGCCATGGTTCATGTGCTCGACCAAAACCCTGCCATCGCGAACGCAAACCACCCCGCAGGATTTCTCTTGTCTCCCGAGAAGGTTGGAAAGGGCGACGAACTCATCGTCGCTCATGCCGATGGCCTCGAAGTAGGCGGACAAGGATCCATAACGGTCATAGAAGGCGTCGCGAACGCACGGCAGGAAATCGGTGTTGGGAACGAGAAGCAATTCCGGCACTTCTTTGTGAAAGGCCCTCGTGTTCGCCGTCATCTTCGGAAGTAAGGGGTAGCTCATCATGTAATCGGCGTTGATGTCCTCAAAGGGGACTCCCGCCAACATCAAAAGAATCATGGAGAATGCACCCGTCCGGTCTTTTCCCGCGTTGCAATGGAAAACGAGGGGCTTTGGGGCGTTGAGAATCGCTTGGAAGATGTTTCGCGCGCTTCTCGGCTCATAAAGCATCTCCATGTAAGACTCGACTTGATCCTTATGGTTCACGGGAATCCGACCATTGCCGTTCACGGGCAAGGCGATATAGGTGAATCTGGGATCTCCAAGCATGGGGCTCGGCAAGGAAGCCTTGACGGAATCCTCGCGAAGGTCGATCACGGTTTTTATCCCGATTTCGGCCATATGGTCCACGTCTTTTTTGCTAGCGTAAGCAAGCGTGGCCGAACGATAAATGACCCCAAAAGACGTTTCCCCGAAAGAGCAAGGATAACCGCCGAGGTCGCGGAAGTTCTCAATATTCTCGAATTTGATGGTTCTCATACGCTCGTTATCTTACTCGCTCGGAGAGCAAGAAAAAAGGAACCGGCTAAGGTTCCTTTTCGGGCGATGTTATTTCTCTTCGGGGGTTTCCGCGGGTTTTTCTTCAGCCGGCTTTTCTTCGACCGGTTTTTCCTCGGCGGGTTTTTCCTCGGCCGGCTTTTCTTCCTTCTTTTCCTCTTTGACAGGTTCTTCTGCCGGTTTCGGTTCCTCAACGGGGGCATTTTGCTTTTGGAGCTCGAGAAGGATCGCGGTCAGAAGCTCGGCTTCGGTCGGCTTCGGTTTCTCGGGATCCACCGGGGCGGGACGCTCTTCGGGATGAGCCTGATAATAGCGCTCAAGAGCAGCGGCTTTGAATTCTTCGTTCTTCTTCCGGACGGCCGCGGCGACTTTGACGATGACGAAGAGGGTCGCAGCGATGATCAAGAAGGAGATAACCGCGTTGATGAAGGCACCCCAATCGATGACGGCGGAGAGGTTGTAGGAATACTTGTCTCCGTGGAGGGTATAGAGACTGAGAAGGGAATTCTTCCAGCCAACGAACTCGGTGCTGGAGACCGTGAGGTTTTCTACGCCGTTCTTGGTGGCATATTCGATGACCTTATCGTTCAGATCGGCAGACGAGAACATCTGTCCGACGACGCCCCTCTGGGTATCGTTCACGGCGGGGAGAACCGTGATGAGGCCGTTGATGCCACCAGGGACCGCCCAGGTCACGACGGACATCAAGATTTTGACGACCGAGTTAACGATCGCGTTGAAGGCGCCGCCGATGATGACGCCAACCGCCATATCGAGGACGTTGCCACGGGTGATGAACTTTTTAAAGTCCGCCCATAAGGCTTTTAGTTTTTTATTCTTTTTAGCCATTTTTCACTCCTTGCTAATGGTGAAGGAATGCTAATTCACGGGATGGCAGAAAGCAATTCCGGATTTTGACGTTGACCCTATTTTCTTTACTTTAGTAGGATAAATGTATGAATGCCTACATGATGGATGCCATCCTCGTTCTTGCTCTTCTTATCCCGATGGGAATCGGGTTTTTGGAAGGCGGTTTCAAATTGCTCGCCAAAATCGCGGCTTTCGGCCTAGGCATAGGCCTCGCTTTCATTCTCTGCCGCCCCGTTACCGAAGCCATCGCAGCTTCCCCGTTTGGCGAATCGATTCACGCTTCGCTGTCGTCTTATTTTCAACAACAAATCTCGATTAAGGTCGGGGAAGGTTTCTTATCTTACACGATTCATGGCAGCGATTCCGTGCCGAGAAACCTTTTCGAAAACACGGATTTCCGCGCGTTGCTTTACGAAAACATCAATATCCCCGCCTCTTTCCGAGCTTCGATCGATACCTTGTTGGTCGATGCTGTCGCGAGCATTGAAGGCGATAAAATCATGATCGCAGAGCCTATCGCCGTCGCTTTGACCAAGGTTTTGATCCTAGGCATGTCCTTCGTTGGAATCGCGGGGATCGTGATCACCGTGGCCATGGTATCGGCCTTTGTCGTCACAATGATTCGCAACGTCATCCTGAAGAAGCCGATGAAACTCTTGAATCGCCTCTTGGGCTTGGCGGCGGGGGTCGTGATCGGTCTTGCCACCTGGTGGCTTTTCGGGCTTGCGATAAACGCGAGTCTTTTGTTTGATTCCTCGCTCAAAGACACCCTCTCTGCCCTCGTTGGTATGGGAGATCCGAACGTCTCTTCGTTGGCAAAATGGATTTGCAGCACCGATTTCGGATATCAAGCGCTCCTGCAGAATATCGTGGATGCCCTCGCCAATGCGTGAGCCCCATTCATGCGTTTTTAAAAACCATTCTCGTCAACCAAAAATCAGAAAAACCCTGAATTACCGCGGTTTTTTCGATTTTTTTTGACACCGCCTAAACATATTTTCGCCTTGCTTGCGTTTTTCAAAGACTCTTTTCCCGGAAGTTCCCCAAAATCCCCCGTAGTTATGGGCAATACATGGTGCGAAACTTTTTCAAGGGCGAATTTTCGTGAAAACTTTTCCAAAGAACATCATCCTTGAAATTCTTTTCATTCTTCTTATCATATTCCCGCAACGCCCCTGAAAGGGGGTAAGCGACACATAGCGAAAAGCTAGGTTTTTATTCGCCGTTTCATCAGCCATTGGAGGAAGCCCTTATGTTACAAGTCACCAAAAGAGACGGGACCGTTGTCCCGTTCGACCTCGGCAAGATCGAAAGCGCCATTGAACGCGCTTTCCGCGCCGAGCACAAAGATACCACCCCGGACATCATCCAAATCCTCGCGCTTCGCGTGACCTCGATTTTCAACAACAAGATCAAGGATGAAAAGGTGTCCGTCGAGGACATTCAAGACGCCGTCGAAATCGCCCTCATCCAAGCGAACTATATCGACGTTGCGAAATCCTACATGGAATACCGCAACAAACACGCGGCGCTACGCCAGGTCAAATCGACGAGCCTCGACTTCAAGAACGTCGTCGACAATTACCTCCGCATCGCCGACTGGCGTGTGAAGGAGAATTCGACCGTCACCTATTCCGTCGGCGGCCTTATCCTTTCGAACTCCGGCGCCGTTTCCGCGAACTACTGGCTCAGCGAAGTCTATGACAAAGAAATCGCCGACGCCCACCGCAACGCGGATATTCACATCCACGACCTTTCCATGCTCACCGGTTACTGTGCCGGCTGGTCGCTCAAGCAATTGATCACTGAGGGCCTTGGAGGCGTCGCAGGCAAGATCACCTCGAGCCCTGCCCGTCACCTCATGACCCTTTGCAACCAGATGGTCAACTTCCTCGGCATCATGCAAAACGAA
>JAQYPI010000082.1 GCA_028726925.1 Caryophanales bacterium | reverse complement strand
AGAAGAACCCTTGGAAACCCGCGGGCAAGCCGAGCTTGACGATTTCCCCAAGCGTTTGCCCATCGATTCGCAGTTCCTTGAGACGCAAACGCAGGAGAGCGTGTTTCCTTAGACCGAGGGAGAGCAGAAGCGCGAGCGCGGACACCCCTTCGCTTAACACCGTCGCCCAGGCGACGCCCCTCACGTTCGCCCGCAGGAAATAGACGAACAGGAAGTCCGCAAGAAGATTCACGCATCCGGCGAAAAGGAGGGCGAGGAACGGGGTCGAGGAATCCCCCATCGCCCGGTGGATCTGAGAGGCATAGTTGTAAAGCATGAGGAGAGGCAATCCTACGAAGTAGATTTGCATGTAGGAAACCGCCTCGTCCCGGTAAGCGGGCTCGATCTGGATGAGGTCGAGGAGAATCGGGGTCATGAAAAAGCCGAAGATCGCGACGGCGATGCCGCTAAACAAAGCAAAGAGCAAGGACGTGTGCACGACTTTCTCCGCGTGCTCGAGGTCCTTGGCCCCGATCGCGTTGCCGATTGCGACGTTGGCCCCGATCGCGAGGCCGGAGAACATGACGACCACGAGGTTGATGAGCGCCCCGTTCCCTGAGATCGCGGAAGCGCTGTTCTCGCCCCCACCCCAAAGGTGCACGGTAACGAGGTCCACGGTCGTGTAAAGAAGTTGCAGGATGGTCGCGAGGGCCATCGGGAGCGCGAAAAGGCCGAGTTTCCAGAAGAGATTCCCACTCGTGAGGTCCATGCTGCGGATCCGTTCGAAGATCCCTGGTTTCCGATTTGCTCTTTCCATCCTTCCTCCCATGTCCGAGATGGCAATTCTACGCTTTTCCGTCTCAAAGTCCATAACGAAAAGAAAGACCGCGAGAAGAACCTGGAAAAGAGAACGCGTCAGCGCATCGTTTCTTTTTGGAATTCGTAGAGAGCGATCGCGACCGCGTTATCGAGATTCAGGGAATCGATGAGCGATGTCTGGGGGATCTTGAGGGGATGGCCGATGCCAAGGAAGGATTCTGGCAAGCCGGTTGCCTCGTTCCCAAAAATAAGGGTATAGGGGGTTTCTTGTTTGGCTTCGGGCAGGAAATCTTGGGCCTGCAGCATGAAAGGATAATACGAACGCTTCCCGGCATCCGCGGCATAGGCATCGAAACTTGCGTACCGGCGCAGACGCAGATGAAACAAAGCACCCATGCTCGCGCGCACGACTTTCGGGTCGAAAGGATCGACGCATGGAGTGATGAGGGCGATGTCGCTTAGGCCGAATCCGACGAGGGAACGGAGGATCGTCCCGAGGTTCCCCGCGTTGCTTGGGTTCACGAGGAGGACGTGGTTGCCTTTCGGGTTCAACGCGCGTTCGGTTTTCTCGAATTCGCCGATCACCATGACGTTGTCCTTGCCGGAAAGGTCGCGGAAGATGCGTTCGTTGTTCTCGATGACCGGAACGCGCTTTTCCTTGCAAAGGGAAACGAGGCGTCCGTAGGTTTCGTCCCGGTTCTGCTTCGGGGAGATGTAGACCTTCCTCGCCTCTTTTGAGGCGCTTTCTAGGAGGTAGAAGGTCGCTTGGGTCCCAAGGGCAAAGCTCGTGGGCCCCGCTTTGTCATAACGGTTCATGGCACCATTATGGTGGGCGAAGGGGGCGAGCACAAGAGAAGGAATGTAACAATCGAGGCCATCTTCCTTTCTTCGATGGCGCCTTTCCTTTTGGTCCCGACTGGAATTCAAAAGACAAATTCGTCGCGGAAAACGGAATAAGGATAGCGGAGGAACATCTTATGACTCACGATTCATTACGCCTTGGCCGCATCTCCCCGGAAATCGAGGAAGCGACCGGATTATCCCTCACAAGCGACCCCTCGGTCTATGTATCCGGGGAAACCCTCGATAAGATGGCCGTCGCCCATCCAAACGATTACCTCGCGTTGCTCGATCAATCGCGAAGGCTGTTGCTCGCCCCGGACTTCGCTCGCTCTAGCCCCGAAGGGACCCGGATCGATCTTGTCCGCATGCGCTTCCGAAGCGAAACCTTCGAGCCTTTGTCCCTCACGATCGAGCAAAAAGGAACGCCGCAAAAATGGTATCTATGTTCCTTGTGCCTGCTTTCGCAAAACGACGTAAAGTCCTTGGGACGTTCTAAGCCCTTTTGCCGCGTCACCCTCAAAAAGAAAACTAGTCGAGCAAGACGCCGCGCTGCTTCTTGAATTTGCGGCCGAGCACGTTGTTGAGAAAGATAAGTAACAATCCGAAAAGATAATCGACGATCAAGCTGAGCACGACCCAAAGGACGAAAAGGGGATCGTGGTGATCGAAGAACTCGTAAGCGTACATGCTGCCGTCCGCGAACAAGGGATTGTCCCTCCAGATGACCGCGCGGAAGACGGTGAAAACCATGTAGAAGAAAGGGTAAACCATCCAGGTGATCCCGAAATACGCCTTCACGGTCCCCTTTTGCTCGAAGAGGATCCATTCAAGGAGCGGCAACGCGATGAGCAAGGCGTTATATAGAACGGCTTGCGCGCTGCTTAACCCATGGACCGGGAGCATGTAGGAAAGGCCGAGCGTTCCCCCGAGGACGGCATAGGCGGTCATGGCCAAGGCGATGGGCATATAGGCCCCCGCTGCGACCCCGCTTATGCCGTGGCGCAGGTCGATCGCGTTGAAGACCACGATGAGGAACATGAGGAAGAGGTAGGCGATGCCAACCTGAATCTCAAAGAGGCAAATCGGGGTGTATTCGTAGCCGATGAGCGGCCAATACCAAATGAGGGCGGATAGAAGAACCGCGAAAATCGCGATGCGGGCAAAGAGGGCGATGAGGCGGTTCCGGATGACAATCATGGCCGTATTATAATAATTTTCTAGTCGCCTGTATCCGTTTGGGATACGATTACTCTATGATTTTGCTCCATTTGAAAGACGAGGAGTATCCGGAAACGGAACTCACGAACCACCGTGATGTCGCCCGAGGCATCGTTTTCTTCCCTGGGGACCGCATCGCGATCCATCACATCTTCCGAGACGATCGCTTCGGCAAGCAGCATTACCTCGAGACCCCGGGGGGAGGCGTGGACGAAGGGGAAACCTTCGCCGAGGCCCTCGTCCGCGAATGCGAGGAAGAGCTTGGCTACGAGGTCGAGGTCGGGGAATGCGTCGCGGAAATCGATGACGCCTACAACCTCATCGCCCGCGCGAATCGCAACCGCTATTACCTTTGCACCGCGAAGGAATTCAAGGGCAAGCACTTCGAATCCGAGGGTGACGATTTCATCAAGGATACCCGCTTCCTGACTATTGACGAGGCGATCGAGGCTTACGAAGCCCAAGAAGACCATGGAGTCTCCGGGCTCGTGAAACGCCGCGAACTACCCGTCCTCCTCGAGGTCAAGCGGCTGCTTGGCAAATAAAGAAAGCCTCCTTTTGGGGACATGGTTTCAAAAGCCTTCGGAACGGGCAAAATGTTCTTGCTTTTCGGTTGGCCCCCCTCTATATTTATATCCGCGTGGCGCGATTGGTGAAACGGTGAACACATCCGGCTGTGAACCGGACATGAA
>JAQYPI010000081.1 GCA_028726925.1 Caryophanales bacterium | reverse complement strand
CCGTCGCCGAGCTTTATGGCTATCGCAAGATCGAGACGCCGATTCTTGAATACACCGAGGTTTTCGATCGCTCCACCGGCGAAAGCAGCGACGTCGTCCGCAAGGAGATGTACACCTTCCTCGACAAGGGAAATCGCTCGGTCACCCTTCGTCCGGAAGGAACCGCCGGCGTCGTCCGCAGCGTCTGCGAGAAGAAGATGCTCGCCACTGAGGACGCCCCTCTCAAGGTTTATTACACCGGGCCCGTTTTCCGTTACGAGCGCCCGCAACTCGGGCGTTATCGCCAATTCATCCAAGCCGGGGTCGAGGTCCTTGGGGTCGATTCCCCGTGCCTTGACGCCGAATGCATTTGCCTTGCCATGCAAACCCTTTCGATGCTTGGTTTCGAACAACTCAAAATCAAGGTCAACACCCTTGGGGACAAGGAAAGCCGCCTTGCTTACAAAGAAGCGCTTCAAGCCTACTTTGCCGGCAAGATCGATTCCATGTGCCCGGATTGCCACGAGCGACTTCGCCTTAACCCGATGCGCATCCTCGATTGCAAAGTCCCCGAAGACCAAGCCATCGCCAAGGATGCGCCGAAAATGCGCGATTACCTCACCGAGGAAGCCGAAAAGCGCTTCTATACCACCCTTTCGATCCTGAACGATCAAGGAATCGAATACGAAGTGGACGATTCTCTCGTCCGCGGCCTTGATTACTATGGCCACATCGTCTTCGAAGTCCATGCCATTTCCCCAAGTGGAAAAGATTACGGGGCCTTGCTTGGCGGCGGCCATTACGACGGCATGCTGCAGGAGTTCGGGGGACCCAAGACCATGGATCACGGCGTCGGGTTCGCCATGGGCGTCGAGCGCCTGTATAGCCTCCTCTCCGAACTCGGGAAGCTCGATGGCATCGACCCCGGCCTCGACCTCTACGCGATGCCGCTTGGCGAGGAATCCATGGACCAGGCATTCTCCCTCGTCGAGGACATCCGGAAACTCGGATATTCCGTGGAAATGCCCTTCGTCCCGGGAAAGATCGGGGCGATGTTCAAGAAAGCCGAACGCCGCCACGCGAGCTTCGCGCTCATCATCGGCAAAGACGAGCTGGACAAAGGGGTCGTTCAGCTCAAGAATCTCAAGACCCACGAACAAATCGAGGCCAGCATCGAGACGCTCGATGCGACCCTCGACGAGCAATTTGCTCTCCTAGAAGGAGAAGAACACCACCATCATTGAGGTATTAGGATTATGGAAAGAACCATGCATAACGGCGAACTCCGCCTGAGCGATGTCGGAAAAGAAGTCACGCTTCTCGGCTGGGTTGCCAATCGTAGGAATCTCGGATCCCTCGTCTTCATCGACCTTCGCGATGCCTCTGGCACCGTCCAGCTCATCGCGAAAGATCCTTCAATCCTCCCCGACATCCGCAACGAATATGTCGTGGAAGCTAGAGGCGTCGTCGAGAAGAAGGATGTCCCGAACCCCGCGCTCAAGACCGGGGAGATCGAGGTCACCCTCCATTCGCTCAAAGTCATTAGCAAAGCGAACCTCACCCCTTTCATCATCGCTGACAAGACCGATGCCCTCGAGGAAACGCGCCTCAAGTATCGTTATTTGGACCTTCGCCGCCCTTGCCTTTTGCACAATCTTCGCGTCCGCGCCGAAATCGTGCGCTGCTGGCACGAATATTTCGGGGCGAATGGCTTTCTCGAAGTCGAAACCCCGATTCTCAATCTCGCGACCCCCGAAGGGGCCCGCGACTACTTGGTCCCAAGCCGACTTCACCATGGTAGTTTCTATGCCTTGCCGCAATCCCCGCAGCTTTGGAAACAACTTTTGATGATCGGCGGGGTCGAACGCTATTACCAAGTCGCGAAGTGCTTCCGCGACGAGGACCTTCGTGCGGATCGCCAGCCCGAATTCACGCAACTCGACGAAGAAGTGTCTTTCATGGATCAAGACCAGATCCTGACCCTCAACGAGGGATTCCTCCAGAAAGTCTTCCGCGAGTTGCTCGGCGTCGAGATTGCTTTGCCGCTGCGCCGCATGCCCTATTGGGAAGCGATGGACGTTTATGGCTCGGACAAGCCCGACACGCGGTACGGTCTCTTGATTCAGGATCTCCATCCTTTGCTTTCCGACGTGCCCTTCGATGGGTTCCGTGGCGTCCCTTTCATCAAGGGCATCGTGGTCCCCGGGGTCGCGAAAGAGACTTCCCGCAAGGTTCTCGACGAGCTTCAGGTCGAGGCGCGCAAATTCCGCTTGAAAGGCGTCCTCTCCCTCAAAATGCTCGATGGAACCCTGCAAGGGTCCTTCACGAAATTCCTCTCGGAGGAAAAGCAAGTCGCCCTTATTTCCGAATTGGGGCTCAAGGAAGGCGACCTTCTCCTCTTCGCTTCGAGCGATGACCGCCGGGCCATCGACTTCGGCCTCGGCGCTTTGCGCACGTTGTTCGCCAAGAAACTCGGCCTCGTCAAACCCGGAACCTACGATCTTCTTTGGGTCGTCAATTTCCCGATGTTCGACCCGATCGAAGGGCAGCCGGGGGTCTATTCGGCCGAACACCATCCGTTCACGCGTCCCCGCGACGAGGACCTTCCGTTCCTCGAAAGCGACCCAGAAAGGGTGCTTGCCTACGCTTACGACATCGTTATCAACGGTTACGAATGCGGCGGCGGAACCCTTCGCATCTTCGACCATGACACGCAATGGAAGATCTTCAACCTTCTCGGCCTAAGCGACGAGGACGTGGCCAAGAAATTCGGCTGGTTTATCGACGCCTTCCAATATGGCGTGCCCCCGCACGGCGGCATGGCTTATGGCCTCGACCGTCTCACCATGATCCTTTGCGGAACCGATAACATTCGCGACGTGATCGCCTTCCCGAAGAACCTGCAAGCGGTCGACCCGACTTCCAAGGCGCCCGCCGAGGTGAGCGAAGATCAACTCGATGTCCTCGGCATCCAGCTCAAGGAAGAAGAATAAGGAGACCCCGAAATGGAAAGAAAAGAACTGAGCATCGCGACCAAACGGGCGGTTGCCGCCGTCCGGAGCCTCGTCATCGACATGACCAACAAGGCCAACAGCGGGCATCCCGGAATGGCCTTGGATGCCACGCCTGCCATGGTCGCCCTTTTCCGCGACCACCTCGTCGCCGATCCAGAACATCCCGCATGGGAAAACCGCGATCGCTTCGTTCTTTCTTCCGGCCACGTCTCCGCCCTTCTTTATTCCATGCTCCACGTCTCGGGCTACGCCCTCCGCATGGACGACCTCAAAGCGTTCCGCCAGCTCGGTTCCTTGACCCCGGGTCATCCCGAGGTCGGGCTCACTCCTGGGGTGGACGCGACAAGCGGCCCGCTCGGACAAGGCATCGCCCAAGCCGTTGGGATGGCAATCGCCGAGGAGGCGGTCCGCGCCTCTGGAAAAGACCGTTCCACGTTTTTCGGCCATCGGACCTATTGCCTTTGCGGGGACGGTTGCCTCCAGGAAGGCATCGGGGCAGAGGCCATCGCGCTCGCCGGGCATCTACGGCTTTCCAATCTCATTCTCCTCGTAGACTTGAACGGCTCCACCCTCGATGGGCCGACGAGCGATAGCAATACCGAGAACGTCCGTCTGCGCTTCCTCGCCGAGGAATGGGACGTGATCGACGTCAAGAACGGAGATTCCGTGGACGCGATGTCTCGGGCCATCGAAAAGGCAAAGAAGAACATTGCCTCTCCGACGGCTATCCTTTTCCACACGACGATCGGCATCGGCAGTAAAAACGCGGGTTCCCACAAGACCCATGGATCCCCCCTTGGGGAAGAAGATGGAGCTTTTGCCAAAGCGTCTTTCGGATATAACGAGCCTCCGTTCACGGTAGAAGAAGCCGTTTATGACCTTTTTCGCGAAACATTCGCGAAACGGGGGAAGGAAGCCTTTTCTCGTTACGAGCAAGCCAAAAAGGATTTCGCGAAAAACCATGCGGACGATGCCCGTGTCTTCGATGATTCGTTTTCACGCAATCTCGTCCCTTACCTGCCCTCGATCCGTGATTTCTCGGGCGTTTCAAAAGAAGCCACTCGCGTTTCGAGCGGCCTGTTCCTAGAACGCCTTCACGCCTCAATGCCCTTCTGCATCGGGGGTTCGGCGGACGTCGCCGGTTCCACGAAAACGACCGTGAAAGGAAGCAGCGTTTTCACCCCGGAAAACCGGGAAGGCAGGGATATCCATTTCGGCATCCGCGAATTCGCGATGGCGTGCGCGGTCAATGGCATGGCCCTTCACGGCGGCCTCGTCCCTTATTGCGCCACATTCTTCGTTTTCAGCGATTATTGCAAGCCCGCCCTTCGCATGGCTGCAATGGAAAAGATCCCCTCGGTTTTCCTCTTCACCCATGATTCTCTCGCCGTCGGGGAAGACGGCGCGACCCACGAACCGATCGAGCAATTGGCGGGCCTCAGAGCCATTCCGAACCTGAGCGTCATCCGACCGGCCGACGCCAAGGAAACGGAAGGCGCGTGGCGCCTCGCCCTTGAAAGCAAGGAAACGCCAACGGCCATCATTTTGTCGAGACAAAATCTCCCCGTCCTTCCCTCGACTTCCGAAACGAAAGTCTCCTTGGGCGCCTACGCGGTCCGGGAGGAAGAATCCCCGACCATCGAACTGCTCGCATCTGGAAGCGAAGTTTCCCTCGCCCTCTCGGCGGCGGAAATCCTGCATGAGAAAGGCATCGTGGCGCGCGTTCTTTCTGTCCCTTCTTTCGATTTACTCCGGCGTTCCCTCCGCCGCGGCGAAACCGTCTTCGCCTTGCCCCGGGAGAACCGCTTTTCCCTCGAGATGGCGTCCACGTTTGGCTGGGCCGAATTCGCCGCTCATCCGATCGGCATTGACGAATACGGCTTGTCTGGAAAGGACAAAGAAGTTCTCGCCCATTTCGGCTTCACCCCCGAGAAAGTCGCCTATGCGATCGTCTCCGTTTTGAAGGAAGGAAAATAGAATATGGCCTATTTAGAAATCAATAACTATTCCCAAGTCGGGAAAATGGGCATTTCCACCGACGCGATCACGACCATCGCCTCCAAAGCGATCCAAGATATCAACGGCGTCGAGATTTCCCAAGGAAAAGGCAAGAAGACCCGTCTTTCTAACCTATTTCAATTAAGCGGGGGCGTCAAAACCACCATCGTCCAAGGAAAGGCGATCATCCGCATGGAAGTCATCCTCCAGGAAGGGACCCCTGTCAAAACGATTTGCCTCGCCATCCAGAAAAAGGTGGCGGAAGCCATCCATCTCGCCTGCGAAACCGTCTCGTGCGAAATCAGCTTGAAAGTGGTCGGTTTCAAAAATTGAAAAAGCCCCTGCGCAAGCGTTTCTTTGCCCTGTCTCCCGTGGTATCATTATCAGGCTTTTGAGCGATTGATCTTTATGGAAAACGAAAACGAATACGAGTTGCCTTCCCGCAACTCCTTGCAACCCCTTGCCATGACTGCGATCTACGATATTTTGACGTACATCGACATGGATGCCCCGGTTGATGTCATGCAAATCGTTTCCTCCCTTTGTGGCACGTCCTACGAAGAAGCGGACTATTTCGTCAAAGCTAACGCCGTCATGACGGTAAAGCACCTTAACGAAATGAAGGATGCCTTCCGCCCATTCATGAAATGGCGCTTCGAGCGGCTTCCGCTCCTACGCCAAGCGATCCTTCTTCTTTCTTATTCCCATTACTTCTACGTCGATCCGACCGTCAACAAAGGCGTCGTCATCGACATCGCGGTCAAGTTGGCCAAGCGCTATCTCGGCGAAAACGACTACCAATTCGTGAACGCCATCCTAGATAAGGTTCTGCAGGACCGGGAAAGGCTCGAATGAGCCGTTCTTTTTTATCGGTGACCGAACTCTCGTCGCGCCTCAAGGAAGGGCTTGAGGCGCTTTTCCCATATCCCCTAGTTGTCAAAGGAGAAGTGAGCAACCTGAAGTTTTATTCTTCCGGGCACTGCTATTTCACCCTGAAAGACGACAAAAGCATGATATCCGCCGTTATCTGGGCTTCTCAGATCGAGAAACTGGCCTATCTTGGCCAACGCATCCCGAAAGAAGGCGAAGAAGTCCTCGCGACCGGCCGTGTCTCTTATTTCGGAGGAAGGGGCAATATCCAATTGTCGATCTTGGGCATCAAGCCTTATGGAATCGGTGATGCCCTACAAGCTTTGGAAGAACTGAAGAAAAAACTCGCTTCCGAAGGGCTTTTTGATGAATCCAGGAAAAAGCCCTTGCCGCCCTTTCCAAGAAGGATCGGCGTCATCGCCGGTGACAAAAGTGCAGGCTTGAAAGACATTCTCCATAATCTCGCGCAGCGTTGGCCCTTGGCCGAGGTCTCCGTATTCCCAAGCCTCGTGCAAGGCAAAGAAGCCCCGCGCGACCTTATTCGGGCCCTTTCCTTGGCAAAAGAAAAGGCGTTGGATGTCTTAATCATCGGCAGGGGCGGCGGATCATCGGAGGACTTGTGGGCTTTTAACGACGAATCCTTGGTACGGGAAGTCGCGAAATTCCCTTGTCCGGTGATTTCCGCGGTCGGACACGAAATCGATACGACCTTGGTGGATTACGTCGCCGATAAGCGTGTTTCAACCCCGACGGCGGCCGTCATTGCCGCGACGCCGGATTCCCAGGAAGTCCTTGCCACTTTGGACCTGCAAGGGGAAAGAATAGTAAGAGCGGTTCTCGCAAGATTGTCCGCCCTTCGCCAAAAAGTGGAACTCCTTCGATCGAAATCAATTTTCCAAGACCCCCAAAACATTCTGGAAATGAGAAAGGCTAAACTCGAGAACCTCAAGATATCCATTCTCGCAAATGTCCAAAGAAGAATAGAGGAAATTAAAGGCTCAGTTTCCTTTTTGAAAGCAAAGATTTCGTGTTTAAATCCCGATGCGATTCTCGACCGTGGGTTCAGTATCACGACCGATGAAAATGGCGTCCCGATAACCAACGTTGACCAGCTGGAAGTTGGCAATAGAATCAAGACGAAATTGAAATCAGGTATACTTATCTCGGAAATCAGAGGGAAGGAGAAGACCCATGGAAAAAACGAATAGCAAATCTTTCGAAGAAAAATTCGATCGAGTGACCGAGATCGCCAATTCGCTCGAGGGGAAGAACATCCCCCTTGAGGAACTCATGAAAACATACGAGGAAGGCACTGCCTTAATCAAGGAATTAGAAGACGAAATCAAAACGGCCGAACAAAAAATCGAAACTGTGAAGGAAAACTAGTTTTCTAGTATCTTTTTAGTACTATTTATAAATGAAAAACAAGCGCGATAACGAACAATTGAACATTCAGGACTTTCCTGAAAAACTCCGTGTCAAAGACATCGAGAAAACGCAAATTCCAGATTTATGCGATCTTTTGCGCGCTGAGATTCTTAAACAAACTAGCATTCACGGAGGGCATTTATCCAGCAACCTCGGAACCGTTGAATTGACCGTTGCGCTCCACAGGGTTTTTGATTTTCCTAACGACAAACTGATTTTCGATGTCGGGCACCAAAGTTATACCCACAAGATCCTAACTGGGCGAAGTCTCGAATCCCTCAATGAGATTGGAGGAATATCCGGTTTTCAAAAACGTTCTGAATCCATTTACGATTGTTACGATGCTGGACATAGTTCAACGGCGCTATCCGCGGCGTCCGCTTTCGCATATGCTCGGAGAAAAAACAAAGAAAATTTCGAGATAATTGCCGTTGTTGGGGATGCTTCCATCATTAACGGCCTTTCTTTTGAAGCCCTCAACTATATCGGAGGGCAAGGAGAGAAAATCATCATCATCCTGAACGACAATGGCATGTCGATTTCTCCATCGGTAGGTGGCGCAGGGAAATTTTTCCGAAATATTTCTTCGGCCAAAGCCTACGTTTCCTTCAAAAAAGGATTCCGCAAGATGCTGAGGGAAGGACGGGTGACGAAAGCCTTCTTTTCTTTCTCAAGATCTTTGAAAAACGCTTTAAAACGCCGTTTGATCCCTCTCAACATGTTCGATAACCTGGGACTCTGCTACCTCGGTCCTTATGATGGCCATAACGAAAAAGGCCTCGAAAAAGCATTGCTCAAAGCAAGGCGGATCGAAGGTCCCGTCATTTTGCACGTCAAAACCATCAAAGGGAAAGGTTATGAACCCGCGGAGAAAGACGATGCCGGAACTTGGCATGGCGTCGGTCCTTTCGATTTGAAAACCGGCGAATTCCTTCGCGATAAAGAAAAGACCATTTCCTGGTCCTCCGTCTATGCCCGCCTGCTTGAAAGGCGAATGGCGGAAAACGAAAAACTGGTCCTTGTATCGCCCGGAACCTTCATCGGAAGCGATTTCAATTCGGCTTTTGAGAGATTCCCCGATCGTTGCATAGACATTGGTATTTCCGAGGAACATGGCGCGACTTTTTCAGGAGCGCTTTCCTTAACCGGTTTCCATCCTGTTTATAGCATTTATTCCACGTTCCTCCAAAGAGCTTACGATGAGATTTCACACGATTGCGCAAGAATGGGCGCCAACGTCACCTTCCTTATCGACCGCGCCGGCCTTATCGACAAATACGGGGAAACCCACCAAGGGATCTACGACGAGGGGTTCCTTCGTTCCATCCCCGGCGTCACCGTCGCCATGGCCTCCAAACCATCTGAGGCCGCTTTCCTTTTCGATCGCTCCGTCCAAATGGGGGGCGTCGTCGGGATTCGGGTGCCCAAAGAAACCATTCCTGTTTCAGACGACCAAAATGACGATCCAAATCTCCCAAGCGATGGACTTTTGACCCTTGTCGATGATTCAAAAAACGCCTTGGCCGTCGTTTCAATCGGCCCGATGGCGAGGAGAATCCAACGTCTCCTTTTGGAAAAACAATTGCCCGTTTCTCTCTTTTGCCCCTTGATTTATCTCCCCGTTCCTACCGCCTTGATTGAAAAGCTCATGCGCTTTGATCGAGTTATCATCCACGATGCTTACTCGACGAGAACGGGTTTCGTCGACGCCTTGCTTTCCGCGCTTTTAGAATCGGGCTACCGCGGGGAAGTCATCGTCCGCAGCGTCCCCAACGCCTTCATCGGTTCCCCTTCCGTAGAAGAAGTCCTTAGGAAAAATAAACTGACGCCAGAAGATATTGTCGAAGATATCAACGCTTCGCTCTTCGAAGGCCGGAATTAACAATCCGACATCATTTCATTAAAATGATGGCATGGGCAAAGTGCTCCTGCATGTCGACCTCAACGCTTTCTTCGCCACGGCGGAAGAGATTCGCCACCCCGCATTGCGCGGGAAGCCTTTGGCAATCGGCGGGGATGGGAGGAGCGGCATCGTTTCGACCGCGAACTACGTCGCCCGCAAATACGGGGTTCATAGCGGCCAGCCGACCTTTCAGGCGCGCTCCCTTTGCCGCGACCTCGTACTTTTGCCCTCAGATTTCGATTATTACCGCATGATGAGCCATTCCTTTTTCGGGAGACTCCGCGAAACCTTTCCGATTCTGGAGATGGCTTCTATTGACGAAGCTTACTGCGACGCGACCGACGTTCTCCCCAAGAAACCCGATCCCGTTTCTTTCCTCAAGTCCTTGCAAGATTATCTTCTCGAAGAAACCGGACTTTCCTGTTCCATCGGGGTCGGGGCCACGCGTTGGCTCGCAAAAATGGGCAGCGATTTGAAAAAGCCTCTAGGCTTGACGATCATTCGCAAGAAAGACATTTCTCGCTTGCTTTATCCCCTCCCCATCGAATCTTTTTGGGGAATTGGGAAACAAACGAGCCCCGCCTTGCGATCCTGCGGCATCCTCCAGATCGGCGATTTAGCGGCCGCGATTCGGGAAGGGCGCCCGGACGTGAAGAACATGCTTGGAAAGTTTTTCGAAACGGCGGAAGCCTGGCTTGAGGGAAAGGGCGACGACAATGTTTATCTCCAAGAAGCCGACCCGAAGAGCATCTCGATGTCCGAAACGCTCGAAAAGGACATCTATGCGTTCGAAGAAGGCTCCGCGACCCTCCGAAGGATCGTTTTCGAAGTTTGCGAGAAAGCTGCCATCGCTCGAAAAGTCGGTTCCACGGCATCGGTCGTTTTGAAGGACTCTTCCTTCCGCTTGCACCAGCGTTCCCTTTCGTTCGATCCGCCGACCAATTCCGCTTCCCGTCTCTGGCCCATCGCCTCGGAACTCGCTTCCAATCTATTCGCGAAATTGCCCGGAACGCCTATTCGTTTGGTCGGTTTCGCGCTCTCGAAACTCGAAGACCAAGCGAAGCAAACGGTCCAAATGGATTTCTGGAACGTGGGGGAATACGAGGAACTCGACAAAACGAAACTCTTGATCAATGACCTCAATCGAAAGAACCGTTCGAAGGAGCCGTTGTTCAAGAGGGCGAGCGAAGCCCCAAAGAAAAAGGGAGATGGCCATGCTGATTGAAGAAGCGCTTTCCCTTTACGAGGATTATTTGCTCGCCGCGAAGGGCCTTTCCGTCCAAACGGTCGAGAATTACCGAGAAGACATCTCCCTTTTCCTTCGCTCTTTCCCGGGTCTAGAGGACACCGAGAACCTCGACCCATCTTTCATCGAGCGTTTCCTCGAAGCCCAATCCGAACTCGAGAGGTCTCAGGCCACCCTCGCTAGGCGCCAAAGCACCTTGATCGGCTTTTATCGCTTTTTGGCGCGGCGCGGAATCGCCAAAACGGACCCGAAAGACATGCCACGGATCAAACAGGAAAAGCGACTACCGGTCGTCCTTTCGTTCGAGGAAATCGAGGATTTGCTCGAACAGCCGGATCTTTCGAGCCCATCGGGTCTTCGCGACAAAGCGATGCTAGAAACCATGTACGCGACCGGACTAAGGGTCAGCGAGCTTTGCGCACTGCCATTAAGCGCTATCCACGAGGACCAAGGGATCATCGTCGTTCGTCATGGCAAGGGAAACAAGCAACGCACCGTCCCAATCGGCGAGTTCGCGCTAGGTTACCTCCGGGATTATCTGACGCAGGTGCGGCCCGTTTTCGCCAAAAAAGCGGACAAAAAGCCGCGCGAGACCTTCCTCAACGCCAACGGAAAAGCGCTCTCCCGCCAATATTTTTTCCTCGCCGTGAAAAAATACGCCGCCATGGCGGGAATTGACAAAGACGTCTCTCCTCACACCCTCCGCCATTGCTTCGCGACCCACCTCCTCGAAGGCGGCGCCGAGTTGCGTGCCGTCCAGGAAATGCTTGGTCATACGCATCTTTCCACGACGGAGATCTACACCCACGTTTCGGAAAGAAGAATCATGTCCGCGTATGCAAAATACGCGAATCGAAAATGAAGAAAGGTTATAATGGTAACGCTTATGAATAAGAAACCCTCCTTCCAACGCATCTTCTTGATTGTCGCCGATTCCGCCGGGATCGGAGAAGAACCGGACGCCGCCCGCTTCGGGGACGTCGGGTCCGACACATTCGGGCACATCGCCAAGGCGATGGGCGGCCTGCACCTTCCGCACCTTGAATCCCTTGGTCTTGGGGAGCTCGACGACATCGAAGGTGTCCGCCCTGTCCAAGAACACCCGCGTTCCTA
>JAQYPI010000080.1 GCA_028726925.1 Caryophanales bacterium | reverse complement strand
ATGGTGTTCGCCGTCATGCTCCCGATGGTCATCGGCAGCAACCTCTCCGCGCTTGTCTTCGACTCGACCTATGTCAATGACTTCGGGGAAACGGTCAAGGCCCCGGACCGCAACATGTGGATCGTGGTCGCCATCGCGGCCGTTCTCACCCTTGCCCCGATCCTCTGGCTCATCCTGCGCGACCGCAAGGCAGCCAAACGGGCCGAAAAAGGGAGTTGAAGGGAATCTCCCTAGTTGCTCTTCCTTCTAAGGAAGGCTATACTTTCCCCCGTTAGGTACTAAATTATGAGAAACAAGAAAATGAAACTCTTCCTCGGGATCGTGGTTCTCGCCTGCGCTCTCGTGGCCATCTTCAGCCTCTTCGGCAACCTCTTCGCGGACGTCAATTCCATCCCCGACGGCCGCGGATCTATCTTCGGCTTCATCTTCCGCGCCGAGGAGATGGGCTATAACGAGATGCCCCTCTTCACGACCGCGTTCGCCTTCTTCGTTGCCGCGAGCGTCTTCGCCCTACTCGGTGGTATCCTGCCGGGCAAGATCGGCGGCATCGTCCTCGGCGTCACGACGCTTCTTCTCCTCGCCGGGGCGATCATCCTCCTTAACGGCAAGGGCATCTTCCTCGCCGCGGGCACCATCACGGGCGCTCCTGCTTACGATGTTGACGACCTCGCTCTCGGGGTCGGGGCCATCCTTCCTTCCGTGTTCGCGATCCTCGGCTCGGTCCTCGGGCTCTATGGGGCGTATCTCGGCATCAAGGCCTAAGCAAAAGCAAAACGAATTAGGGGGTGTTGAAAAACTCCTCTGAATCAATAGCGTCAGATATTCGATGAACTGACGCTTTTTTGATTCAACGGCAATGGCTTTGGCATTTTTCAGGATGCAAAAAACCTAGAAACTCAATAATATTTAGTTATTCGTTGATTAAGAAAGGCGTGAATTTTTTATGAAATTAAGAAAAGTTGTTGGTTTAATGCTTTTATCAACTGCTTCACTACCTGGTTTAAGTTCTTGCTCAATTACAGGACCTCAAGGCCCACAAGGAGAACAAGGAATTCAAGGAGAAACAGGTCCACAGGGTCCTCAAGGTGAAAACGGCAAAGATGGATCCTCTCTGCTAACCGGCAATGGAAAACCCGATTCTAATTTAGGTAAAAATGGAGATTCTTACATTGATTTAGATACATGGAATTATTATGTCAAAACTAGTGATGTTTGGGTTTTACAAGGGAACATTAAAGGCGAAGACGGAAAAGATGTTTCTTCCGATCATAACGGTACTGAAGGATTAGAATTTTATCCTATTAACGATACTGAATGTGCAGTAGCGGTTGGTAGAGCGAAGCTTTTAAAAGAAATAGTGATTCCTTCTACATATAAAAATTACGCAGTAACTTCTATTTATGGTGATACAAGCGAGCTAGGTTGTGGTGGATTTGCTTCTTGTTTAAATTTAGAAAAAATTACTATTCCTAATTCAGTTACAAATATTGGAGCAAATGCATTCAAAGACTGTACTTCCTTAACCAGTATAGTAATCCCAGATAGCGTAACCACAATTGGTTTATTTGCCTTCTATGGTTGTAGTTCATTAACCAGTATAGTAATCCCAGATAGCGTAACCACAATTGATTATCATGCCTTCGATGGATGTAGTTCCTTAATAAGTATAGTAATCCCAGATAGCGTAACCACAATTAGTAATTATGCCTTTATTAGGTGTAGTTCTTTAACGAGCATCACAATCCCAGATAGCGTAACCACAATTGGTTATTATGCCTTTGCTGGATGTAGTTCCTTAACAATCTACTGTGAAGCATCCTCACGACCAAGTGGATGGCCTCGGGAATGGAATTATTCAGGTAGACCAGTTTATTGGGCTGGAGAATGGGAATATGACGCTGATGGTAATCCTACTCCAATAATATGAGTATATAGGGGCTGTTGAAAAACCTAGTGGTTGATCGGCAGCCTCTTTTTCAGTCACCAACCTTAGGCTTTTCAACATGCTACGCATGTTCCTTCACCGATCTAGTGAAGGAAGACCTTAGATAATGCCCAAGCCATTTCCGTCGAATAAAAAAGCGTCAGGTACTCGATGAACTGACGCTTTTGATCAGAGGAGTTTTTCAACACCCCCTTTTGTTTTGGCCACAAAAAACCGGGACATACCCGGCTTCTTCTCAAGCGGCGGAATCGCGGATGTAGCCCGGGACTTCCTCGTAAGGGATGCCCGGTGACGGCGAGCAGGTCGCTCAGCGCGGCTTCCGGGAATTTCTTCTTGGTCTGGAGGATGGCTTCGTATTTCTGTCTTGGCTTCGTTCCTCCGGCTCCGCCGAGGCCCCCAAGTTCTTCAAGTAGGCGTTCTCGAGGGCCAGCATGTAATTCTCCCGCCTGAGCCTCTCTAGTTCAGCCTGCTCCGGGGATTTGGGTTTCTTCTTGGGCATGCGTCTTCCTACCTTTCGCCCTAGATTCTAAACCATCGACGCCCTTTTCTCGATAGGCGCGGACCCACATCAACACGGACGAGGGGCAAGGCACGCCGAGCGAACGGGCCACCGCGCAGGTCGCTTCCCGGGTTTTCTTTTGGCCACGAAAAAAACCGGGGGATACCCGGCTTCTAGTCAAGCGGCGGAATCGCGGATGTAGCCTGGGACTTCCTCGTAAGGGATGCCGAGGCTATAGGCGAGTTCCCCATAGATGAGGGGCACCGCCCGCGAGACGAACATGGCGTCCATCGAATTGAGGTGGCCATCGCGCGCCTTGCGTTGGAACGCCCCTTCTAATAGCGGGGCCAGGGTTTCAATCTTCCCTTCGCGGAGGGAGGCGTCATAGGCGTTTTTGCGGGCCTTGGAATCCTTGATGTAGAGGTCCTTGCGGATGTCGGGCCAAGAAGCGACGATGCGTTCCGCGTCCTCTTTCGAGAGGGGCTCGAACAAAGAGGCGCAGTTGGAGACCGGGACGCGGACGATGTTGTCCTTGTCATCGCCATAAAGGGGGAGCAAGACGTAATAAAGGAACGAGACGTCCCCGCCCGAAAGGGGGGCGATGTCCTTGACGAGGCACACGCCGCAGTGGGAATGAAAGACGTGCTGACCGATCTCGAACGCCATGGCGGTTCCTCCTTTCCTCTTCGGGGCCAAATGAGCCCTTTCGCTTTCCGTCATATTATAAACGCTTTGTCGATTTTTTGTAAGCGCGAAGAACGCCCCCTCATGAAAATTTCCTATGCCGTGGGCGTTTTTAGGAAACTAGGCGAGGGGGCATTGAGTTCCTTCTTTCCTCGTCCCCTTTACCGAAACGGGGCGCGGGACCGAACCGCGATTCGCACGCGCGACGCGCGTTTTTCCTTCTTTCTTTTCGCTTTGGAACCGCGGGCCAACAGGCGATCCGATAGGCCGTCTAGACGCCCCATCTTTCCCTTACCTTATTCTTTCTTTCTAGACATCGTTTGATGTTTTTTCCTTCTCTACGTTTCGCGGAAAGTCAGGACAATGTCAGCCAAAAATGGGGGACGTACCCTCACGAATTGCCGATTCTCCAAACTGGAGAATGGGGTTCTTTCGGGCGGATAGGGGGTCGGCCCGTTCGTAGAGTGACTTCCCGCACGCGGGGGAGGAAGATGAGACTGGCCGAAAGGCCGGAAAGGAGACGTCTCGGCATGCGGTTCTTGGCGAAGAGCTTCGAAATTCCCACTCTCCTCGTCCTCGGGCTCAGCCTTGGGGCCGGCGCGGGATTCGGTGTGCACGAGATGCTCAAGCCTACCCTCGTGACCATCGAGGGCGACCCAAGCGCCTACATGATGGACGCGGAGGCCGCCTTCGAGAAATACGAGACAGCAAAGCGCAAGGGGACGCCTCTAGAAACCGCCCTCGAGCCCGCCGAGATGATCTCGGTGGCCCACACCCTCTTCGACGCAGAGGAATATTCCTATTGCGAAGGCATCGGGGTTTCTCGGGCCATGGGTCTCGTCGACCAAGGGATCCAAAGCTGGAAAGTCCGGGACAAGGACCGTTACTTCGAGGAAAGCAATTCCTTCTCGAGCTTCGTCGCCCTGTACAACCGGATGTACCAAGAAGGGGACTCGACCACCAAGTACTGGGGCAATACGCCGAATTACGGCGGGAACACCCCGGAAGAGGTGAGCAACGAGCAATACGCTTCCGAGATGGGCCGGCAGGTGAGCGAATCCATCGTCTACCTCGTCTCGCCCAAGACCGATAGCCCGGTCGACCTCTCGGGCAAGGGGCTAAGCGCCATCAAGAAACACGACGGGGGCTACACGGTCGACTTCGAGGCCGATCCCGCTTCCTCGACCCTCCGGTACGTCCATCAGATGAAGACGATCTCGAACCTCAAGGAATTCCCAAGTTTCGATTACGTCCACCTGACCTACGAGCTCGACGAGGATTTGAACCTCCTCTATTTCCGGAATTACGAATCCTATCGGGCGACCCTCGCAAGCGGCATCGGCAGCACGTGCGAGGGATCCATGACGACGGTCTTCCGTTCCGTCGGTCCCGGGGAAGCGGCCATCCCGCTTCCAAGCGACCCAAGCATCGCCTATCCAAGCGACGAGGCGGCGCTCCTACAGAAATACGGTTATTAAGCAAATGAACATTCGTTCGGGGGTATATCCATGAAAGAAAACAAGAAAACGAACATGAAGGGACTCAAGCACATCCTGGTCTTGAGCGGGGCCTTCCTTTTGACCTTCGGCCTTTCCGCGGGGGGCGTCTTCCTCCTTTTGCCGCAGAAGACCATCGTCAACACAATCGGCAACCAGAACGGGACCGACCCGGAACTCACGAACAGCCAGAAATTCGTGAATCGCCTCATCGAGACCGCGACAAGCGGCATCACCCTCGACGTGGACAATCTCGAATTCGTGATCCCGGGCGCCGTCAAGACCGTGAGCGGGCAAGAAATCCGGACCGAGAACCGCATCGAGAACATCGAGGGCAAGAACCCGCGCATTTCCCTCGCCCTCGACGAGATCTCCTTGCAGGGCATCTCCCTTTGCGCCGAGCTCCCGCTTCAATATAACGGTCTCAAGAGGGAACTAAACCTCGGGCTCCTTGGGGACGGCGAAACGAGCAAGAATCTCTATTTCAACATCGGTGACATCGACGGGGACGAGGGCGATTGGACCGCCGGGTACCAAGTCGACGTTTCGCGTTACGTGACCGAGGAAGTCGACCCCGTCACGGGCGGGACCGTGTGTTATGAATACGGCGCCCTCGACTTCGTCATCCACGACATCCTCGAGATCCTCACCGAAGGCGGCATCAACGTCGACACGTATGGCAAGATCGAATCCCTGATCACCGGGGGATCCTCCTCTTCTTCCTCCTCTGAGCCCGCTTCGAGCGAGGAAACGTCCTCTTCTTCCTCCTCCATCGACGCGGACGCCCTTTTGGATGCCCTCAATACCATCGTCGAGACGTCCATCGCGGGCCAGACCTATTTCACCCTCGATTTGCCCTTGGGGGACACGAACCTCTCCATCGGTCTTGGGGCGGACGAGAACCTGAACCTGAGCCACGTCGACATCCCCTCCAAGACGAGCGGGCTTACCTCCCAGACCATCAACACGGACTGGACCTTGGTCCTGAGCGCGGACGTCAAGACCGCCGCCGCGGGGGAAACTTACGACTGGACTGTTCCCGCGGCTTGGCAAGCCTATCCGCATCTTGACGATTCGCTTGACCTCTTCCGCCGCGTGGCGAGCCTCGTGGCCACCCCGAAGTTCGGATTGCGCCTCGACGTCGACATGATCCATCGTGAGGACGCCAAGGCCGGCACCCTCACGACCTTCTCCAAGGACGGGGTCGAGGAACGCGCCCTCCTAAGCCTAAGTGGGGACGTCGACCTCTCCTGGAAATTCGATAACGGCAACATCAAGGGCGTGAATTTCAATAGCGCCGCCGCATCGCTATCCTTCGAGAAAATGAACAAGACCGAATCCGGTTGGGAACCCGGGACGAACAAGCAGATGCTCGACGCCTACATCGATAACAGCGGCAGCGACAACGCCTCCGTCTACTTAAACGTCATGGACGTCCTCAAGGCGAGGACCACCAAGACCGTTCTCGACGAGATGGTCGGCAAATTCAAGAACGAGGCTTCTTCTTCCACCGACCCGGCCGGGACCGTCCAAGAAGAAAAGACGACTGCCCAGCTCGACGAGATCGTCGACACGGTCACGAACGTCATCGGCACCCTCCGGGGCGAAGAAAATTTCGACACCCCCTCCCTCCTCGCGGGCCTCAAGGAAAAGCATTACGAATCCATCCTCGAGATGATCGAAAGCGTCCAAATCGAGGACAACCTCATTGCCATTTCCCTCTCCCTCAAAGGCCTTGGCTTCCCCGAGGCGCGCATCGTCGTCCGCCTCGACGGGAACAGCGAGCATAGCCTCGCGTCCGTCGAGATTCAAAATCTCGTGCTCAACACGATTACCTTGAACCTGACCCTCGCGACCGAGCCGTTTGTTGCCCTGCCGGGCGAAGAGCTCCTCGCGATGAACGCCTGGTCCGAGATGAACCGCCTCCCGACCCTCGTCGATCCGATCGCGAAGATCGTGAAGGACAAGAAGGCGAGCATCGGGATCGATGGCTCCGTCTCCAAGCGCGGCACCATGGACGTCTATGGCGATCCCCTCAAGACGCAGGGCATGGACATCCAAGGCACGGTGAACCTCGACTTCTCCAAAGCCAAGGGCGAAAACGCGGACAACCCTTTCCTCGTCACCGGCGGGGTCAACCTCGCTCTCCTCGAGAAGGCCGAGACCTATTACCAAGACCACCACGTCAAACTCGACATCGCGAATGCCGAGGACGAATTCGCAAACGCGGCCAACCAAGTCTATTTCCATTACGATTCTCTCAACGACGGGGGCGAAGCGATCGAGAACCGCGATGACCCCGAGAACCTCGAGGGTCTTAACGGCAAGATCCACCTGAGCTCTGCCGCGGACGCCCTTTCCCCGATGATCGACGCGATCTCCGGGGCCGACGACCGCTTCGGCCGCATCTCGCGCCTCCTCTCTTCCCCCGCGGAAGCAACGCTCCTTAGTGACCTCACAAGCGGCAACTACTTCTCCGCCCTCACCTACGACGTGCTCAAGAGCGCTTCGATCGGCGGGGACGTCGACTCCTTCGTGATCGACGGTTCCTGCTTCGGGATGGACGGGGACATCGCCCTCTCCCTCGCCTTCGAGGAAGCCGGCCTCAAGAACATCGGGGTCGACTTGGCCCTCGGCGAAGATCCCCTCACCGCGACCGACGTGAACCTCGCCCTTTCCTTCGTCGAGGTCACCGAATCGACGCCATTCTCCTTCCTCGACCACGAAGCCTCCTACACGGATTTCACGGGCCTTGCTTCCCTTGGGGATTACGCGGTCTCGACCGCCCTCCTTGGTCTAGAAAACGGCACCGGGGTCTCCACCTATGACCTCCAGGGCGACGTCTCCATCGCTCTTGGGGATTACGAGGCCAAGATTGCTTCCGCTTCCCTCCAGGCGAGCGTCGAGGGGGCCAAGACGATGGTCCACGCCTCCTTAAACGACATTCCCGTCATCCGCGGCATCAACGCCCCGGACGACCCGCGTTATTTCCGCGAGCTCGAGATCGGCGGCCAGCGCGACGCCTCCTTCTATTACTATAGCGATGGTCGCGAGGACGCCGAGGGCAACCTCGTTAGCGAGCTCCTCATGACCCGTCATAGCGACTATGGCCGCCTCGCCAACGTCAACGACTCCGTGAAGCTCGACAAGGAAGGCGCGTTCAAGGACGACGCCCTCAACTACCTCCTCCAATACTTCCTCGGGGTCAACGAATCCTTCTTCGAGGAAAGCGACCCGGCCCCGGCGGAAGAAACCCCGGCGGCGACCGAGCGCGCAATCGCCATCCACGTCGAGGACCTCTTCGGCGGGTTCGTCAAGACCTTCGACGAAGAAACGGGCCTCGCCTCCTGGGAGATCCGTTTGAACCTCAATCCCCTCCTTGGCGTCAATATCCTCGATGACATCGTCTTGCGCTTAGAGGGCGGATCCTTCGGCGGGTTCCACGCGCTTAACGCCATCCACGTGGGCGCAGGCGTGTCCCTTGAAAGCGATCAGGGCACCCGCATGAACATCCTCTCCGCGACCATCGACCTCAAGCTTCTGAACCTCCGAAACGGGGAATACCTCGACGGCTGGAGCAAGGGGCAAGAGGCGTTCGAGCAGAACTTCATCCGCTTTCTCGACGAATCGACCTACGAAGAAGTCGGCATCTACGCCGAGCCGACCGAGGCCGAAGGCGGCCCCGCCTGGCGCCATGGCGTCGACGAAGTTAACAAAGGCCACCGCAACTACTATCTCGGCCTAAGCGCCTAAGATTCTCAAAGGCTGCCGCGTCCCGGCGGCCTTTTCTTTTATTTGAAAACGTGCCGTGAAAACCCTTGAAAATTGATATATCGGTAATTAAATCGGGAATTAGGGAAAAACACCACGGGTCCCTTTTATCCCATGGGATAATGGGGGCGTCTCAAAAAAAGGAGAAAAAAGAAAATGAGAAAAATCCGTGTTGTCCAATATGGCTGCGGCAAGATGTCCAAATACATTTTGCGCTACCTCCACGAGCATGGCGCGCAGATCGTCGGCGCCATCGACGTCAACCCCGACATCCTCGGGATGGACGTGGGCGATTTCGCCGGCCTCGGCATCAAGACCGGGGTCACCATCCAAAAGGACGCCGACAAGGTCCTCGACGAGGCCGATGCCGACGTCGCGGTCGTCACCCTCTTCTCGTTCATCCACGACATGTATGAGATGATCGAGAAATGCGTCGCCCGCGGCATCAACGTCATCACCACCTGCGAGGAGGCCATCTATCCCTGGACCACCGACGCGATGGAAGTCGCTCGCCTCGACAAGCTTGCCAAGGAAACGGGCTGCACGATCAC
>JAQYPI010000079.1 GCA_028726925.1 Caryophanales bacterium | reverse complement strand
ACCTTGCTCAACGCGACCTTTCAGCAAGTGGATGGCATCGCGATGGTCGTCGCCCACCGCATCTCGATGGATGGCGGTCTCCAGGAAGCGACGGTCGAATACGTGAAAAGTCAGGGCGCGACTTTCACGGTAATCACGAATGGCGCCCCAGCGATAGGAGATACCTTCACCTTCGCGGTGGAACGTTCCTATGCGCCCCTCATTTTGAAGAAATCCCCGATCGAAGTCCGGGTCACCCGGAGCTGCGTCGTGGGTTTCTATAGGCCCGATTATTGAGAAAGGAGGTGATAACGTGTCCGAAATCAAAGGCCAACTCTTGGGCTTGCTCATCGTGTTGGCCATCTTCGGGGTCGTCGGAGGCAGCTTGATGAAGGCGTTCGGCAACACGAGCGACACGATCGTGAAGCGCGTCGAGGAACAAGTGAACCTCGTGCAATGACCATCGAAGGTTAGGGGTTATTCCTTCATTGTCGACCATTTCAGAAAGGAGTAACAAAGAATGTCTGAAATCAAAGGCCAGCTTCTCGGCTTGCTCGCGGTCCTTCTCGTCTTCGGCGCCATCGCCGCGACCGTCACCATGGCGGTTCGCAACGACGCCACGACCATTTCGCAGAAGGCCTCCGGCATGGAAAGCCAAATCCTCTCCGCGTAAGGCCGCGCAAGTCGATGGGCGCTCCTCCTAGGGGCGCCTTTTTGTTGTGCAATCGCGCAAAACCCGATTATAATAGGCCCCGAGGTAAGTAATATGGCATCCGAAAAACTTCAAGAAATCAAAACCCTATTCGCCCAAAAGCTCGGCATGAAAACCGTCGATGAAACCAAGTCCCTCAAGGATCTCGGCCTCGATAGCCTCGACGTCGTCGAGCTCTCCTTCGATCTCGAAGATCGCTATGGCATCAGCCTCGACCCGGAAAAGCTTTCCACGATCAAGACCGTCGCCGACCTCTACGCCGAGATCGAGAAGAAGCTCTGATTCCCATTCGTTTCTCAAAGGGGGCGTTGCCCCCCTTTTTCTGTTTCGAAAAGGTTTCTGGGAAAGCCTGTTTTCAACCCCGAAAAACGGGCTTTTTTCAGGGTTCTTTGGAAATGCAAAAAAGTCTTGCAAGTCTTTCGGGAGACGTATATCATTTTCAAGCGCGGATTCCCGCGTCATGCGCTCAGCTAGCTCAATGGCAGAGCAATCGGCTGTTAACCGATCGGTTGTAGGTTCGAGCCCTATGCTGAGCGCCATTCTTGGCCCGTTGGAGAAGTGGCTTAACTCATATCCCTTTCAAGGATACATTCACGCGTTCGAACCGCGTACGGGTCACCATGACAAATCCTCGATTCGAAAGGATCGAGTCCCCGGAGCTTCGTAGAGGCTCCTTTTTTGTTTCCTCGTACCGGTGACGACCTCACATGGTTTTCTTCCCCGTCCATTCACGTTTAAAAAACCGAATTGAATTTTTTGATTTCGTGTTATGATGAGAAAAACCGCAGAAAGGCGCTAAATATGGATTATTTGTTTTATAACGAACTCTCGGATTCCTCCCGCGGAAAAGAAGAAGGAAAGACTCTCTATGAGGAACTCAAGGCTCATTTTCCGGACCTTCAACTCAAAAGCGTCCAGGAAGTGAATCCCGGGGAATTCATCGCTTCTTGCTCCGAAGACGACACTGTCATCCTCGCCGGGGGCGACGGCACCCTCAATCACGCCATCAACCTCTTGGATCCGGAACAGGTCAAGTGCCGCTTGCTATTCCGTTCCTTCGGCACCGGAAACGACTTTTTCAACGATGTCGCAGACCGCCAAGACCCCGAAACGAAGCTCGTCCCCCTCAATGAATACATCGTCGGCCTCCCGACCATCGAGGTGAAAGGCAAGACCTATCGTTTCATCAACGGCATCGGGTTCGGCATCGACGGGGATTGCTGCGTCGAGGCGGAACGCCTGAAGAAGGAAGGCGCCAAAGACATCAATTATTCGAGCATCACCCTCAAACTCCTCTTCGGGCCTTTCAAACCGAGAAAAGCCACGGTCACGGTCGATGGGGTCACCAAGACTTTCGATAAAGTCTATCTTGCTAGCGCGATGAATGGTCGCTATTACGGCGGCGGCATGAACATCGCCCCGGATCAGAAACGCGGAACCGGCCTTCTGACGAGCGTCGTCATCCATGGCAAGGGTAAGCTCGGCACGTTCATGATGTTCCCGGGCATCATCAAGGGGAAACACGTCAAGGACAAGAAGCACGTCGAGGTTCTCCAAGGGAAGGAAATCACGGTCACCTTCGACGTTCCCTGCGGGCTGCAGATCGACGGCGAGGTCGTCGAGGACGTCACCACCTACAAAGCCACCATCCGCTAATCTATGAGACACTGGAGAAAAAGGCCCTACGATCCCCTGCTTTTCAAAGGGATCGCCCATCGTGGGCTCCACGATGCGGAATCTACGGAAAACGGGATGGGCGCATTCCGAAAAGCCGTTGAGGCGGGGGTCGCGATCGAATGCGACGTCCACCTTTCCAAAGACCATCATCTCATCATCTGTCACGATTTCGACCTTGAACGGACCACCGGGAAGAAGGGCATCATCGAGGAACTCACCCTCCAAGAGATCAAGGAAGGCTATCGCCTTTTGGACGGCGGGGAAGTCCCGACTTTCCAAGAGCTTTACGACATGGTCCAAGAAAGGGTCCCTTTGGTCGTCGAACTCAAGACGAAGGCGAAGAACAACCTCGCGGTTGCTAAGCAGGCGAGGAAAGAATTCCGACAAGTCAAAGACCCCTCAAAACTCGCTGTAATCGCCTTTGATCCCCGCGCTTTGGTTTGCATGCGTTCCACCCCCTTTGCCCTTGGCTTGCTCGTCTGCACGAACGCCCTTTGGGTGTTTGGCCTCACGGGCTGCTTCGAT
>JAQYPI010000078.1 GCA_028726925.1 Caryophanales bacterium | reverse complement strand
CGAAAAGGGAGCGGATGTTGGCGACGGCTTTGAAATCCCTTTGGGTTTTGAGCAAGACGTCAATCATCGCGTTGGCTTTGCGGACGGGGATGGTTTTCGCGAGTCCTTTGGCGTCTTTTTCCTTTAACGATTGCATCAAGGACGCCTCTTTGGTCCTTTGGAAAATCAAGAGATCCTTCAAGAGGTCGAGAAGGCTCGAAGAAAGCCGGCGGATGTCCACCCCGGCCTGGAAGAATTGAGCCAGTTTATCGAGAACGGAAACGACATCCCCCGAGGCGATGGTTTGAAGGAGAGCGACTTTTTCCGAGAGGGAGGTGAGGCCGAAAACAGCGAGGACGTCCGCTTCTTTCACAGCATCGCCCCCATAAGCGATAACCTGGTCGAGAATCGAAAGGGCATCACGCATCCCCCCGTCTGCGAGGGTGCAAATCTCATTAAGGGCTTCCTCTTCATACGAGACATGCTCTTGCTCGAGAATCCAAACGAGTTTCTTCTTGAGGTCCTCGTCGTCGATTTTCCCAAAGTCATAGCGTTGGCAGCGAGAAAGGATCGTGGGAAGAACCTTGTGCGGCTCGGTGGTGGCCAAGATGAAGATGACGTGCTCGGGCGGTTCTTCAAGCGTTTTGAGCAGGGCGTTGAAAGCGCCCTGACTCATCATATGGACTTCGTCGATGATATATGTTTTGAAACGCCCGCGAATCGGGGCATAGCGCACTTGCTCGATGAGATCGCGAACCTGGTCGACGCCATTGTTGCTCGCCGCGTCAATCTCGATGACGTCAGGGTGAGAACCGCTCGCCAACTGGAGACAATTCGCGCAGTGGCAGCATTGATGGCCGATGCCCTCTTCGCAGTTAAGAGCTTTCGCAAAAAGGCGCGCCATGGAAGTTTTTCCGGTTCCTCTTGGGCCACAAAAAAGGTAAGCGTGCGCGATTTTGTTGTTCACAATCGCGTTTCTGAGGGTGCGGACGATCGCCTGCTGGCCGGCGACTTCCCCAAATGTTTGAGGTCGATATTTGTTATAAAGAGCTTTATAAGCCATAGCACTTTCGATTATACCTTTCCCCCGCCTTTCTTCCTAGTGTCTAATCTAAGATTAGGAAGGGGTTGCATGGGATGATATAATCACTCGGGAGAATCGAATACGACTATGGAAGAATCGATGCGCAAACGCCTCAACGCCACGAAAATGCGCTATGAGGATATCGAACGTGAACTGGCTTCGGATGCTGTTGCCTCCGATGTCGCAAAGTTGACCAGGCTTTCGAAAGAAAAGGCCAATTTAGAGGAGGCATACCAGCTTTATTCGCAATATTTAGCCCTAGAGAAGGATGTCGCGGACTCTTTTGAAATGGAGAATTCTGGCGATCCAGAACTCTCGGAATTCGCCAAGGAAACCCGGAAGGAAGCCCAAGCCAAGATGGGAAACATGGAGGCGGATTTCAAAACCATCCTGTTGCCGAAAGATCCCAACGACGAGAAAAACATCATCGTTGAGATTCGCGGCGCCGTCGGAGGCGATGAGGCAAACCTCTTTGCTGGGGACTTGCTTCACATGTATGCCCATTACGCCGAAAAGCAGGGATGGAAAATCCAACTTTTGGATGCTTCTCCCGGTGCGGCGGGCGGTTATGCGAGCGTCTCCTTTATGGTTAAAGGGGAAAACGTCTATTCCAAATTGAAATTCGAAAGCGGTGCCCACCGCGTTCAACGCGTTCCGAAAACGGAAGCAAGCGGCCGAATCCATACCTCGACCGCGACCGTGCTAGTAATGCCCGAGGCGGAAGAAGTCGACGTTCAGATCAATCCGAACGACCTCAAAATTGATACCTACCATTCTCAAGGGGCTGGCGGGCAAAACGTCAACAAAACGGAATCGGCCGTTCGCATTACCCACATCCCAACGGGTCTCGTCGTCGCTTGCCAAACGGAAAAAGCGCAATTGCAAAACAAAGCCATTGCGATGCAAATGATCCGCGCCAAAGTTTTCTCCTTTTACCAAGAACAAGAGGATGCAAAACGCGCAACGGAACGGAAACTCAAGGTCGGAACCGGTGAAAGGTCAGAGAAGATTCGCACTTACAATTATCCCCAGAATCGCGTGACCGATCATCGCATCGGATTCACCATCAATCAGCTCGATCGGGTCATGGAGGGGGACCTCGATTCCATCATCGAGGCGCTCATTCACTTTGACCAGGAACAAAAGATGCTTGAGCAGGAGAAAGAAGATCATGCGTAAGATCATCGACGTCTATTCTGAAGCCCTCAACAAAGGAAAGGATTTCGGCGTTTTGTCGCAGGACCTCCGCCTGCTCATCGCCGCGGATATGGGGTTCGCAGAGCCCATTGACACCCTGTTCCACAAGGATAATCCTTTCCCCAAAGAATCGCTTTTTTGGGAGCAATTTGCGCGGTTATTGAAGCAAGAACCTGTGGAATACATCCTGAATGAATGCAAGTTCCTTGATTACAAACTATACGTCGACTCAAGGGTGCTTATCCCCCGGATGGAGACCCAAGAGCTCATCGCGAACATCACCGAGAGGATCGATGACTATTACGATCCGAGGAATTACTTGGTCGCCGTGGACATCGGCACCGGGAGCGGATGCATCGCCATCGCTTTGAAGAACCTTTTCAAAAACTGGTTGGTCTCGGCGAGCGACATCTCCGAGGATGCCCTTGCCGTCGCCAAGAAAAACGTGGATGCGTTCGCCCCTTCCATTCACCTATATCAAGGAAACTCGCTTGAACCATACATCAAAGAAAACATGGCCATCGACATCCTGGTAAGTAACCCTCCCTATATCCGGAATCGCGAGGATGTCCAGCAATCTGTGAGGGATTATGAACCGGCTTCCGCCCTCTATTTGGATGATGACGGTTCGGTCTATGAATCCATTTTTCGGGACTATAAGAAAGTTAAGAAAGGCTCCATCCTTATGTGCTTTGAGATCGGCTATGACCTCAAGGACTATCTAATGGCCTTAATGGAACGGTACCTCGAAGATTATGAGTACGAGTTCCTCGAAGACCTGAACGGCTTGACTCGTTTCCTTTTCGTCTTTTGTAAGTGAGGAACCCCCATGAATACGCAAATCCTAGATTGGACAGACAAAGAAAAAGCGGCGGCCATCTTACGCCAAGGCGGCATCGTTTGCTTTCCCACGGAAACCGTCTTTGGTATGGGCGCCATCGCGAGCGACGAAAACGCTTTTCATGCTCTCGCGGAACTCAAAAAGCGCCCGCCGGAAAAACCGTTTACCTTGATGTGTGCCAACTTTACGCAAGCCGCTCAATACGCGGAAATCGATGTTCGGTCCTTGGCCGTTATGCACGCCTTCATGCCGGGGGAGATTACGTTGCTTTTGCATCCGAGACAGAACGTTCCTTTTTGGATCACGCTTGGAAGTCCCTTCATTGGGATTCGGATTCCCGGTGACCAGAATGTGCGTGAAATGATCGAAAAGGTTGGCTGTCCCCTCCTCGTGCCAAGCGCCAACGTGTCTGGGGCCCCTACAGCGACTTCAACCGAAGAAGTTCTGGCTTCCTTTCTTGGGAAAGTCGATGCGGTCATCCAAGGGAAATGCCTCTCCAAAAAAGCCTCGACCATTGTGATTTGCGATCAGGAAAAACTGACCCTTGTTCGTGAAGGGCCGATTGATTTTGAAAGCATAAAAAAGGTATACGATCTCGCCTCTTTTTCGATTTCGCTTGCTTCGGATCATGGCGGATTCGGATTGAAAGAGAAAATCAAAAAGCATTTGTCGGATCGCGGGATTTCCGTCTTTGATTTCGGGACGGATTCGTTGCAAAGCTGCGATTACCCTTTGTTCGCTGAAAAAGCGGCCAAAGCCGTCGCGGAGGGCGAAGTCGATCTCGGCATTGTCGTCTGCACATCGGGAGAAGGCGTCATGATGGTGGCGAACAAAGTCAAAGGCGTTCGTTGCGGCATCGGATACGACGATGCCGTCACCGGAAAATGTCGGGAACACAACAACGCCAACATGATTTCCTTCGGCGCTGCCTACATGAAAGAAGAAGACGTCCTTCGCCGAGTCGATATCTTCTTGAGCGAGGTTTTCTCCCCAGAAGAGAAACACCATCGCCGCGTCGATGAGATTTCGAACCTAGAAAAATCGAACAATCGATAATTTATAGGGAAAAATCGCCCTGCTTTTTGGCTATAAAGAAGTATGGGCGATTCTTTTGTTTGTCCCCGCTGCGGGAATTCTGATCCGCGATACTTGGGAACGAAAAACGGCAAAATATATTGTCGTAGATGCATTGTTTTTCAGGGGGAAGAGGCCGAGCCTATCCCAAAACCGCCCCAGACGGTGGGCCTTTCGCTTGCGTATTCTTTGTCGAAAGAACAAAAAGCCCTTTCCGATCGCATCGTCGAAAACTTCCAAAACGGAAAAGACACGTTGGTTTATGCGGTGTGCGGATCCGGGAAAACCGAAATATCTTACGCGGTCATGGCCTATGCGATGAGCAAGGGTATGCGCGTCGGTTTCGCCTTGCCCCGCCGCGACGTCGTCATCGAGCTCTATCATCGTTTGGTAAGCGCGTTTCCATCGCAGCGCATTGTCGCGGTTTATGGGGGACATAGCGACGTAATCGAGGGGGATTGCTTGATTTTGACGACGCATCAGCTCTATCGATACCCATCGTATTTCGATTTGCTCGTCATGGACGAGATCGATGCCTTTCCGTTCAAGGGCAACGATGTCTTGATTGCCCTTTACCGGAAGTCCCTCAAAGGGCATTGCTTGATGATGTCCGCCACCCCATCGAAAGCAATCGTTTCCGAGTTTCGGAAACCGGGGAAGGAAATGCTGACCCTACACACGAGGTTTCACAAACACCCGATTCCGGTTCCCCGGGCAATGGAAATGTTCTCCATTTTTCAAATCCCATTCGTTGCGAAAAAACTTCGAGAATACAAAAAAGAGGGGAGGCCTTGCTTCGTTTTCGTTCCGAGCGTCGACCTTTCCAAGAGCGTTTTTGAAGCATTACGTTATCTGGCTCCGGGCGGGGATTACGTCTCTTCCAAACGAGAGGAAAGAGCGGAAATCATCCGTCGTTTCAAGGAAGGAAGGCTGCGATACCTCATCACGACGGCGGTTCTCGAACGCGGCATCACCGTGAAGGGTTTGCAAGTCATCGTCATGAGAGCGGACAGCGCCATTTACGATGCGGCAGCCCTCATCCAGATCGCGGGAAGGGCGGGTCGAAAGGCGGATGCCCCGGATGGCGAAGTCCTCTTTCTTCATGAAAGGATGACGCCAGGCATTCGAAAGGCTATCGATGAAATCCAATACTGCAACACGTTTTTGTAAGCTATGCTTCCAACCGATTGAAGGAGCTTCCTTCGGGGTTTTGCTCAATGAAAAGGTGTCGTTATGTCTTCGTTGCTACAACTCTTTCGCACCGAAAATGATCCGCTTTCCGACGAATGGGGTACCAACGTATTCCCTCTTCCCCTACAACGAGGCCTTCCGAAACGCGCTTTATCGATTTAAAGGATGTGGAGATATCGAGTTGGCTTCGATCTTCACCTGCCGCCTCTCGTTCATTCTGCCTCTACTTTTCCCGGGGTATGTTATCGTCCCGGTCCCCTCAAGCCCAGGCCACGACGAGAAGCGCGGGTTCAATCAGGTGGAAGAGATCGCGAAAACCATCCCCCTTCCTTTCGTTAACGCGCTCTCGAAGCCCTTCGAGCACAAGCAAAGCGACATGTCCGCCGAGATGCGAAGGAAGGTCAAACAGTTTTTGCGCCTGACCCATCCCGAGCGAATACGCGGCAAGAAAGTCCTGCTTCTTGATGACGTTTACACGACGGGATCCACATGCGCGGCATGTCTAGATTTGCTCAAAAAAGGCGGGGCAAGGAAAACGAAAGCCTTGGTCTTGGCGAAAGTCTCCAAGAAGCAAGGTGAGGGATTCCCATGAAAAAAGAAGGGACCCATGGGGTCGACTTTGGAATTCTGCGTGGCCTTTGCCGAAACTCTTTTGGCGATTGACCCCAACCCTTGATTGCCTACCATTTATTTAAATGGTATCATTTCACGGCTTTTCGATTAGGAGATTACAGTGGCTAACATATTTGAAACCATCTTCAAGTTTGAGAAAAAAGAACTGAACCGCTACATGAAGGAAGCGGACCAAGTCATCGCGTTCGAGGAAGAAATGGCTTCCAAGACCGACGATGAACTTCGCGCCGAGACGAAGAAATTCCAAGAATACCTCGCCGCGTCGGAAAACGAGGAAATCAAGGACAAACGCCTCGAAGAAATCAAGCATCGTGCTTTCGCGGTCTGCCGCGAAGGTGCCAAGCGTTCCCTTCACCAATTCCCGTACAAAGTCCAGATCGTCGGCTCGCTCGTCCTCAACGGCGGCAACATCGCTGAGATGAGGACCGGCGAAGGTAAAACCTTGACCGCGACGATGGCCGTCTATCTCAACGCGCTTACTGGGCGCGGCGTCCACGTCGTCACCGTGAACGAATACCTCGCCTCCCGTGACGCGGAATGGATGGGCAACGTCTATCGCTTCCTCGGTCTCACGGTCGGCGTCAACCTCGCGAGCAAAACCGCCCAAGAGAAACGCGAGGCTTATCTTTGCGACATCACCTACACCACGAACTCCGAACTCGGTTTCGACTATCTGCGTGACAACATGGCCCAAAATATGGAGGGCCGCGTTTTACGCGGGCTCAAGTTCTGCGTCATCGACGAAGCCGACTCCATCCTCGTCGACGAATCCCGCACGCCGCTCATCATTTCCGGCGGCCAACGTTCGAGCGCTTCTCAGTACCAAGTCGCGGACCGCTTCGTGAAGATGCTCCGCCCCCAGACGGATTTCACGGTCGACATCAAGGATAAAACCTGCAGCCTCACCGACGCCGGCAACGACAAGGCCGAGAAGATGTTCGGGGTTCCGAACCTCTATGATCCGCAATATCAGGATCTCGTCCACCGTATCCATCAGGCTTTGAAAGCCAACTACATCATGACCCGCGACGTCGAATACATGGTCGACTCCGAGCGCCAGATTCAGCTGATCGACCAGTTCACGGGCCGTATCATGAAAGGCCGCGAATACAACGATGGCCTCCAGCAAGCCATCCAAGCCAAAGAAGGCGTGGAAATCAAATCCGAAACCACGGTTTTGGCCACGATCACCTATCAGAATTTCTTCCGTCTTTACAAGAAGGTTTCCGGCATGACCGGTACCGCCAAAACGGAAGAGGAAGAATTCGAGAAGATTTACAACATGCGTGTCATCGTCATTCCGACGAACCGCCCCATCCAGCGTATCGACGACGTGGACATCATCTATGGCACCCACAAAGGCAAGCTTGAGGGTCTCGTCCAAGAAGTCGGCGAGCGTCACGCCAAAGGCCAACCGATCCTCATTGGCACGGTCTCGGTCGAATCCAACGAAGAGATTTCCGGGCTCCTTTCCAAGGCGGGCATCCCCCACGAGGTCCTGAACGCGAAAAACCAGGCTCGCGAGGCCGAAATCATCTCCCATGCCGGCGAGAAAGGCGCCGTCACCTTGGCCACGAACATGGCCGGCCGTGGCACCGACATCAAACTCGGCGAGGGCGTCCGCGAACTCGGCGGCCTCTGCGTCTTTGGCACCGAGCGTCACGAGTCTCGCCGCATCGACAATCAGCTCCGTGGCCGTTCTGGTCGTCAGGGCGACCCTGGCTATTCCCGTTTTTACGTCTCGTTCGACGATGAGCTGATGCGCCGCTTCATGAACGACGAAGCACGCGTTCGCATGCAAAAATTGCTCGGAGACGACCATTTGGAGAACAAAATGATCCAAAACATGGTCACCAACGCGCAAAAGCAAATCGAGGGAAAGAACTTCGATATCCGCAAGAACTTGCTCGATTATGACGACGTTTTGGCCAAGCAACGCCAAATCATCTACGATCGCCGCGACCGCATCATGCTTTCGGGCGACATCGGGGATCTGATCCACGATTTCTTCACGGAAGCCGGCAAATTCCTCGCCAAGAAGTCCACGATGCCTGGGCGAGACGAGGATCTCATTTCCGCGGAAATCCTCCGCAAGAACGTCGAGCCTTCCTTCTTGCCCGAAGGCACCTTGAACGCCAAAGCGTTCGATGAGGCGACCGTGGAAGAAGGCGGCGAGGACCTCGGCGAAGTGCTCTATCGCCAATACATGAAGAAACGGAAAGATTGGACTCAGGACATCGCCGATCGCGTCGAGCGTTCGATCACCCTTTCCGTCATCGACCGCAACTGGACCCGCCACATCGACACGATGTCCCATTTGCGCGACGGCATCGGCCTCCGTTCCTATGCCCATACCAACCCGCTTCAGGATTACGTCAACGAAGGCTACGATCTCTTCCGCGAAATGAACCGCACGATCGCCGTCGATTCCGTTTTCAATTTCTTGAATGCCCGTTTGCGCAAGCCGGGCGAAGAACAACCCAAGCCCACCCCCCAAGCGGAAGTGAAGGTCGCCGAGGAAGCCCCCAAGGCGGAACCGAAGCCGGAACCCAAGCCCGAGCCGAAACCTGAACCGAAGCCCGCGCCCGCGCCCCGTCCGGTCGACCCCGATCGCGTCGCCCGTCTCCACGTCGGCCCGGAAGCGCCGGCCCCCTTTGTCTATCGTGCCCGTCCGGAATCGGAGGACAACAAGCCGATGAATCTCGACGAAGCCAAGCAGATCACCAAACTCATGCTCGAGAAGAACGTGAGCCGTGCCGAGGTCATCAAAGCCACGGAACGCGACCCGATGTCTTTCTCGTTGCTTTGCAAAGACGCCAAGGCGATCATTGCTTTCCTCCTTGGCGAAGGCAAGCAAACGGAAGCCCCGGTCGAGAACGTCGAATCGACCGACAAGGAGTAACCCATGAAGAATCTTGTCGAGCTGAAACAGGGAGCCTATGAATTGGGCAAACTCGTCACGAGCCTCGGCGATTCTTTGGATTTGCCTAAAATCGACGCCGAAATCGCCGAACTGAACGAGAAACAAAACGCGGATGGCTTTTGGGACGATCCCAACAAAGCGAAAGCCGTGACAAGCCGCCTCTCGGCCTTGGAAGGAAAGAAGAACGCCTATCTTAGCTGCGCTTCTGCCTATTCCGATATCAAGGACATGCTCCCCGAGGTGAGCGAAAAAGACGGAGAGATGATGGAACTCCTGAACTCCATGGAGGATGACCTGCAAACCCATTGTCAGGATTTGCAGCACAAGCTCCTTTTCTCCGATAAATACGATAACTTGAATTGCACCCTCGAGATCCACCCCGGCGCGGGAGGAACGGAGGCTCAGGACTGGGCTTCGATGCTTCTCCGCATGTACGGTCGATTCGCTGAGCGCAACAATTTCAAGACCCAGGTCATCGACATCGAGGAAGGGGATGAGGCGGGCATCAAGTCCGCGACCCTCAAGATCATCGGCGAGGACGCTTATGGTTTCCTCAAAGGGGAGAAGGGCGTCCATCGTCTCGTTCGTATTTCCCCGTTCGATGCCGCGGCGAGACGCCATACTTCCTTCGCGTCGGTCAACGTCATCCCGGAATTTGGCGAGGTCTCCGACATCGTCATCGACCCAAAAGACCTCCGAGTTGACACCTATCGTTCCGGCGGGGCCGGCGGGCAGAACGTCAACAAGGTTTCTTCCGCCGTCCGTATCACTCACCTTCCGACCGGCATCGTCGTCCAATGCCAAATTGAACGCAGCCAGTTGATGAACAAGGCAACCTGTATGTCCATGCTGAGCGACCTCCTCATGCAACGCAAACTCGAGGAGCGGGATCGCCAGCTCAAATCCATCCAAGGCGAACAGAAAAACATCGAATGGGGTTCCCAAATCCGTTCTTACGTCTTCCAGCCGTATACTCTCGTGAAGGACAACCGCACCGAGTATGAAACGGGGGATGTCAACGGCGTGATGGACGGGAATATCGCCCCTTTCATGTACGCCTATTTGGAAATGGAGTCTCGCAAGGATGCCAAAAAAGATTCGTGATATCTTCAACAAACGGTTTTGGAAGCACTATCTGTGCATCACTCTCGGGTGCTTTCTTCTCGCCTTTGGCGATGCCGTTTTCATCACGCCCTTTCAACTCATTCCCGGCGGCATCATCTCCGTTGGTGTCATCGTCCAATACTTCGTGGATTTGAGCGGGAGCCATGCCCAAGTCATCGATATCGTGACATGGTGCCTTCAGATCATTCTCCTTGTCGTTTCGTTTATCTTCCTTGGCAAGAGGTTCACCTTGCGCACCCTTTTTGCTTCTTTCGTTTACCCGTTATTCTTCACGTTGCTTTATCGCATCCCGATGATCGATGGGCTTCCCGTCGGGCAAGCTCTCGCCAACATGGTCATCGAGACGTCGGGAGAAAGCACTGCGACGTTGCCCGTTTTGTTGATTTCCGCCATCTTTGGTGGCGCCTTCATTGGGGCAGGCGTCGCCTTCACCTACCTTGGTGATGGATCGAGTGGGGGATTTGATGTCCTTTGTGTCTTGAGCGCCAAACACACGCCCATCAAGGAAGCGATGGCCTCCTTTCTCATCGACGCGACTCTCGTCATCGTCGGCATCTTCTGCACGAAGCAACTCACCCCTGGGCTTCTTGGCATCCTCGCCGCTTTGGTCTGTGCCATCGCCATTCAATTCGTCTATTCCCGTTCTTCCACTTACGTCATCGCGGAAATTATTTCGGACGAATACGAGAAAATCATCGATTATGTCGTGACGAAAATGGAGCGCACCACCACCGTTCTCGATGGGATTGGCGCCTATTCCGGAAAAGAGCGCAAAGTGATTCGCGTCGCCTTTTCCAACCGGGAATTGCAGGCTTTTCGAGATTTTATCGCGCAAACCGACCCCAAGGCTTTCGTGACCTTCACGAATGCATCCATGATCAATGGCGAGGGTTTCGATCCGCTTATCACGCGCAAGAAAGCAAGGAAAGAGAAAAAGAATAAAGGGGATGCCTCGAATGGAGAATAGGCCGTTTGAGCTCGTCTCGAAATTCGTGCCGACGGGCGATCAGCCCCAAGCCATTTCCTCCACTTTGGCGCGGATTGCCGCGGGTAAGCAATGGACCGTCATCCAAGGCGCGACCGGCACCGGGAAAACGTTCACGGACGCCAACATCCTCGCGTCGCTTAATCGGCCGACGATCGTCATGGTCCACAACAAGACCTTGGCCGGACAGCTTTATGCGGAACTCAAGGAGCTTTTTCCCAACAACCGCGTTGAGTATTTCATCTCGAACTTTGATTTTTACCAGCCGGAAGCTTATCTTCCCAAAAGCGATACGTACATCGATAAGAATGCCGTCATGAACGAGGAGATCGACATGATGCGCACCGCGGCGATGAACTCGATTCTGACGAGGCGCGACACGAT
>JAQYPI010000077.1 GCA_028726925.1 Caryophanales bacterium | reverse complement strand
CCTCTACTACTGCGACGATTACGCGAACTACATGTACAACCATCTGACGCCGTCGACGGGATACATCCACGACTACAAATTACGCCTATACGCCCCCGGTATGTTGCTTCAATACCCTCGCGCGGAATGCAAGGGGCAGATCCCCGAATTCGAGGACGCCCCGACCTTCAACCGGGTCCTCAAGGAAAGCCACGACTGGGCCAAGATCGTCAATTCCTCTTCCGTCGCCGGCATCAACCACGAGATCGAGAAACTCGGCACCGTCGATTACATCAACCTCTGCGAAGCTAGACACAACCGCATGATCGCCGAGCTCGGCGAGCTCATCCAAGACGACATCGAGAACATCCGCCTCATCTGCATCGCGGGCCCCTCGAGCTCTGGCAAGACCACGTTCGCGAACCGCCTCCGCATCGAGCTCATGTCCCGCGGCATCCACCCGGTCCGCATCTCGATCGACGATTATTACCGTCCCAAGACCGAGATGCCTTTCGACGAGGACGGCAATCCCGACTACGAGCACATCGATTGCCTCGACATCCCCCTTTTCAACCAGAACATGCTGGACCTCATCTCCGGCCAGGAAGTGACCTTGCCCCGTTTCGATTTCCAGAAGGGGTACCGAGTCGAGGGCAGGACCTTGAAAGTCGGCCCGGGCGAGCCCATCATCATCGAGGGCATCCACGCGCTCAACGACCAGCTCCACATGGACATCCCGAAGTCCGCGAAATTCAAGATCTTCATCGCCCCGCAGGCCCAGATCAACCTCGACGATCATAACCCCCTCAGCCTCACCGACCTGCGCCTCATCCGCCGCATCGTGCGCGACTACCAGTTCCGTTCTTCCCCCGCGGAAGAGACGCTCCATATGTGGCCAAGCGTCCGGGCGGGCGAATTCCGCTGGATCTACCCATACCAAGAAGGTTGCGATTACGTCTTCAACTCGATGCTCTCCTACGAGCTTCCGGTCCTCAAGAAATACGCCCTTCCCCTCCTTTCCGAGATCGATGCCGAAAGCGACGTCTACCCCGTCGTTTTGCGCCTCTCCCGCATGCTCAAGTTCTTCGTGACGATGGACGATCGCTGGGTCCCGAGCAATTCCCTCATGCGCGAATTCGTGGGCGGCAGCTGCTACGCGGACGTCTGATCCTACGGGTCGATAGAACGAAAAGAAGCGACATGGGTCGCCTCTTTTTGTGTAAGTTTATTAGGGATTCCGCTTTCGTGCGTAATTACATTTTGTAATCGATTTAATAATGCGTATTTGCAGTTTTCCGCAAGTTATTATTTTGCGTAATTGCAAAAATATGGAATCATTTCTAATCCGGCTTATATGACATTCTGTTTATAAATCGAAAAACGATAAATTCATTAATCCCTAACGGGCATGACGCTTTAATCAAACCGATTCCGGATTATGTCGCATCCTTCCTTGGTATGAACTAATCAAGCTTTTATCGCGTCGGGGCAAGTCAAGAATTCTTTGAGCCCTAGGATCAAGATGCCGTTTTCGTCTTTCCATTTTCGGATGTTGCTTCGAACAACGATGACTTTTCGAAAGCTATCGTCGATCCGGATAAGCGATCGCTCTTCTTGCTGTTTTTTCGCGGCATCATCGATATTCAACGCGGATTGGATGTAGATCCTTTCGTATCCGAGATTGCAAACGAAATCCACTTCGAGTTGCTTTCTCACGTAATTCTCGTTTTCGTTCTTTTCGCTGGTGGATACCATCCCGACATCGACCTGGTATCCTCGATTGACCAATTCGTTGTAGATGATGTTTTCCATGATGCGGCTTTCTTCTTGCTGCCGAAAACCAAGCCTCACGTTTCGAAGGCCGATATCCGTGAAATAGTATTTCAGGGGCGTATCGATGTATCTCTTCCCTTTCACGTCATATCGATTCGCTTTCCGGATCAAAAAGGAATCGACGCAGCCATCCAAGTACTGCTTGATCGTGGCGGGCGCGACGGTGAGATTCTTCACCGAACGAAAGGAATTCGATAATTTGTGAGGGTTCGTCAAGGAGCCGACGCTAGAGGAAACGATGTTTAGAAGATCTTCCAACACTTCCGTATTCTTGATGGCGTTTCGATTCACGATGTCCTTGATATAGGTTTCTTTGAATAGATTGTCCAAGTATTGGATCTTCTGTTCGCTTGTTTTGCACAAAGAAAGATAGGGCATGCCGCCATACATGGAATACTCATTCCAAGCATCCTCGAAATCGAGCTTGCAGTAATCGAAGTATTCCTTGAAAGTCAAAGGGGATAAGTAGATTTGATCCCCTCTTCCTCGAAACTCCGTGATGATGTCGGAAGAAAGGAATTTCGCGTTGCTTCCCGTTACGTAGACATCGGCGTTTTTGATATGCAAAAAGGAATTCAGCACATCCTCGAACTCGTTTACGTACTGCACCTCATCGAGCAAGATGAAATAGTTCTTCTCGTCAACGATCTTGCTATGCACATACTCGCATAGAACATCGGGATCGCGATAACGAAGGTTCATTCTGTCATCGAGACGCAAGGAGATGATGTGCTCTTGATCGACGCCGTTTTGGAGTAAATAGGAATAGAAAATTTCAAATAGCAGGTAGGATTTGCCGCATCTCCGGATTCCGGTAACGACTTTAATCATGCCGTTATTCATTCGGTCGATGAGTTTCTGCAAATAATCGTTCCTGGCAATCATATTCCGTTCCCAACTAAAATTTTTGCAAGTTCTTGCATTTTTATTATTCCAATGAGGGCGACAACAATCAACACCAAACTAAAATTTTTGCAAGTTCTTGCATTTTTTTAATCTTGGTGATTTCTGACAGCCAGACGTTTTGGCCAAGGCGGTCCCTTTTATTTGCCTTTCTTGGCGATTTCCGCGAAGGCCTTCTTGGCGCTGTCGTAGGCGGCGAGGAGTTCCCCGTAATAGAGATTCCGCATCCTCGCGTAGCCTTGCTTCTCGGCTTCCGAGACGGTGGAGGTATAAAGGGAGGTGAAGATCTTCTCGAGACGGAAGAACGATTCGTAAAGGCTAAGCAACGTGAGATAGAAGAAATAGTTCTTCTTCGAGTAGATGAGGACGGGGGAGGAATGGGTCACCTCGCTGCTCATCTCGTAGACCTTCGCGTATTGGGTGAGGGAAGCCGCGCGCTCCACCCCATCGCGGAAATTGAGCTTGAATTCGGGGGATTCGGCGATGCCGGGGATGGCGAAGAGCCAGCCGTATTCGATGTAGCGCTTCATGTCCTTGCTCTTAAGCCCCATGGAACGCATGTTGTCCTTGATCTCGACGAAGATCGCATCCGTGGCTTCTTTCGTCTTGAAGCCAACGCGGAAAGCGACGCCGTATTCGATGTGGCGCAGGTAGCGTTTCACGATGGGCTCGCCATAACGGACGAGGCAATGGAGGATGCATTCGTTCTCGTGCAGGGTTCGCCAGCAGGAGAAGGCTTCCGTCTCGTACCCGCCTTCCAGCAGGCCGCAGACGCATTTGGCGACGCGGAACCCCTTGGCCATCACGTCCACGATGAGGGTGTGGGCGGGGTCGTTCCTCTCGTAACGGGAAAGCATGCCGAGGATGAAATTGAGGTAGAGCTCAATCGTCGACATAAACGGGCTATAACGGGACGCGAGGCTGCCTTCTTTGTAGGCGAGTCGCTCATTGGTGAAATATTTGTCGAGGGAGACGGAAGCGAGGAAGGAAAGGTATTCGTCCTTCTTCACGAGCTCTTCTTGAGAAACCTCGGGATGGGTTGATAAGTAAAAGGCGTGCTCGTTTGCGAGGTAAAGGGCGAGCTGCAGGTCGTTGATCCCAAGGGACGCGAGGCTCCCTTCCGGGCCTTGCATGGCCTTGGCCCCATCGAGGCAAGCGGCGTAGGCCTCGTAAAGAAAATGGCCATCAAGGGAAGATGGGACTCCCAAAGAGGAAAGGAGGGAAAGGAAATTCTCTTCGCTAACCATGGCTTTAGCATACTCCTTTCTCGCGGCGAAGTCCCTCGACATAGGCTTCGTAGGAAACGAGGCCGAGCTCGAGGATGGCTTTCGGGGACAAAAGGCGGTAAAGCTCTTTTAAGGGACGATAGCTAAGTCCTGCGCCCTTCCCGAAGGAGGCGGGTCCCCAGGAAGCGCTTAGGTTCGGGATATCGCGGAGGAGAGAAGCAAAATAGGGCCCCATCTCCTTCTGAAAGCCAAGATATACGACGTTCTTGCCGGAAAAAAACGCCGCGGGGTTCTTCTTTTCGGGCCGAAAAGGGGAAAGGGACAAGGCGCGGAGGATAGGATCCGTCGGGGAAGGGGGCAACAAGGCGAACAGGAGTTTGATGGCCCCTTGGGAGGCGGGCAGGATCTCGCGGCAGGCCGCATAGGCTTCCTTACTTAGGCGCGGGAGGAAAAGGCGGGTCAAGGAAGCGACGTCCAGACGCGAAAAAGCGACGCCCGAGTAGGCTTTCGCGTAATCCTCGAGGGCGGGCAGGTTTTTGGGGGCGACGAGGATCGACCCCTCGAGCAAGCCATAGCGTTCCATATCCTTATCATTATCGATTCTTGCGCGCGCGAATTCAAACGTTAACGCGTTCTTCTCCCGTCTCCGACACATCCATTCCGGATCCCCAAATCGGAAAAAACATAGAATTCTATGAAAAAACCGATTTCAAGAATCGAGCGAAAGACGGATCTCGACAAACTTGCTCACGCGTGGCGCCTTTCATAAGATCCTCGTGAATCAGCCTCTCGAAGAGAGGGTGGATGAGCAGGGATTCCTTGTCATGGGAGTCGCGGATTTTCTTCTGAAATACCTCAAATAGGAAAGTTTTTACACCTAATAAGGTGTAAATCATAAAAAACCAGATTGTATTTATACCTTATCGGGTACATTTTTTGGTAATGTTTCTTGTTTTATACCCGAAAGGGTGTAAATTATCCTTATGAACCCCATTGGAACCTTTATCAAACAAAAACGGAAAGAAGCGCGACTGACCCAAGAGGAATTCGCGATGCGTTCGGGCCTTGGGCTCCGGTTCGTGCGCGAGCTCGAGCAAGGCAAGGAAACCGTCCGGCTCGACAAGGTGAACCAAGCCCTCGCGATGTTCGGCATGGAAGCCGCGCCCCAGCGGAAGGAGCGTCGATGACCGGGTCAAGGCGCGGAAAACAGGAAAAAGGCCCATCCATTTTATGGCAGATGTCATAAAGTGGATTTTCTTTATGCCCGGAGTGTTTTTCGCTCTTCTTCTACGAGTCTTTGAAGGATCTTAACGCCTTCGCGGGTGTAGTCCTTTTTCTCATAGCCGATGTTTTCCATCATCCGCTCGGCGGCTTCCTCGATGTCGAAGGTATGGTAGATGTCGTGGTATTTCACGATTTCCTGCGCGGGGAAAAGCGCATAGACCTCTTTTGGAGAGCAACCATAAAGGAAGCAAAGGGCCCCATAGACATAGCCGATCCAATGCATCTGTTCTTTGGAATAAAGCCGTCGATTCGAGGCGGCTTGGTAAACGCCATTGAGTTCGAGGATGATGTCTTCCTCGTTGGAAGATTGGGCGAGATAGCTCTTATCGAAGAAGGGCTTGGCGCCATCATAGGTCATGAATCTCCGGATGAAGAGAGGGGAACTTTGGTTCGAGAGATCGACCGATTTCTCGAAGACCCGACCGAGGATCTGACACATCTTGAATTCGTTGAAATCCAGTTTTCTCATAGGAACAATTCGTCGATATATCGACCCTTTCCCCTGTATTCGATGCGCGCGGCCTTCCCCTTGTCCTGACTCAGGGCATGCATCTTCAACCGCTCCGTAAGAGTCGCCTCTTTCTCGGGCTTTGATAGGTAGCATAGGTTCACAAACTCGATGGCATCGAGCGCTTTTTCCGTTCGCGCGACGATTTGCATCCCGAGGTTCGTCGCGGCAAGGGCGTGCTCGCATTGGGCATCCGTGATTTCCCCGCGAACGAACTCGGAGATGATATCGAACATCCGGTTGTCGGCGATCGGGGCGATGACGATGTCGCTTTCCTCGACCTTGGCGATGATGTCGCGGAGGATCGGCTTTTCCGCGTACTCAGGGATCCAGCCCCGGAAGTAGGCGATCGCGAGCATCCATTCCCGGTCGACGCGGAAGGAAACGGCACGGAGAGAACGAAGACGCACCTGGAAAACGTAAACGCGATGGGATGAGGAATTCGCGATGTAGGCTGCGGCTTGTTTCAGGCTTTCCCCCATGTAGAACCCGGGCCCGAAATCGTTGTTTTTCCTCGAATGTTCCAAATCAAGGGGGAACGTAATCTCGCCTTTGGAACCGTGAAAAAGGATTCTCGTGCCTTCCTTCTCCTCTTCCTTGAAGAACTGCTCGTAGATTTCGTTCAGGCGGATCCCTTTACGGAAAGCATAGGCATAGACTTTCTCGGCGTTCTCTTCCTCAGCCTCGTGCTTGCCGTTTTCCCAGCGGTTCACCGTCTCGAAGGACACGTCGAGTTCTTTCGCGAGTTCGGTTTGGGTCAAACGGAGCAAAGATCGGAGGATGGCGATTTCTCTGTTCAATTTCATGGGGATTCCTTTCTTTGTCCCATTATAAAAGGAATGGAAATTTTGGACAATCCATTTTATGGCAAATGTCATAAAGTGGATTTCATAGAAAAGGGAGTTCTTTGGATATGGGATGATGAAGAAAATATCCAAGGAACCAAAAAAACACAGGATAGGGACGAAGAATTTCCCAAAAAAAGCCCATGGCCTTTTTGTGGCTTGGGCTTCTTCGCGATCAACGCTTCGGCTTGAAGGCCCTCGTCGCCTGCACAGCGCAGAGCCAGCCGTCGTATCGTTCCGCGGCTTCTTCTTTCGCCATCTTGGGCTTGAATTTCTTCGAGATCGCGTGGTTCGACTCGATGTCCCGCTTCGAGTCGTAGAACCCGCAGGCGAGGCCGGCGAAATAGGCGGCCCCGAGGGCGGTGGTCTCGAGGCACACCGGCAGATGCACCTCGCATTGGAGGATGTCGCTTTGGAATTGCATGAGGAGGTCGTTCGCGCTCGCCCCGCCGTCAACGCGCAGGGCGCGCAGCTCGAGGCCCGCTTCCCGCTTCATCGCCTCGATGACATCCTTGCTTTGGTAGGCGATGGATTCGAGGCCCGCGCGGGTGATGTTATGGCGTTCCGCCCCGCGGGTGAGGCCGAAGATCGCGCCTCTTGCCTCGTCGTCCCACCATGGGGTGCCTAGGCCCACGAAGGCTGGGACGAAATAGACGCCCGCGGTGTCGGGGACCTTCTTCGCGTAGAATTCGCTGTCGGGGGAATCCTCGAACCAGCGAGTCTGGTCGCGGAGCCATTGGACGATCGCCCCGCCGATGAAGACGGAACCTTCAAGGGCGTAAGTCGTGACCCCGCGTTCCCGCCAGGCAACGGTCGTTAGGAGCCCTTCCTTCGAGAGGATCGGCTTGTCCCCGATGTTCATGAGCATGAAGCAGCCGGTGCCATAGGTGTTCTTCGAGTCGCCCTTGCGGTAGCAGCATTGGCCGAAAAGGGCCGCCTGCTGGTCGCCGGCGACACCATAGATGTGCACGTGGCCGGGGAAATAGATCGCTTCCCCGTAATCCGAGGCGTTGTCCTGGACTTTCGGGAGCATCGCCATCGGGATGTTCCAGATGTCGCAGAGTTCCTTGTCCCAGCTCATCTTGAAGATGTCGAAGAGTAGCGTGCGGGAGGCGTTGCTGACGTCCGTGAGGTGCTTGCCGCGGGTCATCTTGTAGATGATCCAGGAATCGATGGTGCCGAAACATAGCTCCCCGCGTTCCGCCCGTTCTTGGCCGTGAGGGATCGCATCGAGGATGTAACGGATCTTGGATGCCGAGAAATAGGGGTTCATCCTTAGGCCGGTGCGCGAATGGATGAAATCGCTTTTGCTTTCCCGTTCGTCGCAGAGGGCTTGGGTTTGCTTGGATTGCCAGACGATCGCGTTATGGACCGCGCGCCCGGTCTCCCTCTCCCAGACGACCGTGGTCTCGCGCTGATTCGTGATGCCGATGCCGGCGACGTCGTCCATCGAGGCGTCCGAGAGGACGAGCAATTCGTTCAGGACGTCGATGACCGAGATCCAGACGCGGTCCGCGTCGACCTCGACCCAGCCGGGCTTGGGGAAGACGCAGTCGACAGGGCGCTGGGCCTTGAAGACCTCTTCCCCATAAGAATTGACCAAAATGGCGCGGGTCGAGGTCGTGCCCTGGTCGATCGAAAGGATGTATTTCTTTTTCATAGCGGTCCATTATAGCATGAAAGCGCTTTCTTTCTAGCCTCGAAAGGAGGGATTTACCGGTTATGTTTTTGCGATGGAAGGAACGCGAAAAGTACGGGTTAACGAAACGATTTTGCATTTTTCTTCAAAAAAGTATCGTTAACGGCCATTTTCGGATACAATAGGAATCGAAAGGATGCCTTCATGAAACGAAAACAACTCTACCCGCGGGAACGTTATCTCTCCCGCATGCGAGGCTTCGTGGACGAGACGGAGATCATCAAGGTCCTTTCGGGCGTCCGGCGGTGTGGAAAATCCTCGTTGCTCCTCCTTCTTGCAGACGAGTTGAGGGACAAGGGGGTCGAGGAAACGAACATCGTCTTCCTGAATCTCGATAAGCGTCCCTACCGCGGGATCAAGACCCCCGATCAACTGGACGCCTTGATCGCCTCGAAACTGCCGAATAACGAAGACACGGTCTATCTCTTCCTCGACGAGATCCAAAACGTGGATGGCTTTGAGGGCGTCGTGAACGCCTACCGCGAAGAAGGGAACATCTCCCTCTTTCTGACCGGCAGCAACTCCTATCTTCTTTCCGGCGAACTCGCGACGAAGCTCACGGGGCGTTATGTCCTATTCGAGATCGAGACGCTTACGTTCCCCGAATACCTCGATATGAAACATTTCCTCGGCCTCGTGGCGCTCGAACCGCATGAGGAATTCCAGAATTACCTGCGCGAAGGGGGTTTCCCTTACGCGGTCCATCTCCCTTCCAAAGAAGAGAAGGATCTTTATCTTGAGAACCTCACCCGGGAGATTTTCGAGAAAGACATCTATGCGCGCGCGAAGATCCGCGACCGAGCGCTTTTCGAAAACGTGAGTCGCTTCATCATCAACAATTTCGGGGCCACGGTGTCCATCGATAAGCTTTGCGCCGCCCTCAAACGCGATGGCAAGACGCCGAGCAAGAGGACGGTCTATCGTTACCTCGAGCTCTTGCAAAGCGCGAAGATCATCGCGCGCTGCCCGCGTTTCGACCTCAAGAGCAAGCGTTCCCTCTCCGGGGAAGAGAAATACTATCTCTCCGACCTCGGGTTCTATTTCGCGCGGAACGTCGACCATCGCATCAACTATGGGCCCGTCCTCGAGAACGTGGTCTATGCCTTCGGCAAGGCGTCCGGTTTATCCATGAGCGTCGGGAAGATCGGCAAGGCCGAGGTCGATTTCATCGCGCGGAAAGGGACGGATTACGCTTATCTCCAGGTCGCGATGACCATCTACGGCGGGGAAGAGGACAATCGCGGGATCCCCATGCTAGAGAACCGCGAATACCGGCCACTCGAAGCGATTCGCGACAATTACCCGAAGATCGTCTTGACCCTCGACACGCTGCTCCAAAGGCGTGGGGGCATCCGTCACGAGAACCTCGTCGATTGGATGTTGAACGGGGGAGCGATTTGAAGCGAAAAGTACGGGTTAACGAAACGATTTTGCATTTTTCTTCAAAAAAGTATCGTTAACAGCCGTTTTCGGAGAAAGAAAAAGGAGCCCGTGAATGACGTGGACCCCTTGTCAAGGACACGTTAAGAAAAGGCCGAGGCGATTTACCGTTTCGTGAATTGAAAGGACGACAGGAATTCTTTGATCAGAAACGAGCAAAAATGCGGGAACGTGCAGATGTCCGAGTGAAACCCGATATTTCCTCTACCGATTTTAATGCCGAAACAAATCTCTTTATAATCGGGATTTTTGATTAACGTTGCGAGGGATTTCGAGTTATTGTTCCTAGTTTTGACTTCAATCGGCACGAGATAGTCTTTGTAACGGACAAGGAATTCTTCTTGAAGCGTGGAGTTTTCCTTTTTGTAATAATGAAGCTCGTAACCCGATTTGACGAGCGCTTCGCCGACAATGCTTTCAAATAAGCCGCCTTTATAAACGTCGAGATTTTTGTTCTGACGGAAATCCATTTGCGCTTCATCGTCGAGCTGGGAGAGCAGCAATCCGTTATCGGCATAATAGAGGATACAGCAATCTTCGATGACGTTGCCTTTCAAAGGAAGATTCGGCGTCTGCAGAGCGCGGCTTACGTTGACGATACCGGCATCTTCGAGCCATTCAAGAGACCCTCGGTAATCTTTGAACTTCGCGCCCGAACGCACTTTGGAAATCTGAAACTTTTTGTTTTCCTTTCCGAGTTGGAACGGCACGGACCGAAAGACGTTTGTAATGCGGGATTTATCAAGTCCGACCGCGTACTTGCGGATGTCGGCTTCGTAACCGATCACGATCTGTCTTTGAATTTCAAGCGTATTTTCAAACGTTCTTCTTGTCACGAAGTCTTTGACGACATCGGGCATTCCGCCGACGAGACAGTAGTCCAAAAATAGGTCGTTATAAATCTTCAAGACGGAAGGCGTGAACGGCGTAAACGACAACATATGTTCGAGAATATCGTTCTTGATAGAGTCGTCGTAACCGAGCGCCCACAAGAATTCTTCGAAATCGAGGGAACGCATCTCGATTTCCGTTTTATAGCCGACGCTGATATTCGATATTTCTTTATAATGGACGCCGAGCAAAGAACCGCTGCAAATGACATCGTAGTTTCTATCCAGAGCAAAAAACTTCAAGGAAGTTACAATGTCGGGGAATTCCTGTATTTCATCGAAGAAAATCAACGTTTTTCCTTTGATGAATCGTGCTTCGGGATTGATGCGAGAAATGTTCTTGATAACGGCTTCCGCCGAGTAACCGTTTTCCACGATTTGCTTGTAAACGGGATCGGAAACAAAGTTGATTTCGACGATGCTGTCGTAATTGCTTTGGGCAAAGGTTTCAATGGATTTGGTTTTACCGACCTGTCTCGCCCCTTTGATAATCAGCGGTTTTCTCTCGTCATTCGCTTTCCATTCGGCAAGATAGGCGTCGATTTTTCGTTTCAGATATTCGATCATAAAATCATCTCTTTCCGATTGACGATAGTATACCACGAATGAAGGTGTTTTACTAAAAAATGAGCGAGTTTATGGAATGATTCTCCTAAAAAATGAGCGAGTTTATAGAATAGATTACCTAAAAAATGAGCGAGTTTGTCTCGAGAAATGCCAATTTTATGAGAGTTACACTAAGTATGTGTTTTGATAAAATGCACTGGTAACCGAAATGTAGACACACCAAAACTTTATGGAGACAGCGCCGTGTCATTCCGGGGTCACGTAAAGTACAATCGTTACGCAAGGAGGAAAGAAGATAGGTCTCAATAATTTCTTTGGTGGTTGAAGTTTTTGCCGAGCCACCTCGATTGTTATAGCTTTCGTGGGTTGTCGCCGCGCCATCCCCGCTCATCCGGGCCGAAAGTTTTATAACCAAGAAAGACCGAAGACGTCGTGGGCCTCTTTCTTAAAAAGAGAAAGAGAGCGTTTCTCTGCCGCCGGTTGACCCTACGAACAGGTCGCCAAAATACTCGTCAAACAAAAACAGTTTATATCTCATCTTCTGCCCCGTTTTGGGATTTTTATATTCAGATCCTGTATCGTTCTGCCGACTTCGTCTTCCTTCATCACCTTTAGCAGTTCTTTGTCGCCGCCATCCAGCGCATGAAGCACGGCCGCATAGATTCCGATTGCAACGCTCGGCGAACCTTTTTCAACTTGCCATAAAGTCGCTCGCGAAATGGAGGCGCGTTCGCAAACGAGACGCATGGAAAGATTTCTTCTCAATCTCGCCATACGAATATTCTCTCCCAGCTGTTCCAATATGCTCTCGGTTTTCGGCATCAATAGCACGGTTTTCTTACCCACAATTTTCTCCTAACGTCCATATTTATAAACATAATAAGTCATTTAGTCAATCTTTATAAACATTATTAATTATTGTTTGAATTGTTCCGGGCTCTGGTCAAATCGCATTTATAACGCCAGTACGCAGTGGCCGGTTCTCGCGTTCTAGCGTTGAAAAAAGGATCAATAACTTCTTTGGCGGTTGCTTTTCGCAGAACCACCTTAAACCACCTTAAACGTTATAGAGCCGAAAACAGGAACAGAAAAAGGGGCGTAACCCCATCCCCTAACGAACGGGAAGTTTTGTTACAGCCCCTTTCTTCGTTTTTAACGGCTCGCGAAGAAGGCCTCGAGGGCATCCGGGTCCTTCAGGATGTCCTTCGTGAGGACCTCGCATCCGGATTTCGTGATGAGGAGGTCGTCCTCGATGCGAACCCCGATGCCGAGGTCGGAGAAATAGAGGCCCGGCTCGTCCGAGATGATGGCCCCTTCCTCAAGGGGAGCGGAACGGTCGGAGCAGTCGTGGGTGTCGAGGCCGATGTGGTGGGAGATGCCATGGTAATAGACGAGGTCGATGTCCTCTTTTTTCGTTAGGAGTCCTTTGGCCACGCATTCGGTCGCGAGGAAGTTCTTGGTCGCGGCCTGGAGTTCGGCGATCGTGCGTCCCGGGGCCGCCATCTGGGCGACCATCTCATTGGCCGCGAGGACGATGTCGTAGATCTTCCTTTGAACCGGGGTGAATTTGCCCGAGACCGGGAAGGTGCGGGAAACGTCCGCGCAGTAGCCTTCGTGGCGGGCGCCGAGGTCGCAGAGGACGAGGTCGCCATCCTTGCATTCGCCCAAGGGGCGCGGGTAATGGAGGGTGCAGGCGTGGGGGCCGCTTGCGATGATCGTGTTGAACGAGATGCCGTTATAGCCGTTGTCGTCGTTGATGACGTGGGCGAAGACGTCCGCGAGCTCGTATTCCTTGACCCCGGGGCGGATGGCCGCCATGAGGGCGCGGATGCCGAGGTTCGTGGTGTCGCAGGCCGCGCGGAAGGCTTCGGCCTCGGCCTTGGATTTGCGGCTGCGGAGGGCGATCATGAGGGGTTGAATGGGATAGACGGAAAGGCCCGGGTATTTTCCGAGGAGAGAATCCGCGTATTCCTTTGAGAAGAGATCCTCGCCGATCTTGGTTTCCTTGGCGAGGTCGAGATACACCTTGTCGACGGACCCGAAATCGCTATAGGAGCCGCTTAATTCCGTGTGCAGGCGGCCTTGAAGGGCGGTCGCGATGAGGACGTTGCGCACGCCCGAGATCTCGCGGGCTTCCTCAACGGAGAGGCGCTTGCCGTACCACTTGGCCTTCACCTCGTCGAAGGGCGGGACGAAGAGGAATTCTTTGCGTTCCCCCGCGTTAGCGACGAGCATGAGGACGCAATCCTGCTGGTCGATGCCGGTCAGGTAATAGAAATGGCGGTTGGCTTCGAAGGGGTATTCCTCATCCTCGCTTTTGATTTTGGGATAGCCGGAGAAGACGAGGGCGAGGCTCCCTTCTTCCATCCGGTCGAGCAGCCGTTTCCGGCGGGTTTGGTATTCGAGTTGGTTCATGTTATTTACACTCCGAGAGCACGATGACGCGCTCTTCCTTCCCGAGGGCGGGATCGAAGATGCCGATCGCCTCGAGGACGCCTTTCAGTTTACCACGGGAAAGGATGGTTGTTGCGACTTCTTCGCCGTATTCGACTTCGGAAATCTCGAAATCGTGGCGTGACGAGAGTCGGCGCAAGGTCTCGAAGTCGGCGTAAGAGACGACGAGGCGGTAGCGGAAGCGCTCTTCTTCCTTAGCCAAACGGGCCTTAGATATCGCGTCTTTCCCAGCGTCGACGAAGCAGCGGCGCAGATTCCCCGTCCCGAGCTTGGTGCCCCCGAAGTAGCGCGCGACGGCGAGCAATCCTTCGATGCCCTCGCTTTCTAGAAGCGAGGCAAGCGGTCTTCCGGCGGTGCCCCCGGGCTCGCCGTCGTCGCTCGACTTGCTGCGGCCCTTGAGGACATAGCCATAGGGGTAATGGTCCGCCTTGGGGAAGGCTTTCTTGAGGGCGTCGAGGCAAGCGGGGACTTCTTCTTCGCTTTGAACAGGGAAAAGCATCGCCTCGAAGCGGGAAAGGAGCATAGACGAGGTGCCGCGCGAGATCTCGAGGACGTGCTTCATGGGGCCATTATCCCCGTTTTCCCTATCCCAGGAAAGGGGAATTGTGGTAGCCTAATTCCCATGAAGACGCACTTCCATCCTAGCGTTTGCCCCCATTGCGGCAAGACCTACGATTCCCTTCTCTCCGCTTGCCCGCATTGCCTAAAAAGCAACGAGGATCCTTCGAGCCGGAAATTCGACCAATTCGTCGTCTTGCCTTTCTGGCGCCAGATCCTTTTGTTCTTCCTCGGGTGGATGGGCTTTCAGGTCATCGCCCTCGTCGTAAGCGAGATTCTCTACCTCCAAGGGGCGGATCCCGCTTGGAGCAAGGCCGAGCTCGAGGCGTTCCTCTCCTCGGCTCCTTACCTTGGCCCCCTCCATTTCATCGCCTATGCCGTCCTTTTCCTGGCCTTGTCCCTTTGCCTATGGGACGGGTGGAAGAAAACCCTGAAGTCGTTTGCCTCCGCGAAAGGCTACCTTTGGGGACTCGCGGCGTTCGCCGCCCAATACGCCTTCGGGATCGTCTATGGCATCCTATTGCAGGTCATCTTGGCCGCGCTTGGGATGGAATACGCGACCAACGCGAACCAAGGGACCCTCGACGTCATCATCCAGGGCTATCCGGTCCTTAGCCTCCTCATCTTCGGGTTCGTCGGCCCCTTCTGCGAGGAACTCACCTACCGCGTCGGCCTCTTTTCCTTCGCGGGGCGTTTCGGCAAGGTCGTCGCTTACGTCGGTTCCGCGCTCGTGTTCGCCCTCATCCATTTCGATTTCGAGGCCTTCGGAAACCCCGAGGCCCTCGCCGTCGAGTTCTATAACCTCCCAAGCTATCTCTTCGCAGGGCTTTCCTTGGGCTTTGCTTACGATAAAGGCGGCTTCGCGGGCGGGTTCGTCGCCCACGCGCTCAACAACTGCCTGAGCGTCTTCGCCTCGATGGGGGAATAAGACATGAAACGGCTGCCTCTCGATGGATTTTGGCTCAAGCTCCTCGCGATGATCCTCATGACCGTGGACCACGTGGGGGCCTTTATGCTCGTCTATGGCGGGAATGAGAGTGTCGGGATGCTCCTTCGCGGCATCGGGCGCCTTTCCTTCCCCCTCTTCCTTTTCCTCCTCGCCGAGGGGGTGCGGCATACCCACAATCCCTTGCGTTACGCGATGAGGATCGGCGCCATCTATCTCGTCGTCGAGGCCGGAAGCGCCATCGCGATCTACGGGATGGGGCAAGGGGTGCCGAGCAACCCGTTCACGGACCTCTTCTACATCCTCTTGGTCTTGCTTTGCTTGCGCCTCCCGGGGGCGAAGAAACTCTTCGCCTTGCTGCCCATCGCGGTCATCGGCCTTGGATACGGGGTCGACGTCTATGAAGCCTTCCATACCGGCATGAGCGTCCAATGGTTCCCCTATTTCCTTCGGGCGAGCTATGGCATCTATGGTCTCCTGGTCGCCTTAGCTTTCTTCTACGCTCCTTCCTTGCTTGCCCTCATCCTCAAGAAGCCCTTGTCCGATCAGG
>JAQYPI010000076.1 GCA_028726925.1 Caryophanales bacterium | reverse complement strand
GTGGCCCTGAGCCCAATCGGATAGACGTCCCCGCCCTCCTTGAGGCGGAGGTTCCAGGAGAAATAGGGCTTGCCATCCACGGAGGATTCGGTGATGCCCGATAGGCTTTCTTTCACCGTCTCGGGCTCGATTTTCGTCTCTTCGGTCGAGGCCTGTTCCTCGGATGGGGCGGAAGAAGTATCGGTCGACAAAATGGCATCGATCTCGTCGTAGACCCACGAGAGGTTGCCGTATTCGTAGAAGAAATCCCCGTTGACCTCGGAATCGTATTCCCCCGTGTAGGAAGCGAGGGACACTTTGTATTTCATGGAAGGACCATTGAATCCCTCGTCGGTCGGGGAAGAAGGGAATCCCACCCGGAAATAGAGCCAGTCGTCGTGGATGTAGGCCCCTAGATATCGGGAGACGCCGTTGTAGGTTAAAGGGGCGTCCAAGGATAGATGCAAGTCGTGGAGGCTCAAGGAATCGAAGGCAAAGGAAAGGGATGCCCCCGAGAAATCGATCCGGTTTTCCTTGCCCTCGGCTTTCGCGTCGACGCTATAAAAAGCCTCGTCGAGAGTCAAGGTCACCCCGCCTTGGACGAGGGCCGAGAAATCCTCGAGGAAATGCGTCTTGGCCTCTTCCCCGCTCAAGGAGATGATGGAAGAGGAAGGCTCCGTAGAAGAAGGTTCCTCCACCGCATTCTCCGCGCTTCGAGAAACCGGGAGGCACGAGGAAAGAAGCCCCGCGAGGGCGAGCGTGATGAAGCCTAGAAAGTGGGACGTTCTTTTCATGCGCAAAAAAGGCAAGGGAATGCCTAATAGGCATTATACGGGAAAGGGCCCTCGCTTTCCTTCTCCAAGGGCAAATTGGGTTTCTTGAATATCAAGAAAAAGGGTTCTCCGATTTGGAGAACCCGGGATTATTTCGATGGCTCCTTGCTTTTTTTGGTCGTTTTCTTCCAGTTCGCGAGGATGATGAGAATGACTTGGATGGGAATCCCGACGAATAGGATGACCCAAATGCCCTCGGTCGTGGACGAGAAAACCGCGAATTGGAGGCAGAAGCAAAGCAGTAGCGTCCAGACGAAAGCGCTCATGAGGACCGTCACGGCAACGCGGTTATGGAAGAAGGCGCGCACCTGGAAGGCGGCGATGAGGCAGGAAACCGGAACCATCCAAGGCAAAATGCTATAGACGTTGTAATCGGCCGGCGTTTTACGGAAGAAGAGCTCGGAAAAGAAGATCGAGAGGTCGATGAGGACGACGACCATGACGGTGAGGCCGAGGACCGAGAACTTGTTCGCGGTGATCGGGTCCTTCGCGGCGTTCGCGTCCAAAAGTTCCTTGGCTTCCCCTTCCCCATGTTCCGTCACGAGGTATTCGAGGGACACGCCGAAATAGGCGGCGAAGTCCATGAGGACGTCGACGCTTGGGGTGCTGTACCCGAGTTCCCACTTGGAGATGGATTTATCGCTGTAATGGACCTCGAGGGCGAGCTCTTGCTGGGTCATGCCCTTGGCTTTGCGGAGGGCGGCCAAATTGCTCCCGACGATCGCGGAGATGTTTTCCATAGGAAACATTTTAGGAGAAAATCCATTTTTTTGGAAAGGGGAAATTGCCAAAAAAGGGCACCGTTCCCCCGTAAATGACGGGAGGCGGGTGCCCAAAAGGAAACCAAGAAGCGCTTAGTCTTGGAGGTAGAGTTCCATCGGATAGGCGAGGTAACGCATTTCCTCGAGCTGGTCGCAGGTCACGTAGCCCGCGGGAGCCTTGATGAGGGAGGGGATGCGGTTCACGACGGTCGCGCAGGTGTGCTCGACGGTCGCGGGCTTCACCACGTGGTATTCGAGGTTCGGCTCGCCCTCGATCCACCAATCGCACATATCCCCGTCATTCGGCCCATAGACCTTGCCGATCGTCTCTTCCTCGATCTCGATGCCTTGGGCGGTCTTGATGGTAACCACCGCGGACATGCCGATGCAGCGGCCGGCCTTGATGGCTTTGCCAAGGGTCGCGGACTCGAGGTCGTGGTCGATGATGTAGGGGACGTTCTTTTGCTCGATCGAGACGATCGTGAGGCCAAGCTTCGAGGCCATCGCCTCGGCGGCGTTCCAGGCATAGGAAGGAACGACTTCGGCGGGATGGGCGAGGGTCTTCTCGAATTCCTCGGGCGTGAGGTCGCAGCCATGGGCTTTCGCGAGGGCGAGGCCGTATTCGTCGACGTTGTAGGAATAGGCGCCCTTGATTTTCTTAATGGAGTTGCATCCGGCGGCCGCGCAGCTCACCATGTTGATCCAGTAGAGGTCTTGCATGCCAGAGCCCGTGATCGTGCAGCCCGTCTCCTTGGCGAGCTTGTCGAGGCGCGCGACTTCCATCGCGTCGGTGGTCCAGGGGTAGATGGCCTCTTCGCAGGTGGTGATGACGTTGATGCCGCGGGCGACGCATTTTTCGATC
>JAQYPI010000075.1 GCA_028726925.1 Caryophanales bacterium | reverse complement strand
TCTCTTCGCGGAGCTGCTCTTCCAGCGTGAGCACGGTGGTTTTCTGGGCGAGCATGTTTTGTTCGGTCTGGGCGGGGTCAAGGCCGTCGGTCTGACCGGCCTGGAACTTGTTCTGCAACTCGAAACGGGCCTTCTCGAGGCGTTCCTTGAGGGATTTGGCTTCGGCGATTCCCTTCTTCTCCTCGTCCCATTTCGCCTTCATGGCGTCGAAAGAGGCCTGTTCTTGTTTCAATTCTTCCTCAAGGGCGGCAAGACGCTTCTTCGAGCTTTCGTCCGTCTCTTTCTGCAAGGCGACTTTCTCGATCTGCAGCTGGCGGATCTTGCGGCTTGATTCGTCAAGCTCCGTCGGCATGCTTTCGATCTCGACCTTGATGGAGGCGCAGGCCTCGTCGAGCAAATCGATCGCCTTGTCGGGGAGGAAGCGGTTCGTGATGTAACGGTTCGAGAGGGTCGCCGCGGAGACGAGGGCCCCGTCGGTGATGGAAACGCCGTGGAACGACTCGAAGCGTTCCTTTAGGCCGCGCAGGATCGAGATGGTGTCCGCGACGCTTGGCTCGCCGACCATGACCGGCTGGAAGCGCCGTTCGAGGGCGCGGTCCTTCTCGATGTATTTGCGGTATTCGTTGAGGGTCGTGGCCCCGATGCACTCGATGTCCCCGCGGGCGAGTAGCGGCTTGAGCATGTTCGAGGCATCCAAAGATCCTTCGGCGTTCCCCGCCCCGACGATGAGGTGGATCTAGTCGATGAAGAGGATGATTTTGCCGTTTGATTCCTTGATTTTGTTGAGGACGGCTTTCAGACGTTCCTCGAACTCGCCGCGGTACTTAGCCCCTGCCACGAGGGCGCCCATGTCGAGCTCGTAGATTTCCTTCCCTTTGAGGGAGGCGGGCACGTCGTCCTTGACGATGCGTTCCGCGAGCCCCTCAAGGATCGCGGTCTTGCCGACGCCCGGTTCCCCGAGGAGAACGACGTTGTTCTTGCTTTTGCGGGCGAGGACCTGGATGACCTTGCGGATCTCCTCGTCCCTCCCGATGACGGGATCGAGCTTGCCCGAGGAGACGAGCTCGTTCATGTTCCTGCCGAATTTATCGAGGACGTTTGGGTCCTTGCTGTAATCTTCCGGTCCCATTTGTGTGAATTCCATGATGATGACCTCCTATGAATGACCTTGATTCCCAAGGCAAGGATAGTCTAGCACAAAAATTAGCACTCGCAAGTGTTGAGTGCTAATCCCGTTGGTTAAGGCTTGCCTTAAAAAGATTCTTCGATAGCTTGGAACACCTCTTTCGCGCTTTTTATCGCGCGGGCGATGTTCTTCGCCCCATAGGCGCAGTCGCCGTTCAGGAAGAGGCCTTCCATGGGCACGGAATCAGAAAAAGAGGCGAGACGTGGGTCGATTTTCGCGAGATCTGGTTTCTCTCCCGTGGCCAGGATCAGTTTATCCGCGGGCAGGGTTTCCTCGCTTCCCGGGATCTCCTTGGGTGATCTCCGGCCCGAGGCGTCCACTTCCCCGAGGGACATCGAGACGGTCACGATTTCCGTGAGAATGCCATTCTGAATCACGACGTCTTGGACGGTCTTCAAGGGGCAAAGGACCACCCCTTCTTGAATCGCCGCCTCGATCTCGTCGCGGCTCGCGGGCATCGAGGCCTCGTCGCGGCGATAGAGGATCGTGGCGTTCCCATGTCTGCTTTTGGCGAGGCGGGCGCAGTCGAGGGCGACGTTCCCGCCCCCCATGACGTAAACATGATCCAGGGGTTCCTTCTTTTCGCCTTCGGAAAGATACGATAGCCCCCCGATAATCCCTTTTGCTTTGGGGAAGGAAAGGAGGTTCTCCTTGCTCGCCCCGACCCCGAGGACGACGCGGTCAAAGGAAGAAAAGAGGGCAGAAAGGGGGTTGATTTCCCCGATGGGTGTCTGGAACGAGAACGACGCCCCGAGGGCGAGAAGGTCCTCGTGGATGCCCTTCAGGACGGATTTGTCGAAACGGAACGAGGGGATGCCCGTAAGGAT
>JAQYPI010000074.1 GCA_028726925.1 Caryophanales bacterium | reverse complement strand
AACCCCGTCGTCATCATTGGAAAAGGTTATTTATTTGTACTGCTATTCCCGCCATTAATTAGAATAATCCATGGGAAAACGGGGTTTTTCTCGGGATGGAGAATCCTTTACCATCATTCCGGAAACGAACCTTGGTGAATGGCCCTGCCGTCCCATCCAAAAAAATTCAGCGGAAAAAAGGGTCGCGCCGGCAAGGAAAGGCGGATAAAAGGCCAAAATGTGATAACGCGCAGGGCGAGCACCCAAGAAAAGCCTGCTTCCCCATTTGGGGAAAAGAGGCTAGAATAGCCCCATGGGGAACGATGCGAACAAGAAACGGAAGCCGGGTCCTTACGCGATCTCGGCCCTTTTCTTTCTCACCGTGATCGGGATCGGCGCCTTTTTCATCAACGAGATCTCGGTCTTCAACGAAGGATTTCCTTTGGATCTTATGACAGACCTCGAATATCTCGTGACGTTCGGGCTTTTTCTTTTGGCCTTCCTCTCCTATTTTTGCTTCGGGAAGAAGTATTTCCATTACAAGGAGCCCTGGTGGCTCGACATCCTCCTCTTCCTGTTCCTCCTATGCGGTGCCGTCGGCATTTTCCTCTTCCCCGCGGAAACGCCATTCGAGAAAAACGATTATGTCCTCGTCGTCGGGGACATGGACATGCTTCGGAATTTCCTTTCCTTCTTCGTTAGCGTCCTCCTCATGTACACGTGCTTCGTCCTCGGCCCCCGTTGCACCCGAGGGAACAAAGTCTCCCTCTTCGCGGCCGCGGTCCTCATCCTTCTTGCCCTCGCGGGCATCATCTATTCGCTCGTCTGCGAATGGGACGTCATCGCCTCCTATTTCCAGCCCGAGGGGACGCTCAGCTCCCAGGTCCTCAAGAGCTTTTGGAACAACCGCAACACGTTCGGCACGCTCCTCCTTTTCGCGGTCGCTTCCTGCGCCCTTTGGAATTCCCACGTCCCGAGCCTCCTTTGGTATTTCCTCATCCTCGTCTTCACCTTCGTCGAGGTCTTCGTCCTTTCCAAGACGTCCTTGGTCCTCGGTCTCGTCGTGTTCGCGGTCTATGGCCTCTACCGCTTCATCATGACGGTTCGCTCGCACCCCGTCCGGAACATTACCTTCCTTTCAACCGTCCTTCTTGGCGCCGTCGCCCTCATCCTTTGCATCAAGACGGACGTCTTTTCCTTCCTCGAGCCCCTTCCGACTTACGCTCGAACCCTCGCCCGCTCCGTCAAGCAATTCGGCACCTTCGATGCCCGCATCGAGATCTGGGAGACGACCCTCGCTTGCCTTGACACCCCCATCAAAGTGATCTTCGGCCTTGGCTATCGCAACGTGAATTACGTGGTCGGGGCCTTCACCTATGGCAGGCACGACATCTTCTGGACCCATAACGGCATCGTCGACATCATCGCGCGTTCCGGGGTCGCCGGGCTCATCCTATCTACCGCGATCCTCACCTATTTCCTCGTTTGCCTCTTCCTGCAGATGCGGAAGGAGAACGAGCTTTCCGTCACCCTCCTCATCTGCGCCCTCGTCCTTTGGGTGCACGGGATGACCGAGACGACGGATTTCTTCCTCATGGATATCAAGTCGATCAGCCTCGTCCTCCTCACGTTCTTCCCGTGCCTTAGCGATTTCTACCGGGCTCAAACTGGCATCGGCAAGCAGGAGAGGAATTACCTCGACGCCCTTTCCTTCCCCCGCAAGGCGCGTTACGATATCCCGCCTTACCGCCTTGGTGGCATCCTTTCGTTCCTCCTCGTCGTGCCCGCGACCGTCCTCCTTGGGATGGCCCCGGCCATCCGCGCCCATTATGGCGTATCGCCCTTCCTCATCTATCCCTTCTTGGTGACTCTCCTATTCGCCGCGTTCGTGTTGCCTTATTGCGTTTACGCCTTCTTGTTGCTTAGCAAGGGCAAGGCCACGCTCAACATCCTTTTCTCAATCCTGTTCCTGGCCCTCGGCGTCGGCCTCAGCTTCACCCCGCTTCATTACGGGGCCTTGCTTTTCCCCGTCCTTTCCCTCGTCTATGCCTTCTTGCGGACCCACCGCCTGCGCGAAGCTTATGGCGGCCCTTATTTCCAGAAGGTGTTCCTCCCCTTCTTCGTCTATTCCCTCCTCGCTTCCGTTTTCGCTTTCTGCCTCCATTTCCTCCTTCGATTCGGCGGGCATAGCCGTTACCTCGTCCTCCTAAGTGCCCTTTCTACGCTCTTCCTTTTCGCCTTCCTCTTCGGGGGCACCCGGCTCGGGGATCTCGCGGGCTATCCCTTCGACAAGATGCTCGAGCGCTTCAACACGTGGAACTCCCTGTTCATGTGGAAGGCTCGCATGCGCATCGAACAACGCCGATACGAAGATTCCTTGCCCGCGTACCGCCGCAAGGAAGAACACCGCCGGTTCAAGGAGGAAGGGACCTACATCTACCCCGAAATGCGCGAAAAACAAGGTTCCTGAAGCCCGTTTTTGCGCGATAATGGACCATGCAACCAAAAGTTGCCACCGCTGAAAAGCAGACTTTCTAGGCAACTTGCGCCCCGCAACCGCAGAATGATGGCAAGAACGAAAGGAACGAAACCATGAACATCGAAATCGCCAACCGCCTCGTGAACCTCCGCAAGAAGAACGGCCTCAGCCAAGAGCAGCTCGCGGCAAAGCTTGGCCTCTCCCGCCAGGCGGTATCTAAATGGGAACGCGCGGAAGCTTCCCCCGACACGGATAACCTCATCTGCCTCGCCAAGCTCTATGGGGTGTCTCTTGACGACCTCTTGAACACCGACGAGCCCGTCGAGGAAATCGCCCGGGAGCAAGAGGAGAAACGCGCGGAAGAAGAAAAGAAGGAAGAAGAAGCCGCGAAGGAAGAAGCCCAAGAAGCCAAAGAAGCCGACAAGGAAGAAAAAGCCGGGCACGACTCCGTCCACATCGGCCCCTCGGGGATCCACGTCAAAAGCGAGGATGGGACCGAAGTGCACATCTCCGCGAAGGGCGTCACCGTCCACGACCCCGAGGAAGGGGATGACGTCCACGTCGGCTTCGACGGGGTGCGCGTCAAGGAAAAGGAAAAGACGCGTTTCGAGATCATCAAGGAAATCCTTTGGCCGATCTTCCTCTTCGGCGCGGTCATCGCCTATGTCCTCCTTGGCTTCTTCTGGACCGAGCACGGGGCCGGCTGGGCCGTCGGGTGGGTCGCCTTCCTCTACGCGATCGTCCTTGGGTCCGTCGTCGAATGCATCGGCAAGAAGCGCTTCAGCCCCTTCGCCCTGCCCATCCTCATCGTCGCGGTCTATGTCGGCCTTGGCATCACCTCGAGCCTCTATTCCTGGGGATGGACGTTTTGGCATCCGGGCTGGGTGCTCTTCCTCCTCATCCCGGTCTATTACCCCCTCGCGGGGGCCCTCGACCGGGTCATCCACAAAAACGACCCCGTGAGCGTCCACCTCGACGCGGTCGATGCCGAAGAAGACGACGACTAAGAGGGTATCCCCCTCTTTTTTTGTACACTCCGTTGAAAGTTGTCGAAATTCCAAAGGGTTTACCGCCGATTTTTCTTTTCAGTTTGCCCCCTTCCCTGTTACCATTACTTCACGAACAAAGGAAATAGACTATGGAAACACAAGCAACCACCGCCCCGTTTCGCTTGAACGTGAAACGGACGATGCTCATCGGGTTCGCCTTTTTCGGCATCCTCTTGATGTGGCAGATCTACGACTCCTGGTGCCCGACGTTCTTAAGCCAGCTTTTCTGCGACGCCTTCGCCCTCGACCCGACGGCCGACAGCGAGAAAGTCCAGTACCTCGTCGGCATCATGATGGCTCTCGATAACGTCGCGGCCCTCATCCTCATGCCGATCTTCGGGAGATTGAGCGACAAGACGCACACGAAGATCGGGAAGCGCATGCCCTTCATCTTGATCGGCACCTTCCTCTGCGCGGTCGCCCTTCCGTTCATCCCGCTTTTTTTCCATTTGAATGAGCTTGCCGGGGTCATCGTCATGATGGCGATCGTCGTCGCAAGCGGCATGATGTACCGCAACCCCGC